>NZ_JBJURI010000020.1:0-141853 GCF_046098255.1 Paenibacillus jiangxiensis
CCTTTAAGTTTTTTTGTTGTTAATAACGATAGGCTTATCTTGTTATCAGAGGCAACTATTTTTGAGCTTAAAAAAATGACTGAGTGAATGAATTAAGGTTATGTAATAAGTTCTGTGCTAATAGAATAGAAAATATCCAGGAAGGTAAAGATATCCTATAAGCGACTCTGAAAATGCCTGTGATATAATTTTTTAAACAAGAAAGGTCAACCTTTAGGCTGACCTTTCTTGTTTATGTCTAAAACGATTAAACTATAGTGTATATACTGGATATTTGTGAGTATACACACGGCCTTTACAAAATAAAGTTGCTTCTTCATTTCTTCTTTTTTGCAAATTTCTATCATATGAAAATGCTTTGCTGACTAGTTTTGAACAATTATCAATTTGACTTTGCGTAAGTGGGCCAACAAAAGTTGAATATATTGGACCATAGTCAAGCATAGCTTCTACATCTTTGGTTGTTAGCACCCCAGGACCTCCATTATAAGTGAGCGAAACAAGTGCATCAAACTGAGATTGTGATAATTTATGACCTGTAGGAATATCTAATCCATTTACAGCCGATACAGCCTTTGCAGTATCACTAGAAAAAAATGTATTTGCCTGAGACTGAGTAATTGGTGAAGTATAACCTAGATTTAAAGATTTTGATAGAGCATCAGCTTGTGCTTGGGTTAGAAGAGAATCATTTGGATTACCTGTTGTATTTTTAGTATATGTTTTAGTCCTTGTAATCAAATGTCCCCATCCAACTGTTGGATACCCAGCAGGATCTCCATAAAATTTCAAGGAAAATCCCTCATGTTTTTTGATAAGGTTTGCTCCATCTGTGCCCAAATTTGCCATATTAAAAACCTCCAATGAATAATAGTTTAAATTAAACGGTCATACGTTATAGTGTTATATAACGCATCGTTACGAATCATTTACGGTCAAGATGATGCAGGGATATGAAAACTAGTGCATCGAATCCCATCGACGTATAGTTCTCTACATCAGAGGACCGTAAACCAATAATATCATATTGCGTATCGTTACGCAATATTAAAATGCGACTTTTTTCTCCCTTGCGTTCTTACATATATACCAAAACTTACAAGGAGGATTCAACTTAATGAAAAATCTCGCCCGCGGTATTTTATCTCTATGTTTAATCGGAGCATTACTTCTCTCTGCATGCGGGAAATCAGATGACACTGACACTCTTTCCAATAGCGAAGAACCTACCAACACAACAAGCCCAGCACCTTCAACCAACAATACACCAATAAACACAGAAAGTCTGATCGACCCAGCCGAGCAAGAAGCAATTAAGGACATCACAGCAGCCGATTTTAAGGAAGGTGTCTCTATTGACTTTGACAAATATAAAGGCAGATTCTTTGACGAAAACATTATCTCCAAGTTAAAGAACAATCTTGAATCGGTTGTGGAGAACAACAAAGAAAAGTTTAAAGAGAATTTGAATAAGGAGTCTTTAGAATCTATAAGAGAAGGCTTCTTTTACACAAACGAAAGCGATCAATTTATGTTCTATGATTTGGATCTTATAGAAAAAGTCGATGAACAAATTAGAGTAGGCGTGCGCTTTGCAAAAAAATCCTCAGACGGCAGTATTGAAAATCAAGGTATTACCTACTTCTTTACTAAGAACGAAGCAGGCGAATGGGGGATTGAAAATATAGATTAAAACCTAATAGAGGCGGCTCCCTCGTAAGGAGCCGCCTTGTTGTTGCTTAAGGGTCTGTCAATATTTTTGTGTAAACTCATTTAAAGTAGTCCCCCGAGGGGAATGCATCCTTATTTTTATTCAACTACTGTAATCGCAGTATGCCGGTTGATAGAGGTATCCATCAGGATATTTTTAAACCCTTTATTTTTTAATTTAACTGGTGAGTTCAAGTCGTTATGCAATTTTAAGCTGGTGAAGCAATCGATTAAGTAGATAAATGGAGTACCTTGTTAGCGGTCCAGTGACTGGAAGCATTATCGTTGCCATGAGTAAAGCATAGGGGATTAAGTCTTGCGGATCATTTAACCAACTACCAAAATCAAGGTAGCTTCTGATTACGGTTCCTACCGTATTGATAAGAAAAACGCAGATCCAAGCTATGATTACACTAATGATCCAAAGGAAGATGTTGGAAAAATGCTTTTTTGTTATGATTGCTCCAATAACAGCAAATGTTATGGCAGCGGGAATGACGGCAGAAAAAAATTTCAGGCTGGTATATCCAACCATTCCCCCGAGAAAATTAACCACAAAGGAAACAACAATTGACGCTATTGCACCAAATACCATGCCTACTATTATACGGCTGATCAACTTCATGAGTTTCCACCCCCTTCTTAGTACATGCATGACGTTCCACAATAAAAATTTCAACTAAATTATAACATTCTGGTAATACCATAAATAGTAATTTCATGGATCAAACATATAGAAACAGGGTTTTGTTTTTTCACCTGTCTACTATATGGGAAGCATATCATTTTGGGACACCCTCTTATGTTTTCGGATGGAATTGCTTCAAAAGCCTTGTTTGGTCTGTTCAAGTATAATTATGATAAAATATACAGCAAGGCTGAGCCCGTCCGCTGCGCAAACAGCCTGCCGGTTATGGATATGGGATGAAACGGGTAATGGTGAGTACATCATCTGAAAGGGGTGTGCTTATGCATATCGGCATCCTGATCTTTAACATTATCGGTTTGATTGCGCTTGTCTACGGATTTTACCGGCTTGAAAAGCGGTTTACGAGCAAAGCCGTCCTGCTCGCGCCGATCCTGATCTATATGCTCGTCACGGCGGAGGACCTGCTTGGCCTGATCGACATCAGGAATTATGTGCCCGGCACCGGGGGGCTAAGAGCTCTGATTCTGCTGTTCTGCCTGGCTTCAGCAGTGTTTTACATACTGTATATTTTTAATAAAATAGCCGAATCCGCTCATGATCATGTGAATTTGAAATCGCTGATGGTCAGAATCAGTACGGCTACGGCCTGCTGCATCATTTTTTTTACGATGATCTATACGACCGTGTACAAGCAGTTCGGGGACAGCAGCTTTTCGGGGGACGGCATCGGTGAGGATACACTAAGCCAGTTTATTTCCTTCCTTTATTTCAGTGTGGCCACCTTCACGACTGTCGGTTATGGAGATATTGCGCCAAGGGATAACACGGCGCGGCTGGTTGTCATCATGGAAGTATGCTTCAGCTTTATTACGTTAACCTATGCGCTTTCCATGTACAGCATTTTTCGTAAAATTTTCAATGGAGATAAGCAAACAGATAAAGAAGAGGATTGACGGGGATTGGAGTGACGGACGAACGATGGGGAAAAGTCAGCATATTCATCGTCCGGCTGCGGATGATATGGCAGATACGGAAGATATAGCTTTGTCTGCACGTGCCGACAACAGGGCTGCTTCACGCACGGAAACGGAGCGGCAAACGCGGATATCCCGGCGCAGTTTTCTGAAGAAGGCTGCCGCCGCTGCAGTGGGAACGGCCGCTTTGGCCGGAGGTTATGCAGCGGTGTGGGAGCCGGGAAATTTGGAAGTTACACAGTTTACAGTCCATTTACCGAGGCTCCCGGCCAGCTTTAATAATATGCGGGTGTTCCATTTTAGCGACATGCATCTGGGCTTCTTCAAGGATGAAGATGATATGCGCCGCATTGCGTCTGTGATCAGCGGGCTGCAGCCGGATATGATCTGCTTCACGGGGGATATCGTGGATGATTATGCTGAATCCATGGCTGGCTCTGTGCCGATTTTGAATTCCCTGCATGCGCCCTTGGGCAAATTCGCCATTCTCGGCAACCATGACTATCGCGGAATCCCGGAAGGTGTAGAGGCTTTATACAAGAAGACAGGTTTTACGCTGCTGAAAAATGAGCATTATGTCATTCATAAAGACGGACAAAGTATGGCGGTCGTCGGACTGGAGGATATTTTCATGAGCGCTCCCGACCCTGAGGCGGCACTGCAGGGCCTGCCTGACGGCATGTTCAAGCTGCTGCTCATGCATGAGCCGGATTATGCCGATACGGCTGTCGGCTACGGATTTGACATGCAGCTCTCGGGCCACACCCACGGAGGGCAGGTCAGAGTCCCCCTGCTGGGGGCTTTGCTGCCGCCGCCCGGGGGCCGCAAATACGTTCATGGGCTGTACAGCGTCGGAGCGGAGGCCATGCCGCTCTATGTCAGCAGAGGAGTCGGGACGACGAAGCTGCCGATCCGTGTGCTGTGCCGGCCTGAAGTCTCGCTTATAACCTTGAGAGCGGCACTCTGATCATAAGCGTTGCCCTGTCCGGCTTGAAGCCGCAGCATGGGCTGAGAAAGGGAATGATGAGGATGGGACGCGTTGCGGTTGTTTCGGATATACACGGAAATTTGGAGGCATGGAATGCCGTCGTACAGGATATTGATGACAAGGGGATAAGCCGTATCATTTGTCTCGGAGACCTGGTGGGGAAAGGGCCGAATCCGGTGGAAGTGACGGAACAGGTGCGCAGCCGGTGCGAGGTGGTCGTCCGCGGCAACTGGGATGAACTGGTCGGGACCAAACGGGATGATGACAACTTCATCTGGCATGCGCAGCTGCTCGGTCCCGAGCGTGTAGCGTATCTTGCGGGATTGCCCTTTCATCATGACCTGGTGATGAGCGGAAGACGGATCAGGCTGGTGCATGCGTCGCCACAAAGCGTATACCATCGGGTGCAGCCCTGGGACCCGGCCGAGAAACGGCTGGCGATGTTCGATCCGCTCCCGGACGAAAAAGAGAATGAAAGGTTTGAACCGGACGTTGTTGGTTATGGCGATGTGCATAATGCCTTTTTGCAGCATCTCCACGGGAAGACGCTCTTTAATACAGGAAGCGTAGGCAATCCGCTGGATTTGACGCAGGCGTCGTATTGCATTTTGGAGGGATTGCCTGGCAGCGAGGAGAATGCGCCGTTCTCCATTCAGTTCGTGCGGGTCCCTTACGATATCGAAAGGGCCGTTGCCCAGGCGGAGAAAGCCGGAGTTCCGTCTCTCGATTATTACGTTCGCGAATTGAGGACAGCCGTATATAGAGGGCTGCAGGATTAAGCATGGAATATTGCGAGGGGAGAGGAACATGCTGATCGAAGGAGGAGGCACATGCTGACGAGACAAAGCCTGCTCAGCGGGCTGCCCGAGCTTCACACGGAGCGTATAAAGCTGCGGCCGCTGGGTGTGGAGGACTACCAGCCGCTGCGGGCGCTTCTGTCGCTGCCGGACGTCATAAGATATATGAACCGGAACCGCAGACCTCCAGTGGAACGGGCAGGCCGGCTGTTCCGGCAAATCCAATCCGGCTCTTTGTCCCTCGATTCCATTCACTATGCGATCGTTCCGCAAGACACGAAACGGATGGCAGGGCTTGTTTCGTTTCAGCATTGGCATGAGAAGAAGGGGGAGGCTCAGATCGGCTATTTGCTTGATCCGGTATGCTGGGGGCAGGGCATTGCGGCAGAGGCTGCTGCAGGTCTGCTTTCCTTCGGGATAGAGAGCCTGGGGCTGAAGCGGATTGAGGGGCGCTGCCATGAGCGCAATGCCGCTTCCGCAAAGGTGCTGCTTAAGAACGGCTTTCGCTACATCCGCAGAATCGGAATACCGGGGCCACTGGATGGCGAGGATGGAGTGCTCGTCTATGAGCTGACATCTGAAGTCTATTTTGCTATGGATGATCTTAAAAAGAAAAACTAGATTTTGTTACATAAATGAAACATGGATGTAAAAAACTACTAACAGAAAGGGGGTACAATACATACATGACCCCCTTTTGAATAATATATATGCTGTTGGGACCCGGTGAACGGGTCTCCTTTTTTTGTTTGTTAGTTAAGACTGGTCTGGCTTGTTTGAATGTACGTCGATAGACGTTTTTCTTACAAAGGCACTGTCTTTTTCTTCATTTCCTTATAATATACCCACTCGGTAAAGCCGATTTCCCGCAGACGGGTGCGAACCTGCTCCCACTCATCCCCGACACGGGACGGGATATGGGCGTCAGAACCAAAGGTGACCTCCACTCCGTAATGCAGCGCCCGCTCCAGAATGGTGTCTGACGGATACCAGCCGCCCGCAAGCTTCGTTTTGCCCGAAGTGTTGATCTCGATGGCAACGCGGCATTCGGCGATTACCTTAAGGGTACTATCAATTGCTTCATCTGCCGCAATTTCCGAGAAAAGAGGATAGTTCCCTTTCATGGCGTCAATATGGCCGAGAATTTGAAACATGCCGCTGCGCGCCGATTGGGCGATCAGCTCATAATAGCCTTCCTTTACGGCTGTTTTCTGTGCCTTGGTGAGATTTTTCCAGCGGTTTTTGTTGAAAATGCTGACCCCTTCGGTGTTATGTACGGAACCGATCAGGTAATCAAAGGGGTATTTGGCCAGGGTGGAGCGGTACAGCTCCACATATTCGGGAAAGTAATCCGTCTCCAGCCCGAGCAGAACGTCGATCCGTCCCTCATACTCTTTTTTCAGCTTCAGCACTTCTTGCACATACTCCGCAAGCTGGGATTTGGCCATATAGATATACGGGAAAGCCTGATCTTCCTCACTGCAAAGATAAGGGGAGTGATCGGAAATACCGATGACCTGCAAACCTGCCTGAATACCGGCCTCGATATAATCGCGGATATTGCCGTCAGCATGGCCGCAGCGGAAGTGATGGGTATGCAGATCGAATTTCATAAGCTAAACGCCTCCTGTTTCATTCGGAACTGATAAAATGGGTTTCCGGCATCCCCTTCAGGTCGCTGATAAACTGCCGCATGGCCGAGTTCAGGTAGCGGCTTGATTTATAGATGACACCGACAGGGTGGCTGACCTCCAGCTCGCTAATCGGAATGATTTTAAGCGTTCCCGCCCGAGTTTCAGGGGTAACGGATTGCTTGGAAATAATGGCCGCCCCGAGATTGATCTCCACCATCCGCTTGATTTCCTCACTGCTGGACAATTCCATCACGACATGCGGTTCAATCCCGTATTTCTTGCATACATCATCCACGAACCGGCGTCCCACGGTGTCAGGCGAAAGCAGAATCAGCGGGATTTCCCGCAGCGATTCCATCGTGGCCGAAGAGACTTGGGAAGCAAGGGGATGACTGGGCGACACAACCAGCTCGAATGTATCATAATAAAGCACCGAAGTATTCAAATTCGGATTACGTTCAATCAGATATCCGATGCCAACGTCGATCATTCCATTCTCAACCTGCTGGTAGATTGCAGAGGAAGCCATGGATTGTATGGACGTTTTGATCAGTGGAAACTGGTCTTGAAAGTAAGAAAGCACACGTGGCAAGATCTGGATGGCAATGGAAGTTGTCGTGCCGAGCACGATATGCCCTTGCGGCGTCTCGTTCAAATCGGAAAGCTTCTGGCGAAGCTCCTCCACCACATCGAGAATCCGTTCGGCATGCTCCAGGAACACCTTGCCGCGGTCCGTCAGTGTCACAGGCTGATTGCGGTCCACCAGTAAGGTTTTGAATTCATCTTCAAGGCTTTTAATTTGCGCGGACACGGCAGGCTGTGTCAAATTCAGCAGTTCTCCCGCTTTCCGGAAGCTCATCGTTTTGGATATCGTAATCAAAGTCTCCAGTTGGCTGATGTTCATGTGGACATTCCCTCCTCTCTGTTACGCTCACTCTTTAAGAGGTAGTTCAAAAAGTCATCTTCTGATCACGAAGGAAGTCAGGAAGCGAACTCGACATCGAATCTTGAATTCAGCCGGGCCTAAGCTCATGCTTCCGAAGCATGTTTCCTGCGGAAACATTTCAGGTGCTCACGTACCCCAGTACGCTTCGCTCCTCAGTCCCTGCTTCATCCAACTCAAGCGTTTTGAAAAAACGCACTTCGGAAGCATACGCTTCGGTGCTGAGAACCTGACTTTTTGAACACACACTTTAACGGAATAGGGCAGTCTATGCTGTATTCGTTTTCTCTATATTCCTTAAATTATAGGGGATTCCCCGCAGCAGGGCAACGTAAAGAGCCTGGTTTGGCTCAGTAAGATTATGATCATCCATCCATAGACTAAAGGCCTATATTTGGTGAATCGATAAAATAATATGTACCGGAAATAGGACATTTATCACAAAAAAATAAAGCCTGCTATAACAAAACGGCCGAGATTTGACGATAAAGCAGGGAGAAGGTTACACGGCTTATCTTATACTGTTTCAACTTAAAATATATGTTTTTATTTTAAAGATCAAAGTATAATATTCCTAATTGATTTAGGACTTTGGAAGTGTGACTAAAAACCCATTGAAGAAGGGGCCGGGGATATCGTGAAGGCTGAAGTAATCAATCCGTTTCTGGAATCGGCGCGGAATGTTATTGAACAACTGATTCAAGTGTCTCCCTCAACGGGAAGTCTTGCTGTTAAAAATGTAGAGCTGATTGACGATCATATCTGGATCATGATCGGTATGACCGGACAGATGAGCGGCAACGTGATGTTTGGTCTGCATGAACAGGTCGCGCTTCGTATTGTTTCCCTGATGATGGGCGGCTTTGTATTGACGGAAATGGATGAGATGGGACAGAGCGCCATATCCGAATTGGGCAACATGATCAGCGGCAACGCAAGCACCATTTTATCCAATCAGGGCGTCACAGTGGACATTACACCGCCACAGGTTATGAAATCCGCCCATATGACAACTTTGGGCTCCTCCAAGGCTTTGAGCATTCCGTTAATGATCGACGGGGTTGGTGAACTGGATATTCAAGTTATGATCTCCTAAAATGAAAAGAAGATGTTTCTTTTGAAAAGGGGATAGCCATGAGCAGCCTGAAAGGCAAAGTTGTTTTTATTACAGGAGCTTCAAGCGGCATTGGGGCTTTATGTGCCGGTATGCTGGCCGAAAGAGGAGCCGTTCCGATCCTGACCGCCCGCTCTGAGGACAGGCTGCAGCGTCTGTCCGCAGGCTTGCAGGGCCGGCATGAATGGTTTGCGCTGGATGTAACGGATAACGAGCAGGTTGCCCATATCGTCAATCTTGTACAGAGCCGATACGGCCAAATCGATATTCTGCTGAATAACGCGGGCTATGGAAAATTTGAACGGATCACAGAGATGGACATTCCCGAGTTCGAGAATATGATGGACGTTAATTATATGGGGGCCGTGCGCTGTATCAAGGCAGTCTTGCCCGGTATGCTGGAGCACAGGTCCGGCCAGATCGTGAACGTAGCTTCCATGGCGGGCAAAATCGGGACGGCAAAGTCTGCGTCCTACACGGCAACCAAGCATGCACTGCTCGGTCTCAGCAATGCCCTCCGGCAGGAGCTGCGCGGGACAGGCATCACGGTTTCGACCATTAATCCGGGACCGATTGACACGCCGTTTTTTGATCTGGCGGATCCATCCGGCGGATATGTCGGCAGCATCCGCTGGTTCATGATGAAGCCGGAAAGAGTGGCGAAGCATATCGTCCTTGCCATGGAGAAGCAGAAGGAAGAGGTCAATCTTCCGTATTTGGCCGCGGCCGGCATCAGGCTGTATCATTTGTTCCCGCGGCTGGCCGACAGGCTGACGTACAGAATGATGAATAAGAAATAAGCGGAAGTGCTGTTGACCTGAGGCGGACCGTTTGGCTGTTCTGAGGCGCTCCGTGAACGAAGCATTCCTACAATCGCTGTTGACCCTTCGGGCCAAAGGCGAGCGCTTCGCTTTTCCGGAATTGCTTCGTCCCCTCCGCTGCTTCTGTACATATTCCATACTAAAAAGCATCACACGGAAATCGTCAGTCAAAAAGAACTTCTTGCGATTTCTGGTGTGGGGTAAAAGGTCGAGAACAGGTTCAAGTTCACCTGTTCTCGGCCTTTTGTGCCTGGCGGTATTTGGTGAATGGCGCTTATTCGCATATAATGGATATCGGAAAGAGGATTTGGCAGGCCTTTCACCTAAGGGTGGGAGGAATGTAATCTTATAGATAGATCCGTTTGAATTTACGTATAGGGGTTGGACTTGTTCATGAAATCTAATTTTGCAGCGCTGGGCGTATCCGGCGTTCTTGCCGCCAAACTGGCGGAGCACGGAATTGAGGAGCCGTCTCCCGTTCAGCAGGAAGCTATTCCGCTCATCCTGGAAGGAAGGGATGTGATAGCCCGCTCCCAGACCGGCACGGGTAAAACGCTGGCTTATCTGCTGCCGATTTTGCAAAGTATTAAGCCGGAGCTGAAAGCTACGCAGAAACTGGTGCTGGCCCCCAGTCAGGAGCTGGCCATGCAGATCGTTCGTGAAGCACAGCGCTATATGGACAGCGATATGGGGGTGCTCGGGCTGATCGGCGGAGCGGCTGTGAAGCGGCAGATTGAAAAGCTGCGCGAGCATCCGCAGCTGGTGGTAGGAACGCCGGGGCGTGTGCGGGAGCTGATCGCTCTGAAGAAGCTGAAGATGCACAACATCTCAACCATCGTGGTGGATGAAGTGGATCAGATTTTTCAGCTTGGCGATGCGGGCGAAGTGAACCAGATCATCAACAGCGCGCTGCGCGACCGGCAGCTTGTGTTCCTGTCGGCTACGGTCAGCGAGGATATTCGCGCGATGGCCAGCCGGGAGATGAAGAATGCGGCCGAGGTCGGTATTGAGCCGGAACGAGTGACGGCGGCTGGACTTGAGCATTACTATTTTGTCTGTGAGGAACGGGATAAGGCGGATATACTGCGCCGTATTGTGCGGACCTATAATCCGCGCAAGGCAATCGTATTTGTCAACATGACTGACACCATCGGGGAGCTGGAAGCAAAGTTGAATCATGTCGGGCTGAAGACAGCCGCTTTGTATGGCGACGCGGATAAAGTAACCCGTGCCACGGTGCTGTCCCAATTCCGCGCGGACAAGCTCAAGCTGCTGGTGGCGACGGATGTGGCCGCGCGCGGGCTGGATATCGAAGGGCTGGATATGGTCATTCAATTCGATCCGGCCCCGGATTCGGAGCATTACGTGCATCGTGCCGGCCGCACGGGAAGAATGGGCCGCAAGGGCACGGTCATCTCCATTATCACTGAACGGGAGCGCTTCATCATGAACAAATTCTCCCGTGATATCGGGGAGGATGTCCGCGAGCGTATGCTGCGGAATGGAATGGTGATCGAGCCGGGCCAGACGGGCGTGCGCAGAACGGCACCGGCCAAGCCTAAGACGGAGGTGTCCCGGCCGGCTGCTCCTGCTGCAGGCAGAGGCATGAAGGCAGCGCCCCGCCCTGCTGCGCGAAAAGGCGGACAGTCGCAGAACGGGCTCAAAAGCAAAAGTGAGCGGGAGCGTGACCGGAAGAATAAAGGGGCTCCAAGATGGTTGAAGGAAAAGGGGCAGAAGCCTGAGTAATAGCCATCGGAGGAATAACCGTAAACAATGGATATCCGGTGGGACCGCCGCAGGGGCGGATTGCCGGATGGAAAGAAGGGGAAGCCATGCAGAAGAATCCTGTTCTGCAAATTAGCGGACTGACGGGCGGATACAGTGCGAAGCGGCCGGTGCTGCACGATATTTCGCTGGAGGTGCAGCCCGGTGAAATGGTGGGACTCATCGGCCTGAACGGAGCCGGCAAGAGCACGACGATGAAGCATATTCTGGGGCTGATGACTCCGCAACGCGGCGAAATCCGCGTAAACGGCCATAGGAGAGAGGAGAACCCTGAACAGTATCAGGGGGCGATCGCCTTTGTACCCGAAGCGCCGGAGCTGTATCCCGAGCTGACCGTCATGGAGCATCTTGAATTTACGGCCAGAGCTTACGGAGTAAGCGAAGCGGATTTTCAGTCCAGAACAGAGCATTTGCTGGACCTGTTCCGCATGCAGGAGAAAAGCGGCAGCCTGTCGATGCACCTGTCCAAAGGGATGAGGCAGAAGGTAATGATTATGTGCGCTTTTTTGGCAGGGCCGCCGCTATATATTATTGACGAGCCGTTTCTGGGCCTTGATCCGCTTGGCATTCGCTCACTGCTTGACTTTATGGTGGAGATCAAGCGCTCCGGCTCTTCAATTCTGCTGAGCTCGCATATTTTGTCCACCATTGAAAATTATTGCGACCGTTTCATTGTGCTTCACCGGGGAGCCGTCATCGCACAGGGCACGCTTGATGAGGTTAAGGCACAGGCGGGGAAACCGGGCATTCCCCTCGAAGAAGTATTTTATTCTCTCGTTCAGGACAGGGAATAAGCATGGATTTGAAAGCACTGCGCAGGGAAAGACGGGCCGCATTCTGGGGGCAGGTGCTCCCGTATCTCGGCTACGTTATGCAAAGCGGTCTGGCGGCTTTGTTCATGGCCTTCTTGATCACCTTTGCCGCCTGGTATACTTCCTTGATCCTTCACCTTCCGCCGGACCTGCCCATCCGGTGGATCATGCTGCTGCTCGCGGTGCCCGCGGCCTGGAGCAGCTTCCGTACGTACCTGAATGACGCGGATATCGTGTTTTTGCGTCCGCAGGAATACCGGCTGCACGTATATTTCAGCGGCGCGAGAATCAGCGGAGTGGTGTATAAAATCATCGGCATGCTGCTTATGTTCATGCTGCTGTGGCCGTTGTATATCCGCAGCGATGAAGCTCCGCGGCCGCTCCTGTGGTTTCTGCTTCTGCTTGTGCTGCTGAAGCTGCTGTTCAGCTACGGTGGCTGGCAGGAGCTGCATATGGCTTCGCGGAGCGTGGCGGGCGTTTACAGGTTGCTGCGCTGGGCGCTTGCCGTCCTTACCATCGGCGCCTGGGTATGGCAGCCGCCGCTGCGCAGCCTGCCGTTCATCCTGCTGGTGGCGGCGCTGTATTACGTCGTCCTGCGCCTGCCGGCCAAGCATAAAGTCCCGTGGGAGCATCTGATTCGGGTGGAGCAGGCTCAAGCGGGACGTGTCATGCGCACTCTCGCCTGGTTCGTGGACGTACCCGCCTGGACGCAGCGGGTGACGCGGCGGCCCTGGCTGGCCTGGCTCGGCAGCCGTATTCCCTGGAGCCGGGAGGCGGCTTACCGCTACCTGCTGGTGAAGACCTTCAGCCGCACGGAGCCAGCGGGCATCGTGACCCGGCTGCTGATTCTGGGGCTGCTGCTGATCTGGATACTGAGCGGGGGCTGGGCGGGCAGCGCTGTATATCTGCTGTTCGTATTTTTAATCGGCGTACAGCTTGCCGCCCTGCGGCGGACACATCGGGATTCCCTGTGGCTGCAGCTTTATCCGATCCCGGAGAGCGCCCGCGGGAACGCCTTTCTCCGTTTTTACATGCAGATCATGCTTCCTGCAGCTGTCCTTCTATGGCTGCCGCTGCTGGCTGGCGGAGCGGGACGCTGGTCTGCCGTATGGCTTTCTCTGGCGGCAGGCCTGCTGTTGATTCTGCTGCAGCGCAGAATGCAGGCGAAGAAATGGGTCAGTGACACGGATGAAGAATAAGCAAAACAGAAAGAGGGATGTCCTTAGCCGTATGGCTGGGGAACATCCCTCTTTTTAGGTGAGCCTATGTTTTAAGTGAGTCTATGCTTTCATTAAATCCTGCACCCCTTGATAGATCAGGTTGTACAGGTCCTCCAGGGAAGTTTCTTCAATACAGGAGAAAGCAACGCGCAAATCCTGCTCGCCCAGGGCAATCGTGCCGACCCCGTACTGCTGCAGCAAATGGGTGCGCAGTGTCTCGGCATGGATCGTCTTCAGCTTCAGGCACATGAAGTAACCCGAGTTGAAAGGGTAATAGTCCCAAGCGTCATCGTACTTGCCGCTGTCAAGCAGCTTTTTGACGGTATTGGCGCGGCCCTTCATGACGGCGAATTTCTCTGCCTTCTGCTGTTCGAACTCCGGCGATTTCAACGCTTCCAGCACAAAGGTCTGCGAAGGATGCGGTCCGCTGGAAATGGTGGCACGAATAATGCCGAGCGTCTTCTGCTCCAGCGCCGACAGCACTTCGCTGCTGTCCGAAGCATAGGTGATGAAGCCGACGCGGAAGCCCCACACATACTCTTCTTTGGTGGCACCGTCCACCTTAACAGCCAGCACGCGCGGATGGATGGATGCCAGCTTGCCGAACAGCGATTCCTGCAGGGACTCCTCGAAAAACAGGCCAAAATAGGCGTCATCCGTAACCACAACCACATTGATGCCGGCTTCGGCGGCCTCGCGGACGGCGGCGACGATTTCCTCGCCTTCACGGGCTCCTGGCGTGTAGCCGGTAGGATTGTTAGGGAAGTTGAGGATCACGATGGCTTTGCCTGCATCCTTCTGTGCCAGCAGGGCGTCGCGCAGCCCCTGGCTGTTGAAGGTCATCTGCTCCGTGAACAGCGGGAAGTTGACGAGCCGTGCGTGGCGGCGGATACCGAAGGTCAGCTCGTAGTTCTCCCAGTTTTTGTCCGGATAGATCACCGCATCGCCCTCGTCAGCGAACAGATCGGCTACGACGCTCAGGCCGTGGGTTAGCGCATTGGTCACAATCGGATTTCCGAACGATTTATTGTGCAGCGAAGGATTCTCCTTCAGCATCTTCTCACGCCATGCCGTGCGCAATTCCGGTTTGCCGGCAGGCGGAGCATAAGGATACAGGTCCTTTGGATTGAAGGCCGACAGCTTTTCATGAATGACGTTAAGGTGCATCGGCCCGCCTGCTTCCGTGGCAATCCCGATTGTAGCATTGTATTTCTTGGCCAGCTTGCCCGCTTCCGCGGACTGGCTCAAAATCCCTTCCTTCGGAAAATAAATTTCCTTGCCGAGCTGGGAAAGCATATCATACACATGCTCGTTACTTGTCTGAATACTTTGGTTTAATTGCACAGCCAGTGGATTCATCCCGGTTTTCATCCTTCCAGTCATGTAAGGTTATTGCAGGAATGCGCAGGGATCGCCATCATACGGTCCGCTCTGTTTTCTGCTGCCAACATTATAGCATTTCACCGCGTTACAGTCACGGGAAAAGCTTATGAAAAACAGGAGGCGAAAATCCGGAGGTTAAGCTGTGGAATCATCTATGAAAAGGGCAGTATTGGCGCATCAAGTCCGCCGTTTCCTGATCGCGGTTTTGCCCGCGCTCTTCAAGCTGCCGGATCAGGCTTTCCCTGTCGGCTTGCTCCAGATTTTGGCCGAATTTAAACTTGGCGGTGATGGAATCCGGAACGATACGGGTTAGCGATACAGCTTTAAGCGCGACCCTGTAGCGGTCATCCTGCGGATCAATGGGAGCGTATCCGCCTTGCGGCTGCAGCTTGCTCATAAAGCTTGTGAAAATCCGTGCCTTCTCGTCCAGATCACGCACGGCTTCCGCCCGCCCGGAAGCTGTTACGCTTTTGAAGTAGGACGTAGCAGGACATGCCATTTCGGGATCGGAAAAATAGGACGGAATCAGCGCATATTCATCGGCCACGGTAAAGCTTACCACGTCGCTGCCCTGCAAATGTTTCATTTTCTCTCCGGCGTAGCTGCCGTGGAAATAAAAACAGCCGTCCACATATACAAAATTTAGCGGTGTAACACGCGGCCGCCCGTCAGGTCCGACGGTGCCCAAAAAGCCAAAGCTCATTCCCTGCAGAAAGCGGCTGATTTCCTCTTCCTCTTTCACTGTAAATTCTTTTCTTCTCATGTATGGATCCTCCTTAATGAAACTGGCGGGATATTACCCGATAACTTGTTCTTCCAGCATAATCTACAAATTGACATGTAATAAGAGCCAATTTAGAGTATTTATATTAAGCCAATTTGACTGCTGGAAGGAGTTCGGTAATTCATTATGGAGTTCATGCTGCCGTTCGATTCCTATCTGGAAAGGTACCATTATAAATATGCCGCCCTGTACCATGCCCTGCGGGACGCCATCCTTAACGGCACGCTGCAGGGAGGGGCCAGACTGCCTTCGTCGCGCTGGCTGGCGGAGCATTACGGGCTGTCCCGGGGTTCGGTTGCGGAAGCTTACGATATGCTGCTTGCCGACGGATATGTGCAGGCCGAGGTCGGGCGCGGCACGTTCGTTGCGCCAGCGGCCAGCCCGCAGCCTCGGGCCGGTCGGGAGGCAAGCATCGTGCTCTCGCCCTGGGGACAGCGGCTGATGCGGATAAAGGAGTACGCCCGACAGGAGTATGCCTCACAGGACACCGCCGTTTCACGGCTGCATGGGCCGGAACACAAGGATATGATCAGACTTGTTCCACAGGGAATGCAGCAGGAGCATTTTCCACATGAGGAGTGGAAGAGCGCGCTTTATGCCGCGGCCCGGGAAGTGGCGGAACCGGGGGCGGAAGACGGCGCGGGAGCCGCCGAGCTGCGTGAAAGTATCGCCGCCCACCTGCGCCTGACCCGCGGAATTCGCGCAGAGGCGTACGCCATCATCCTCTTCAGCGGCTCCATGCAGGGCATCGCCCTGCTGACACAGCTGCTCGTCGCGGAGGGAGAGGATGTCGTGCTGGAGCAGATCTGCTACCCGGGCATTCAGGCGGCGGTAAGATCATGCGGAGGCAGGCTGCTGCCGGCGGCACTGGACCGGGATGGCATCGTCCCCGGGAGCTGGGACTCCAGGCTGCTGTTCGTCACGCCTGCCCGCCAGTATCCGACAGGCGCCGTGCTCAGCCTGGGCAGACGCCGCGAGCTGCTCGGCTGGGCGTCCCGGCACAATGCCGTCATTATCGAGGACGATTATGACAGCGAGTTCCGGTGGGGCGGCAGGCCGTTCGAACCGCTGAAGGCTCTGGACACGGAAGAACGTGTCGTCTATATCGGCTCCTTCTCGAAGACGATGCCGGCAGGCTTCCGCCTGGGCTATGCGCTTGTGCCGCCGACTCTCGTCGGCCCGCTGCTGGAGGCCAAGCAGCTCTACGATCCGCTCCCGCCCGGATTGCTGGAGCAGCGCGCCCTTGCCCGCTTCATGGCCCGTGGCGGCTATGCGCGCCACCTGCGGCGCATGACCAGGATCTATGGAGCCAGTCATGATCATTTCCGCGAAAGCATGAGCCGCCATGCTTCCGGACTGTTCGAGCTGGAGCCGGGCGATGCCGGACTGCATATCTACGCTCGCTGGAAGCAGGACCCAGCCCGCTATCCAGCTTTTATGGAGGCCGCAGCGGCGCATGGGGTCATTCTCAGGGATATGTCAGCTTATCATCTTGCTCCTGCTTCCCCGTCCGTCAGTTTGGGATTTGCACACCTGGATGAGGAACGGCTGGAGGAGGGGGCGAGGAGGCTTGCGGCGGCATGGCAAAGCTTGAAGTAGGCCCGTTTTATTTTGTGGTATGACAGAAAAACCACCGGAAAGGAGGCAGCTCCTCCAACCGGTGGTTTTAAATACGGATGCAATTGTCCTGCTATTACTATCGTTAATAGATCGCGGTCGCCCCAGGCTCTAAATGGCGCACCCGCTGTAAATGAGCTGTAACCCGTCTGTCGTCTTCCTGAGGATATTCATACTGTAAATGTTTTGCAACATCCTGCGCGGTGCTTCTGAATAGTTTTCCCATTACAAACAGGGCGTTCCAGATATCCTCATAAACCCCGCTCGGATAAGTGCGCATAAGCAGCAGCCAGCTCTCCCGGTCCATATATTTCTCCAGATATTTTCCGTTTTTTCCTGTGCTTACAGAAAAATCGGTGTTTATACCAACCTGCCATTCCAGCATTTGTATGAGCATGGGCCTTACATACAAGTTCAGATGGTCCATTGCGTATAGTATTTCCTGTCTCCACAGCCCCTTCGCCACGTACGTGGATACCCACCAAAACTCATTGCAGCAATCCGCATAACCTTCGGCTGATGGCCGCTGAACCCGGTAATCCTCATCTGTCGGAGCCGCAAGCTCGGGGAGGGCCTGATCCTTATCCAACAGAACTATGGACAGTTTGTCGCCGCTGTTCCAAACATCCCTTTTTTCAACAGGGCATAATGTAAGATCGATCCGGTTTCCGTCCGTAAACAGCATCAGATAGGAGAAGTATCCATCCAATACGGGCTCCGGTGTTTGCATGATGATCCGGCTGCCGAAGTAATCGACCCACTGCGGATGATCAACAAAAGAGTGAATGTCTTTCACCACAAAGACAATGTCGTAATCCTGAAACACATCCTTTGGCGCATTCGGATTCGTTCGGGAACCGTTCATGCCGACTGCTCTTATCCGCTCATCATTTCTGGCAAAGCTCAGGATCAGCTCCATCATTTCTTTTTCGCTTCTCATGTTTCCGCCTCCATTTTTTGTTGTGGAGAAGTTTCATCTGGAAAAAGGAGGGGGACCGCGAATCCGGATAGCGTAAGCCCGGTCTATAGATTGTTGTTACAATTTATCCAGCAGTTTTTTCATTGAATTTCCTCCCGTATTCTGAAAAGCTGGGGACATTATCCCTGAGTGTAAAAACAGCAGCCGTGGATCACAATATGGAGCCTCTGGCTGCTGTTAGTCGAAGGTTTTTATGAAATTTTTTTGATCCTTTGTGAAAATGTATCCTCTGCGCTCATAGAGTCTGTGTGCGTGAATTCTGCTTGGATGGGACAGCAGCTTAATTCCGGAAAATCCGTTGTCTTTAGCCCAAGCTTCAAGGCTTGCAATCAATTTGCTGCCAACACCTTGATTTCTGTACTTCT
The DNA here is from genome assembly GCF_046098255.1 of Paenibacillus jiangxiensis. Taxonomy (NCBI): domain Bacteria; kingdom Bacillati; phylum Bacillota; class Bacilli; order Caryophanales; family Paenibacillaceae; genus Paenibacillus; species Paenibacillus jiangxiensis. Next base: position 18,576 of record NZ_JBJURI010000020.1, read on the forward strand.
CCTTCACCACAAACCCCAAAATATTGATCAAGGAATCAGAAAAAAGCAGCTCATAGGGGCTTCCGTGAATGTAACCAATAACCTCGTTATGATATTCGCCGACTAAAATCATATCATCGGTACTGCGGGTAATTCGCTCGATCCGTTCTTTCACCCGATCTTCAGAAAAAGAAGCCAGTCTGGGATTGAAGTCTTGATTTAACAAATAGATATGAGGATAATCTGCTATTCTTATTTTTCTTATGATCAACTCTTTGATATACAAGCACCTCAATTCACGATTAGATCGATGAACCTGAATTTATTATAGATGCAGTTTGATGTTCCCGGCAACCGGCCTTGAAAGTGAGTGAGAGCTTCACTTCCGAGGGGTTGCGGTTAACGCTTACTATGCCTGCTTGGGCTATATTCACAAGCAAGAGGCCAGGAACGGGGAAAGCTTGTCTTTGTTCCTGGCCTTTTTCAGGCGAGATATGCGTGCGAAGCAGAGGGGCCTAAGACCCGGGCTTGTCCGATTTAAAATGGCCGAGCGCTTCGCCCATTTTCACCCTGTCTCCCTGATGCAGGGAAGGATTGGGGGAAAAGGTGCCGCTCTCCGTTAGCAGCACAACCGTGGAACCAAACTCGAAATAAGCCAGTTCGTCGCCGGCCGTCCAGGCATTGGCGTCTTCGTCGCTGTAGCGGATGCTGCTTACATTCATGGCGCCGACCTTCACCAGGGCAATTTCCCCGTATTCGTGGGAAATATATGCGATTTTGCGTTCATTGCGGCTTAACACGGTTCGCATATGGGTGAGTCCGAATTCATTTACCGGATACACCTTACCCTTTACATGCTCTTTTTCAACCAGATTTCCCGTAACCGGGGCGTGAATCCTGTGATAATCCGTTGGGCTCAGGTACAGCACAAATGCGTGTCCGTGCGTATATTTCTCAAGACGAGGCGAGAAATTTAGCAGTTCTTCCAAGGTGTAATCCTGACCTTTGACATTCAGCAGCGTACCGGCAGTGACCTCGCCGTTATACGTGATCAATGCATCAACAGGACTGACCATAACATCCTGAGCCGTATGTACCGGTCTTGCGCCTGCCTTCAGCCTGCGTGTAAAAAAAGCATTCAGCGAAGGATACTGCCGCCAGTCCTGCTCGGCCTCCTCCGCTGCAATTTGATAGACTCGGATAAATGTAGGGATCATACGCCGGCTGGCACCGCTTTGAGCGAAAGCTCCCATCAACCGGCAGACCCATTTGCGGGATGAGAGCTCTGTCATCAGCCGCAGCCACCGTTTTGCCATTACTGCTCCCCCTTGTAATTGTTCAGGGCCTTACGAACCGAATCGTGTCCGGCCGCTCTGCATTATATTGACATATTACGTGATGTAAATCAATATGGCAGGTTGTGGGGGAGCTGTGCGCCTTGATCCAGCAGCCAGCGCGCGTAGCCCATGGGATGGGTGTAGGACATTTTCCATTCATGAAGCATACCGGCCTGTTCAAAACCGTAACGCAAATCGCGCCCGTTGCATTCAATGAAGTAGAGCTCACCCTTCGCCGTGATTCCGACGTCAAGCCCCACATCGGCAAGGTGCGGAAGCTTTTCAGCCAGCGCTTCAGCGAGCTCAAGGGCAAAGCTTCTAAGCCTGCTGGTCAGCGTCCGGGTATCGAAGTCGGGAAGGGCGGAGGAAAGCGTTTCAGCAACCGAAGCTACCGAGCCGCCCTGCGCCACATTGGAGACAAATGTATAGGGCGGCGCGATTTTGGCGAACATGCCGGTCAAATGCCAGCCTCCGCCGTAGCTGCGCTGCACTGTGATGCGAATGTCGAACGGCCGCCCTTCCCGGGCTGCCAGCGGAATGGTCTGCTGAATGATGTAAGGCTCTCTTTTTGTTATTTTACCCACTCTATGGATCGCTTCGTGCGTGCCTAGATATTTTGTCACCCAGTTTTGCTTTCCTGTCCTTGATTGTCTGTTCTGTTTATATTGAAGCTTCCATAAGCTACCGCTCTTCTGCAATCGCATAATGCCTTTGCCGACACTGCCGAAGCAGGGTTTTATGATAAGGTCCTCATATTGTCCCATCATCTGCTGCAGAGTGGTCCGTCTGAGCGGCAAACTTGCTGGCACATGGGTGCTCAGCTCCGGATGCCGGGACAGTATTGTGTGAATATCCCACTTGCTGAAACGGGTCTGCAGATTGTAAATCCGGACACCGTTCTTCCACAGAGCCGCCAGCTTCCGCCTGCTTGCCCGGCCGCTGTGTATGGCGCGGTTGTGAATTACGGAAGGCAGCGGGATCACCGCTCGGGTGAAGCGGCCATTATATAAGATATATGCGATGCATTCGTTTGCGGAAGGGTTGATGTCCTTCAGGCGCAGATAACATGGAACCACCCCGTAGCGGCCACCGGCTTCTTCATAGTTCATCAGCCATTCATGACCCGTTCGTCCTGTTGGAATTTTGCCGTATGCGGCAGAGCTCAGTAATATACCGGCGTACTCGAGGGGCATGGCCAATCCTCCTTGTCAGGCACAGTATTGAACAATGGCATTATATGTGCCGCTTGACCGAAGGGACTGGACAACCGCCTGAACTTGTGGCGGATGACATGAATTAGGCCGGAACCCGTACTCCGGAGAAGAAGCTGTATATGATGATATTCAATGCTGCATAAGCCGATTGAGAAAGGGTGTGAGCTCCAGTGTATCCTCCCAGACTGGCTATCGTGACACCGGGGTCCTTTGTCATTCCTTCATCCCGGAGCAGTTCTGTTGAACGTGTGATCGAACATACGATTCCCCCGGTGGCTGATCCGCAGTGGACGCGGATTTATGGAATCCGGGGAGAAGGGCTGCCTGCCCGGGGCAAGCTGAACCGTATACCGTGCATCCGCTTTCCGCGTGGAAAAAGATACATTCCCTCGGTCATCAAGGCTTTGAAGAGATGGCCCGCACAGCTCGCGGATGTACACAACCGGCCTTTCGCCGCTTACAGGATCAAGAAGGCATGTCCCCGTATGCCCGTTATTTTGACGCTTCATTCCACCACCTTTATGCGTCCTCCTTATATGATTCCCGGCAAGGAGAGCATGCTGCTTGCGCCGCTCGACCGGATCGTGGTAAACAGCGAGTATGTCAAACAGGCCATCATCAGTAGAGTGCCGCAGGCGGCGGAGAAGATAATGATCAATTACCCGGGCGTTCGGATAGACCATTTTCGGCAGCGGTGGACTGCGGAAGGCGAAGCGGCGCGCACAGCTGGATTGAACAAGGCAGGTTGGCATAACAGGAGAATTCTTCTGTACGTAGGCAGGCTGGTACCGGGCAAGGGGGTGCACCGTCTGCTTGAGGCGCTGCCGCGGATTATTGCCTCCTGTCCGGATGTGCTTCTGCTAGTGGTCGGAAGCGCTTTTTACGGCAGCCGCCGTTCCACGGCGTATACAAGGAAGCTGCGGGTGCAGGCAGTGAACGTAAAAGACCATGTGCGTTTTATCCCTTATACTCCCCATGAGGAGCTGGCAGGCTTGTATCAGCTTGCCGATATTGTCGTTGTGCCTTCGCTGCGGGACGAGGCCTTCGGTCTGGTCAATCTGGAAGCGATGGCGGCAGCGGTGCCTGTGGTGGCAGCGCGTACGGGAGGAATTCCGGAGGTGGTAAAGGACGGTATTACGGGTATGCTGATCTCGCCCGAACGGATAGAGCAGGAGCTTGCCGAGGCGGTGATACGCCTGCTGCAGGAGCCGATGACAAGAAGGCGGATGGGGCTTGCGGGATTGAGGGAAGCGAAGGGCCGCTTTTTGTGGGAGCACTCTTCACGGCGGTGGGCGGAAATCATCGAACAGGTAGCCCGTAAATGAACGGAAGCGAACAAATGCGGCCTGTAAGCCTGGATGTCCTTTATCGGAACCGAAGGTACAGGCCGTTATTTTTTCTAGAACAATATTAGCGGACCGGGATACCGCTATTTATGAAAATATACGTAATATTTTGAAAATAACGGATACCCGGTCCGCAACGATGTCAACTGCGGATGGCCTTACCCTGTAGATTAATGGACGCCAACCGCATCGAATGCCAGACCGACAGAGGTGGCCTCGGCGGAGCCTGCCCCGTACAGATCAACGGCGGATTGCACGAGGGCATCACGTGCGGCTGCGAAGTTGGACGTTGGCGTCAAATAATAGACAAAGGCGTTATAGTAGATTTTCACAGCCTTGTCGCGTCCGATCCCGGGCACAGTCACACCATGGTGCGTTCCGCCTGCAGCCGTCAAATAGTACGCTTTGTTAACAATGCCGCTGTTCGTGTGAACACCGCCGTTATCCGCCGTGCCTCTATAGCGGTCATCATAATGGTCGGGCTGATCATACAGCGCAGGATTGGCCAATGATCTTAGCGCATCTCCGGGAATTCCGGGGGTGTAAACATCATCGCCAATCAGCCAGTTCGCGCGCTGGACATCATTGCCGATAATATCGGAGAATGCTTCGTTAAGCGCTCCGGGCTCGTTAAGATACTCCAGGCTTGAGGTGAATTCGGTCACTCCATGGGTCAGCTCATGGCCGACAACGTCTGGATCGCCGGACAGCTGCCGGAATTGCACCCCGTCGCCGTCACCATAAGCCATGCCTACACCGTTCCAGCCCGCGTTATTATAACGGCTGCCATAATGGACTGTGGAGCGGATTTGGTAGCCGTTGCCGTCCAGACTGTCGCGGTTGAATTTGTCGAGATAGTAATCGTAAACTTTGGCGGCGTAAGCATGGGCATCGACCGCCGCGGCATCTGTCCAGACATTATCCGCATCTGTTAACAATGTGCCGGGCCAGGTATATCTGCTGTTCGCGGTATAGGTTACGATTCCGTTCCCCCTGGTCGTATCTCTTAGCTGATAGGTGCTGCCGGACTGGGTTGTCGTGAATGTTTTGGAATCGCCAAGCACGCCTGTTCCTCTGCCTGTAGCCATGCCCAGGATATCGTATTGGAACACAATGCTGCCGTCCTGAGCATCGACGAAGTAGCGAGTGCGAAGCAAGACAGGCTCAATCAGGTTTACCTCTGTCATATATACCAGCCGGGCAGTATCCCCTTCCGGATAAATATAGAGCTCCGCTTTAGGCTCGGCTGCATGTTCACCCAGCACAGAGTCGGAGAGCGAAATCCGGTCTTCCTCAAGGCTGTTTACCGCGTATACGTCATCCGTTACCTTGGCATTGTCCAGCTCTTTGGCAATACGGGAAGCAGCTTCCTGCTCCGCAATATAAACGGCATCCGTAGCGCTGATTTTCGGGGTTGTGCCGCCGGGGATGGTTTGATAGCTTTCGGCGATTGCGGCACCGAGAAGAGAGGTGACCTGTTCCTCCTTGTCCAAATGTACGGTCTGCACCGCTCCGTAGACCGGGATATCGTCGATATACTGCTGCAGGCGGTAATGCAGCAAGCCGTTGCTGTCCTTTTCACGTTTGACAATTCTCAGCTGTTTCTGCACACTCTGGCTGCTCAAGCCGAGTGTTTTGGAGCTTTTCTGCAAAAAGTTCAATACTTTCTGGTCATTGGGGCCTAGAGCCGGCGCCTTTGCGACCTCTGTTACAAACTTTGGCGTTAACTCCACAGGACTGCTGTCCGAGGGATCAGCGCCTGCACCCGAGGCAAGTACACCAAAAAGCAGCGTGCCTCCTGCCAGGAGCGTTCCCGTTTTTTTCATCCGCATTTCATCCACTCTCCCATAAACAGATTTTTAGATGTGCTGGAAATTGTCTTTCCGGCATCAGGGGTCTGGTAGCCGGTGGAAAGAAAAGCATCGTTAGCAGGATCAGGAAGCAAGCTGATTTGAAGTAGAGTCATAGAGGAAAAGTCATTTTGCATAAGCAGAGTTGTTAAGCAGAAGTAAGAAGATAGAGGTTGTACAAGTCAGATGGGCAGTCCTCCCTTCGCGATAGGGTTGATGCGCAGCAGGGGTGCAAAAGGACAGGGGTTGGTATACATAAAAGTTATTATTTGTAAGTCCTTCGAATCTGAAATTGATATTATCACAGAGTCATAGATTCGAGAAGAGGTTTTTTGAGATTTTTCTCTGAAATCCGCTGAAATATGGCAAGCTTTTTGTACAAGGAACTTTGATAGAGTAGGACAAATGCCGTTGCATGGCACTGACGGGCTTCATAAAATGCTGAAGGCTTGCAGCGTTGATGCAAGGGAGGACGAGAGACCAATGAAGAGAACGCAACGGAGGTTTATTCGAACAAAAAAATCCGCACCGGCAAAGCTTAACGGCAGGAGTCTGCCCCGCCGGGTGGAACGTCCCCTGGTATCCGTTATCATCCCTGCGATGAATGAAAGCCGAACGATCGGCAGAGTCGTTCATGAGGCTGGCCGAGTCAGCAATCCTGTGGAGGTCATTGTCGTGGACAACGGGTCGGAGGATAACTCCGCTGCGCTGGCTGCAGCGGCCGGAGCCAAAGTAATCCGGTATGCCGAGCCGCTTGGCCATGATGTAGGTCGCAGGATTGGGGCCGAGGCGGCTGCAGGGGAGATCCTTCTCTTTCTTGATGCGGATATGGTCATTCCGGCTGCTGAACTGCAGCCCTTTATTGAAACCGTCCTGCAGGGAGCCGATATAGCGCTGAACAGTTACAGCGGACCTGTGGACCGGAATCCGGTTCATCGGGTTGTAGAAGCGAAATTTATGCTGAACATTCTGTTAGGCCGCCCTGATTTAAAGGGATCCTCCTTAATGGCTGTGCCTCATGCGCTGAGCCGCAAAGCAGCTCAAATGGTTGGAAAAGCCTTGGGCCAGCCTCCGCTTGCTCATGCCATGGCTGTCGCCGCGGGTTTGAATGTCAGAACGGCAGCAGGTGTTCATGTAGGGAAATTAAACGCCAAAAGATGGAACGGCAGCAGCCATGACCCCTTGGAGGATGTTGTGCTGGAGGATCACGCGCAGGCGATCCGCTGGTTAACCAGTCAGCTGGGCCCCCGTGCCGGATTCAGTGATCTAGGGCGAAGACGCAATGCCGTTGGAGGGGGGGCGTCATGATTCGGGGGAACAGAAAATCCGGTTCCAGGCTGCAGCGCCGATCGATCCGCCGGGTGCGGACAAAGGGCATGCGGAAGGTTCGGCCGGCTTCGGCACAGGCTCCGTTAAAAAGAAGCAGGAACGGGTATCCGGCTGCCGCCACCCCTTTTGTCTTAAACAGAACGGCAGCAGCCGTTGTAGCAGCCTGCAACGAAGAGGCTACGATTGCCGATGTGCTGTATGAGCTTAAACGGCTCCCTTTGCAGGAGATTATCGTTGTGCTGAATGGTTGCAGTGACGAAACATACCGCAGGGCGCTTGAAATTCCGGGGATTCGGATCGTGAGCATCCCTGAAAAGCTTGGATATGACGTGGGACGGGGGGTTGGCGCTCGTCTGAGCACGGCGGACTGCATTTTATTCGTGGACGGCGACATGGTGATTCCCGCAGAGGAGCTTTATCCGTTTCTGTCGGCCATCGATCATGGGTACGATGTGGCGCTCAATCATTTGACTCCGCTGCTGCCGCCGTTCAAAAGGCAGGACATTGTGACCCGCTGCAAGGGGTTCCTGAACAGGCTGTTGAAACGCCCCGACTTGGGAAGCGACTCCATGACGGCTGTTCCTCATGCTCTTTCCCGCCGCGGCCTGGAGGAGATCGGGACGGAGACGCTTGCCGTACCGCCGCTAGCCCAGGCAGCTGCAATGTTAAAAGGGATGAAGATTGCCCCTGCCCATACAGTAGATGTGCTTACCCGTAACAGAAGGCGCGATTCATTAAACGAGGGTAAAGGAAATCCGGTGGAAGCGCTGATTGTGGGAGACCATGCCGAAGCCATAGCTTATGTGCTCTCCATGACGGGGAGAGGCAGGCTTCCGGTATCGCAATCCATGACCCGGGTTGAACTCGCAAGAAGGAGGAATGGGCTATTCCGTTGACCAGCATTATTATTCCGACTTACAACGGCCTGCATTTGCTGCAGCCGTGCGTGGAGGCAATCCGTGCTTTTACGGACACCCCTTATGAAATCATTGTTGTTGACAACGGTTCGAGCGATGGAACATGGGCTTATTGTGAAAAAGAGCGGCTCATCAGCATTTGGAATCCTGACAACAGCGGTTATGCCGCCGCCTGTAATTTAGGATTAAAGCTGGCGTCGGGGGATCATCTGCTTCTGATGAACAACGATGTGACCGTTATGCCGGGCTGGCTGAACAATTTGCATACCGCGCTGCACAGCAGCGAGCGGATCGGAATGGTAGGGCCTGTCACCAATTATGCAAGTGGCATTCAGAAGGTGGAGACCGGGGCGGACAGCATGGAGGCCTTTATGCGGTATGCCACGGACAACAACCGCAGCGACCCGTCCCGCTGGATGGAAACGGAAAGGCTTGTAGGCCTCTGCCTTTTATTCCGCAGAGAGCTGCTGCAGCGGGTGGGGTATCTGGATGAGCTCTTCAGCGGAGGCCATTATGAAGATGATGACTACTGCTTCAGAATTCGGGCGCATGGATTCCGCTTGCTTGTATGCGGCGATTGCTTTGTCCACCATCAGGGAAGCGCAAGTTTCAATTTAATGGCGGAGGAAGAGCTGAAGGCACTGATACAACGCAATTTTCAACGGTTTGTGGATAAATGGCAGGTGGATCCCGGACATTTTATCGAAAAACCTGCCGGAACCATACAACCCGTGCTCAGGCGGGATAAAGAGGGAGTGAAGTTATGAAGGGGGTTATTTTGGCAGGAGGCAAGGGTACGCGACTGCTCCCGCTGACTTCAATCGTCAACAAGCATCTGCTTCCGGTAGGCAAATATCCGATGATTTTGTATGGGATTGAACGCTTGAGGCAAGCGGGCGTTACGGAAATTATGCTGGTTATAGGCACACAATCAGCCGGACTGTATACCGAGCTGCTCGGCAGCGGAAGCAGATATGGTGTGGAAATCACGTATCGAATTCAGGAAGAAGCGGGCGGGATAGCCGAGGCGTTGATGCTGGCCAAAGGTTTTTTCAAGCCACAGGAGAGATTTATCGTCCTGCTCGGGGATAACCTTTTTACGGATGACTTGCTGCCGGTTATACAACGTTACCAGCAACAGCAGCCAGGGAGCGCAAGAATTTTGCTTAAAGAAGTTGAGGATGCACGAAGATACGGGGTCCCTGTATTTCACTCGGACAACCCGCACAAGATTGAGCGAATTGAGGAGAAGCCGGAGCATCCGCAATCCTCCTGCTGTGTCACCGGCATTTATTTATACGACACTTCCGTGTTCGAGATCATTCAGCAAATCAACCCGTCTGCCAGAGGAGAACTTGAAATTACGGATGTGAACAACCGCTATGCTGCCGTGAATCGTTTGGAATACGACATCCTGCAGGGCTATTGGGGCGATGCCGGAACCTTTGAGTCCTTAACCGAGGCAGGATTGCATATGGTGAACAAACAGATTTGAGGAACCGTCAAGCGGTCCCGGTCTGGCCGAATAGGCGCTTGTTTATGAACCAGGAGCCCTGATTTTGAATAGGTATGTATAGACGTCAGCACTGATTCTCTGCAGGGTGAACGACGATTCGGAATTGGGGTACCCGGACAAGGGGGGACTTATGGAACAAAAGGTTGACGAAATACTGCTGCACGTATCCCAATCCCAGCAGCAGCTGACCAGACTCCTGGAAACGGAAAGGCATGTTGCCGTCCGCATGGCGCAAATTATTCACAATTTGCCTGACGAGGATCCGGAGTTCGGCAATTTGAGCGGGCTGATGGACAACTCGTCCGAGGTGAACAAAAGTGTGATTGCTTACCTGAATGGTCTCGCCGATCTGCAGGAGTCCATGGCAGAGCTGCTGGAAAGGGTAATGAAGGAATTAAACGGACAGGACGAGGAGTAGATGTGAACCGGGCGGTGATGAAAGCATGAGCAGAGAACAGGCCATGATGCATATGCTGGAATCCGCTGCGAAAATGCAGTGGGATATCGCTATGATTCTGGAGGCCAAAACGGTTGAAGCTGAGAAAGCCCGCAACTGGATTATCAATCATGTCGGAACTCAGGCTTTCGAGCAGCACGAGGACCAGCTTAAAAAACCGCTGGAAATCCACGAGCAGCTGGTAGAAATGCTGGAGGGGCTGACCCGTGTGCAGACAGGGCTTTGCAATAACATGAAGGCGCTGCTGGATTCTGACGGTGGCTCCGGGGGCGGCGGCATGGGAGGAATGTTTGGCGGCGCCATGAGCGGGGAAGATTTCGATACATGAACCGGGGAAACGAGCAGGAGGTAAAGCTTTCTCTTCTGGAATCGATTGCTGTTAGCCAGCAGGCTGTAGCAAGGATGATGAACAGCGTATCGGATATCATCCCGCATTCGGGCATGTCCGCCAAGAGTCTGGAGGAGACGCTTCGTCTTCTGACGTCTTACCAGGAACAGATTACCCGTATGATCGCAGGGATCCCGCTGAATCGGCGGCTGGAGGGAAGCCCTGGCTTGCCGTGGATGAACAGCATGGAAGGCTTATACGCCCCTGTATCTGACCGGCATGCAAGGGAAGGAGGGACCGAATGAAACCGAAACCTGGCATCAGGAAGAAAACACGCAAAAAAAGAGTGGGTTACGGCAAACCCCTTTTAAAGAGAAGGCGCGTCCGCAAGCTGAAAGCGAGAAAAAGAGGACTGGTCCGGCGTAAACGGACGCCAAGGCAAGCGAGAAAACGGCGCATCCTTCGTCATAAGCGGCATGTCCGGCCGCGGGATTTTACCGTTCCGGTTAAAGCTCCTCATAGTCCTGCTCCGGCGCCGGAAGTTGACCCGCAGGCAGTGGGGCCCGGTACGGTGCTGCCGAATGATGGCACGGCCTTCAATAAAGGATATGAGGATGCTTACGAGGAAGGCTTTAATCAGGGCTTTTCAAAAGGTTACGAAGAGGGCAACAGCCTGGCCAATCAGGCATAGGCACCCCCCGCCAGTACAGGCGTACAGAAGAAACGGCAGACGCTGCAAGCAAATGCTTGCGGCTGTCTGCCGTTTCTATTTTTGATATCAAAAATATTAGCTTTGCCGCCTTATATTCCTGTTTTTGTTAAAAAAACTACTGTTGACGGCGTTTTGTCTCTTGATCATAGGCGGATTAAGAGAGGGCAATCGCCGCTTTTTCCCATACGGAGGCAGCCGTCCATGATGTATTTGACCCCGCGGCATATATAGATTAAGAGACGGAAGTCGAGTCTACAAAAAGACAGGTGATGCTGGTGGCGATAAGCCGAGAGCTAAAAATGACAAGCAGTATATTCCGAATCGGATACAAAGAAGGACGAAGAATGGGGGGATGCGAGGCGATGGTGGAGCGCACTCCGGTGAATCCGCAGCTGGTGGATTGCCGGGTGCTTTTTATCCCGCAAGGCTTTCCGGCCGTAGACAGCGGGGTGGCGAGGGCGCTTCAGCGATGTGCCAAGGAGTGCATGGTAGGAACAGCGGAAACCATGTTTGAGTCGGCAGCGGCCTTCCGTCCTGATCTGATGCTGGTAATGAACGGGCTGCATGTGTTCCCGCCGAATCATCTGGAGCAGGTAGAGCAGGTAAAGGCACTCGGCATCCGAACAGGGATCTGGTTTGCGGATGACCCTTACTTTACAGAAGACACTTCCGCCATCGCGCTTCATTATGATGTTGTATTTACCCACGAACTGTCCTGTGTCTCGTTTTACCGGTCGCTTGGCGCTGAAAATGTTCACTACATGCCGCTTGGGGTGGATGAACAAATTTTTCATCCACGTCGGGTTGATTTCCGGTATGATATCTGCTTTATAGGGAACGCCTTCTGGAACAGAGTGGAGCTGTTTGATCAGCTTGCGCCTTTTCTGGCGGATAAAAAGGTGATTATTGTAGGAGGACATTGGGACCGTCTTAAGCGAACCGATCTTCTCGGAAAATTTATCCATAATCGCTGGATGGAGCCGACGGAAACGGTGAATTATTACAATGCTTCGAAGATCGTGATTAATCTTCACCGCCCCAGCGAAATGGGCATGGATAACAGGAACACCTACCGGCAGCCGGCGATGTCGATCAATCCGCGAACCTACGAGATCAGCGCGTGCGGGACACTGCAGTTGACCGATGTACGGGATGACTTAACGAGTCATTACCACCCCGGCTACGATCTTGAGACGTTTGCGAACGCGGATGAATTAAAGGCCAAAATGGCCTACTACCTGAGATTCGGCAGACAGCGCGAGTATATTGCCTGGCGGGGCGTGTATACGACACGCCGAAATCATACCTATACTAGCAGGTTACCGAAGCTGCTGAACATCGCCTTGAGTTAGAGCCGGAATCCCAACGAACAGGAGTGAACTGCATGGAAGAGCAGCAACCGGTAAATGTAAATTCATTGGCTGCGGCTGTCTCCTACAACAAAGGTCGTGAACGTGGGGCGCATGCCGGCTATGAAGAAGGATATCTCAGGGGGAGAGCGAATGCCGTTGCGGCCCGAATCGAAGCAAAGTTTCCAAAACGCCCGCTTCACATTTTGTACGTGTCCTCCGGCAAGCAGTATCCTTATTCACCGATTGATCAGGCGATTCATGCAACGCTGCAGGACATGGTGCATCAGGTGACGCTTGCGGATCCGCGCCAGCAGGTTGCCGATATCGCAGCACAACTCAAACCTGACCTGGTATTGGTGCTGGATGGAATGGAGCTGCCGGTAAATCAGGTGGATGAAATTCGTAAAAAAGGAATACGGACCGCGGTATGGCTGACAGACGATCCCTACTATACCGATATTACAGCCAAAATGGCCCCCCATTTTGATGATATCTTCACGCTGGAGATGAATTGTATTGATCTTTACCGCAAGTTGGGCTGCTCCTCTGTGCACTATTTACCCTTTGCAGCTTACAGGAGCCATTACTTACCTTTGACAGCCCCGTCCATCGTGCGGAGGGATGTTAACTTCACAGGGTCTGCATACTGGAGCCGCGTCTACTTCATGAACCCCATCATGCCGCAGTTGATGTCCTACAATACGGGAATTAACGGCCTCTGGTGGGACCGGATCGAGAACTACCAAATGTACGCCGATAGAATTGAGGTCAATAAATGGCATGATCCGGAAGAGACGAATCAGGTTTACAACGGCACCAAAATTGTCATTAACTTGCATCGCTCACATTTGGATGATTCCGTGAACAATAATTCAAATTTGAAAATTCCGGCGGCTTCTCCCAATCCGAGAAGTTTTGAAATTTGCGCGGCTTCAGCCTTTCAGCTCACGGATGCGCGGGACGACATGGCTCGTTTCTATAAGGCGGGAAATGAGATCGAAACCTATACCACACCACAGGAGCTGATAGAGAAGGTCGAATACTATCTCACGCATGAGAAGGAGCGCCAGGAGATTGCGCTGAGAGGCCTCGAACGGACCTTGAAGGAGCATACGTATGCCCACAGGCTTCATCAGATGCTGTCCATCCTGTTTCCATAATGAAGACGCTGAATTGAAGCTGGAGAAAGGAGGCCGATGGCAATTAAACCCCGTATGATGCTGTTCAGCCATGTCAGTAACGCCTTTACAATCACGGGCGCCGAAAGGCTGCTCCTGCGCTTCTGTCAGGAAATGTCCGCTTATTTTGAATGTGTGCTGGTCGCACCGGATGAAGGGAAAATCACGGCGGAAGCGAGGAAAAGGGGAATCGCTGTCGAGGTTCAAATCTTTCCGCTGATCTACAACATGTACACACCATATGAGGGATTGGAGCATGAGGTTGAGAAGTTAAAAGATGATCCTTATTTTGAGAAAATTGTTAACTTGATCAAAGCTGTTCGGCCCGATTTGATTTTGACAAATACCTGTGTGAATGTCCTGCCTGCTATTGCAGCAAAAGCTCTTGGGATTCCGGTTGTGTGGAAGATCACGGAAATGATCAGAATCAATGCGCATACCGCTGAAGCGGTTCGGCTGATCGATCGATACAGCGACTGGGTCATCGGGATATCGAATACGGTGCTCATCCCTCTAAGGCAAGGATTGGCGGAAGAAAAAACAAGCGTGATCGAGCCCTCGCGAAGCATTACCGCGGCGGATCTGGAAAAGTTGAGCGTTGTCAGAGAGAAGAAAAGAGCTCAGTTGGGGCTGAAGGGTTCCCATTTTTGTGTAGGATATATCTCTTCATTTATTTACGAGGCCAAGGGTCTGCTGCACTTTGTTGAAATGGCCATAAAGCTGTGCAAAATCTATCCCCAGTGCCGGTTCTGGATTATCGGAAAACCGTCCGACTCCGTCTATTATTCACAGTGCATTGCGATGATCCGGAAATCAAGGTATAGCAAAAGGTTTGTGCTGACTGCTTTTGAAGACTCCCTTACGGCGGTGTACGGCGTGATGGATGCTGTAGTGGTGCCGAGCATGGTGGAAGAAGGCTTCGGACTTACCGCACTTGAGGGGCTGATGTATGGCAGACCGGTCGTTGCCTTCGCCCAGGGCGGATTGGCCGAGTTGATGCACCAGACGGGCAATGCGGAATTCCTGGTTGAGCCCGGGAACAGCGATGGCCTGGTGGCTCGCGTGTCCCGATTTATCAATAACCCGGAGGAATGCAGAGCGATTGGCTGGCGGAACCGGCAGGAGGCAGACCGGATTTACGGGCTTGAGGCTTATCAAGTCAAATTAAGAGGTACAGTTGAGCGCTGGATGAACGAACGGCCGGAATGGTTTTCTCCGCAGCGGTCAGAAGGGGAGGCTGAGATCATCCCGGGGGGACACGGTCCTCCGCCGGAGGCAGAAGAGCCCCCGCTGATTGCAGAGGGGCAGGGAGCTGAACCATCCCCTGATACTGCTATGAGGAAACGGCGTACCGGAGGTCCGGCACGTCCCCGCAGGAGAGTACGGTTAATCCTCCGCATCACCCGGCGTGGCAAAAAAAGGAACCGTCTTTCGGCCAGGCGCCATCGCAGGCTTCCCAAGCGGATCAAGGGCGGAAGACGCAAACTGAGACTTACAAGGAGGCGCAGAATGAAAACCGGCTCAGCCGGCTCACGCAGAAAGGGTGCTGGGAGATGAAAATACTGACGATTCTGGGTACAAGGCCTGAAATTATCCGTCTCAGCCTGGTTATTCGGAAATTAGACCGATGGGCTGGGAAGCATGTGCTCGTGCACACCGGGCAGAACTACACCGAAAGTCTGAGCGGGCAGTTCTTTCGTGAGTTGGGCCTTCGCACCCCGGATTATGTGCTGCAGGAGAAAGCGGGAAGCCTTGGCTCACAATTGTCCGCCATGTTCTCTCAGATGGAGGAGATCTTGCTGCGGGAGCAGCCGGACCGTGTTCTGCTGCTGGGAGATACGAACAGCGCGTTATGCGCTGTGCTGGCCGAACGGCTGGGCTTTCCCGTGGTGCATATGGAAGCCGGGAACCGCTGCTTCGACCTGGATGTGCCCGAGGAGAAGAACAGAAGGGTCATCGACGCCATATCGAGCATCAATATGCCTTACACGGAGCAAAGCAAACAGCACCTGCTTCGCGAAGGTTTTCCCGTGCAGCGGATTGTCCTCACGGGGAATCCGATAAATGAAGTCATGAAGCACTACGAGCCCCAAATCAATGGCAGCGATATATTGACAAAGCTGGGACTCTCCAAGAACGACTATTTTCTGGTTACTGCACACCGTGCGGAAAATGTGGATCATGCTCCTCATCTCAAGGCGATTCTGGAGGGGCTACACAGGGTTGCAGAAAGGTTCGGACAGCGAATCATCTGCAGCCTTCATCCCCGCACGGCCGCAAGAATTGCAGCCGCTCCGGACATCAGCCTGCATCCGCTAATTGAGTTGCATGAGCCATTCGGTTTCTTCGATTTTGTTCATCTGGAGCGTCATGCGCGGTGTGCGCTGACCGATAGCGGAACCGTGCAGGAGGAGTGCTGTATTCTGCAGGTGCCGACGGTCACGATGCGCCGGACGACAGAAAGGCCGGAAACGGTGGATTGCGGCAGCAATATCGTGTCAGGTCTTGACGGACCTGCCATCGAACGTGCTGCGGTGCTGATGACGGAGATGAACAAAGGCTGGCAGTGTCCAGCCGGATACCTGGCCGAAGATGTTTCCGATAAAGTGGTCAAATATTTGCTTGGGGGGAAAAAGCATGTTTAAAAATAAACGAATTCTGGTAACTGGTGGCACGGGTTCCTGGGGGTATGAGCTGGTTGCGCAGCTGCTGCAGTTTGAGCCGCGTGAGATCATCGTGTTCTCTCGTGGTGAGTCAAGCCAGGTTGCGATGAACAGGCACTTCGAGGACAGCCGGCTCAGCTTCTGTATCGGCGATATCCGGGACAGAGAAGCCCTGATGGCGGCCTGCCAGGGAGTGGATTATGTCTATCACCTGGCGGCGTTAAAGCATGTGCCTGTATGTGAAGATCAGCCCTACGAAGCTCTTAAAACGAACGTTGTAGGCACGCAGAACGTAATCGAGGCAGCGCTGGCCAATAAGGTGGAAAAGGTCATCTACATTTCAACCGACAAAGCGGCCAACCCCTCGAACTTCTATGGAATGACCAAAGCCATCGGCGAAAAGCTGATTGTCTATGCCAACCTGCTTAACGGCCCGACCAAATTTGTCACGGTACGGGGCGGCAATGTGCTTGGCACCAACGGAAGCGTCGTTCATCTGTTCAAAAGCCAGATTCGCCAGAAAGGTGTTATATCCATCACTGATATGAATATGACCCGTTTCTTTTTTACACTGCGTGATGCCATATCTCTTCTCTTCAAGGCTTCCATCGAGAGTGTGGGGGGAGAAATCTTTGTCATTACCATGCCGACGTGCAGGATCATTGATCTGGCTCAGGTGTTAATTGAAGATTCGGGTGTGGAGAATGTTCAAATTGTTGAAAAAGGAGTGCGCCCTGGCGAGAAAATTCATGAAATTCTGATGAGCGATTTCGAAAGTCTGACAACCGTTGTGTACGATGACCAGTATCTGGTTATCCTGCCTACGCTGAATATACCGGGTCTTAAAGAGCGTTATCAGCATTGCCCTCCGGTCACGTTCAGCAGCTTCAGTTCAGAGCATAATTTGATGTCCAAAGAAGAGATTCGGGCCATTCTGCGGCAGGGAGGCTTTCTCCAATGAACATTCTCGTTTTTGGCGGAAACGGAATGGCCGGGCATATGCTGGTTCAATATTTCAGACAGCAGGAAGAGCATCGCGTATATTATACGACACGCGACCCGGGAGATCCGGATGGCCTGCTGCTGGATGCCTCGGATTTCGGCATGGTGGAGTCCATCATTCAGACCGTACGTCCGTCTGTCATTATTAACGCGGTAGGCGTACTAAACCAGTTTGCTGAGAAAGACAAGGTAAGAGCCTACGAGATCAACGGCATTCTGCCGAATCGGCTGCGTAAAGCAGCCGATCTCGTCGGTGCGAAGCTTGTTCATATCAGCTCGGATTGTGTGTTCTCCGGCACCCGCGGAGGATACAAAGAACGGGATCGGCCGAATGGAACCAGTGTCTACGCAGTAACGAAGGCACTTGGAGAAGTTGTAGAGGGCGGGCATCTGACGATACGGACATCCATTATCGGTCCGGAAATCCGGGAAGGCGGCATTGGCCTGTTTCAATGGTTTATGCAGCAAAAAGGCGAAGTTACCGGATACCGGCAGGTCATGTGGAACGGAGTGACTACACTTGAGCTGGCCAAGGCCATAGATGCCTTCATGAAGCAGGGGCTGTCCGGCCTCGTTCACCTGGCATGCCCGCAGCCAGTGAGCAAGCATGATCTGCTGCAGCTGATGCAGCAAATTTGGGACAAAAAAGATGTGACCATTATTCCTGTGGATGTCCCTGTACAGGACCGGACGCTGCGGTCTACGCGCCGGGACATGAAATATGTTGTTCCCGACTATCGCGAAATGCTGGAGGAATTACATTCATGGATAAGAAATTCCCAAAAAAGCCAGTCATCCTCATTACAGGTGCTTCCGGATTTACTGGCATAAACGCTTGTCTTCATTTTGCTTCGATCGGAATGAACGTGGCGGGACTCGTTCGCGAGTCCCGGGCCCAACCCGAAGGCTTGGATAATGTAGTCTATTTCCAGTGCGATCTCTTGGATCATCAGCATCTGCGGGAGCTTGTTGCCAGTCTCAAGCCGGATTATGTCCTTCACCTTGGCGGCAAAAATGCGGTGTCCGAATCCTGGGAGCATCCTGTTCGCTTTATGGAAGCCAATGTGATGGGGACGGTATATCTGCTTGATGCGCTGCGTCAGCTTCCACAATGCAGAATTCTGGTGGCCGGGTCCAGGATAAAGGCTCCGCTCGATGCGCCTGAGCGAGTTATCCACCCCTACGGTCTCAGCAAAGGGCTGCAGCAGGCTGCAGCCCGGTCCTGGGCCGCGCTCTTCAAGCAGGAGGTCGTGACGGCGGAGTCCTCTAATCTGATCGGTCCTGGTCCATCCACCGGATTTTGCGCTCTGCTGGCCCGCCATATTGTCCGTTCCGAGCGGAATGGCTCCGCAGGTCCTTTCCGTGTCTCTTCACGAAAGGCGGTCCGCGATTTCCTGGATGTCCGCGATGCGCTGCGGGCTTATCAGCTACTGCTGGAGCAGGGAGAGAGCGGGAAAGTCTATCCGGTATGCTCGGGAACGGAACAAGAGCTTGGCACCGTGGTCGATCACATGCTTTCCCTGTCTGGAAGCGGTCGACAGGCTGAAATCGAATGGGGGCAGAACGAGGAAGCAGCCCCAGGACAGCCGCAGCGGGCGGAGTGGCTTGAGGCTGGGGGCTGGAGCCCGTCCATTCCACTACACCAATCGCTGGCCGATTGCCTGGATTATTTTCGAAACAGAGAGGAAGGAGAGATATGACATCCAGACCGAAGGTATCGATCATTATTCCGTTTTATAACTGCAATTACGTTGAGCAGGCTTTGGATAGTGCATTGAATCAGAGTTATTGGCCGATTGAAGTGATCCTTGTGGACGACGGGTCGACAAGTCATAAGGAGAGGGTGTCGCCTTACCTCCAATATATTCACTATCTTGGCAAGCCTAACGGCGGCACAGCCAGCGCATTAAACCACGGAATTCGCCATGCAACCGGAGATTATATCGCCTGGCTAAGCTCTGATGACATCTTCCACCCCGATAAAATCAATAAACAGGTTCATTTTATGCTTCAATTTAATTCATTCATCTCCCATACCAATTTTAATTACATCGATGGCCATGGCGGATTATCTCAGCCGCGTGCGGGCGAGCCGTTTCTCTCCACCCGGCAATTTCTGGAGTGCTTTGCCACGGCCAACCCGGTGAACGGATGTACAGTCATGTTCAAAAAGGAGCTGTTTGATCGTATTGGCTTGTTCGATGAGTCCCTTCCTTACACGCATGACCTGGATATGTGGTACCGTGTTCTGCTCGGAGGTCACTTCACCATGTACCTGGATCAGGCTTTGACGAATTACCGCGTGCATAGCAATATGGGCACACGACTGCACTCGGATAAGATCAAACTGGAATATGAGCAGGTACAGTCCCGTTACCAACCCCGCTTTCAGGAAATGCTGCGCCGCATTTGCGCATGATTTTTCCTAAGCAGGTCAGGTTGTCTTACAGACAGGAGGGTGGCCTATTGAATATTTTGCTGGCAACGTTCTGGGGGATTCCCCATTTGGGCGGGGTCTGGCCGTTTATGCTTCAGATCAAGCACGGACTGGAGCAGTTCGGTCATACCGTCGATCTGTTTGGGAAATCGCCGGACGGTACCAAATATCATTTTGTCAACCAGGGGAAGGAACTGGGAAAGGAATTCATCCTGCCTGTACTGGAAAGAAGGCTTAATGAGACTGAGGCTCCTCTGCTGCATGTTGATTCCTGGGTTCGAACAGCCGAACTGGACCGATACTGCATGGAGCTGTCCGCGGCTTATTTCGGGCTGGATCATTACGATCTGATTCATACACAGGATATCCTCTCAACGCTTGTAATGAGTAGGGTGAAAAGAAAACGTACGCCCTTGGTTGCCACCATCCATGGCTCGGTTGCAAGGGAGTTCATGCTTGAATTTCAGGACCGGGAGTTGCCGATGTGGAAATACTACTGGGCTTTGGAGCATTATGGCGCTGCTGCCGCAGATGTAACGATAACTCCAAGCAACTGGTTAAAGAACATTCTTGTACAGGATTTTGAGGTTCCCGATCAGAAGATCAGCACCATCCAGAACGGTCTGGACTTCGATAAATTCTGGTCCGACTGCGCCAAAGGCACCGATATAACCGCTCCTCCCGGAAAAAAGGTTATTATTTGTCCTGCCCGTCTGACGTATATCAAGGGCTTGAGTTTCCTCATGTCTGCTCTGCAGCTGCTGAAGCAGCGCCGTAGCGACTGGGTGTGCTGGATCGCAGGAGACGGGGACAAGAAGGAGGAACTGACGCAGGAGGCGTTGGCGGCGGGAATTGGTGAAGATGTCATTTTTCTCGGGCATCGGGAGGATGTTCCAGCCTTGCTTCAGCAGGCTGATATCATTGTGCTTCCCAGCATTCAGGATAACATGCCTTTTTCGGTGATGGAAGCTCAAGTTTCGGGATTGCCCGCTGTGGTGTCGGATGCCGGGGGGCTCCCGGAAATGGTTCAGCATGAAGTCACAGGCCTCGTCTCATCTGTAGGGGATGTCAATGCGTTAGCCTCTCATCTTGAATATCTACTGGCTCATGATGAAGTTCGTGCCAGTATGGGAGCGGCAGCAAAAGTGTGGGGAACAGAACATTGGTCAATGGATCTGATGATCGGAAGATATCTTTCAGCTTATCAGAGGGCTTCAGCCAGATGCTGAGTCGTCAGAATACGAGCGAGGGACATGCGAAGGGAAAGGGAGGAACGTCATGAGAGTTCAGGTGATCAGTGATTTATACAACAGGATCTTTGCTGTTCAGCAGTCACACCCGGATCTGTATGTAGAATATAGCATCTGGAACAGGATCAATATGGGACTTCCAGAAGAGTATACCTTGCCCGATCATAGAATTCTGTCAGTTATGCTGGAAGATCGTAAATAACATTGCCTTTACCGCCCGCTTTCAGGAAATCTTGCGCCGCATTTGCGTTTGATTTTTCCTGAGCGGGTCGGTGTGATCTTACGGACAGGGAGTGTGATGATCTATTGAATATTTTACTGGCAACGTATTGGCCGATTCCCCACGTGGGAGGGGTTTGGCCATTTATGGAGCAGATCAAGCACAGACTGGAGCAGCTCGGGCATACCGTCGATCTGTTTGGAAATGGGCCGGAGAATCCTAAGTATCATATTGTCAACCAGGGGAGGGAACTGGACAAGAAGTTCATCTTTCCTGTGCTGGAAAGAAAGCTTAGTAAGACGGCGGTTCCCCCGCTGCATATGGATTCCTGGGTTAGCATAGCCGAGCTGGACCGGTACTGCATGGAGTTGTCCGCAGCTTATTTCGGGTTGCAGCATTACGACATTATTCATACACAGGAAGTTATCTCAACGCTTGCCATGAGCAGGGTGAAAAGCAAACATACCGCCTTGGTTGCCAACATCCATGGCTCGCTTGCAAGAGAAGTCATGCTTTTGCTGGGACTGGATCAGGATCCCGGATACCGGGAATCGCCAGCGTGGAAATATTATTGGGCTATGGAGCATTACGGAGCTCTTGCCGCGGATGTAACGATAACTTCAACCAACTGGATGAAGAACATTCTTGTGCAGGATTTTGCGGTTCCCGAGCAGCAAATCAGCACCTTCCAATACGGTCTGGACACCGATCGATTCTGGTCCGTCTCCGCCCAAGGCACCGATATAGCTACTCCTCCCGGAAAAAAAGTTATTATTTGTCCTGCCCGTTTGGTGCATATTAAAGGGCTGCATTTTCTCATCTCCGCTCTGCAACTGCTGAAGCAGCGCCGAAGTGATTGGGTGTGCTGGATCGCAGGGGACGGGGACAAGCGAGAGGAACTGATACAGCAGGCGTTTGCGGCGGGAGTCGGTGAAGATGTCATTTTTCTCGGGAATCGGGGGGATGTTCCTGCCCTGCTTCAGCAGGCTGATATCTTTGTGCATCCCAGCATTCAGGATAACATGCCTTTTTCAGTGATGGAGGCCCAGGTATCGGGATTGCCCGCTGTGGTGTCCGATGCCGGAGGGCTGCCGGAAATGGTCCAGCATGAAGTTACAGGTCTTGTCTCATCCGTCGGGGATCTAAAAACGTTAGCCTCCCATCTTGAGTTCCTTCTGGCTCACGATGAAGTTCGTACCAGAATGGGAGCGGCGGCAAGAGCGTGGGGGACAGAGCATTGGTCAATGGATCAAATGATCGGAAGATATCTTCAGGTATATCAAAGGGTGTCAGAGCAGGCATAAGGGACAGGCGAAGCAAAAGGTAGGAAAGGGAACAATACTGCGCCGCAATTGCGTTGGATTTTTCCTGAGCGGGCCAGGTTATCTTTCAGACAGGAGTGACGATCATTGAATATTTTACTGGCAACGTTCTGGCCGATTCCCCTTCTGGGCGGGGTTTGGCCCTTCATGCTTCAGATCAAGCACGGACTGGAGCAGCGCGGGCATACCGTTGATCTGTTAGGGAATGCGTCGGATGGCACCAAATATCATATTGTCAACCAGGGGAGGGAACTGAGGAAGGAATTCCTCCTTCCGATGCTGGAAAGAAATCTTAATGATAAGGTTGCTTCTCCGCTGAATGTGGATGCCTGGATCCACCATGCCGAGCTGGACCGGTACTGTATGGAACTATCCGCGGCCTATTTCGGGATCGACCATTACGACCTTATTCATACACAGGATGTCGTCTCAACACTTGCCATGAGCAGGGTGAAAAGAAAACATGTACCCTTAGTTGCCAATATCCACGGTTCGCTTGCAAAGGAAGTCATGCTTGGGCATCAGGACCGGGAGTCGCCGATGTGGAAATATTACTGGGCTATGGAGCATTACGGAGCTACTGCCGCGGATGTAACGATAACTTCGACCAACTGGATGAGAAACATTCTTGTGCAGGAGTTCGAGGTTCCCGAACAGCAAATCAGCACCTTCCCATACGGCCTGGATACCGATCACTTCTGGTCTGTCTCCGCCCAAGGCACCGATGTAGCCGCTCCTCCCGGAAAAAAGGTTATTATTTGTCCTGCCCGTCTGACGTATATCAAGGGCCTGAGTTACCTTATAGCCGCCCTGCAGCTGCTGAAGCGGCGCCGTAGCGACTGGGTGTGCTGGATCGCAGGGGACGGGGAGAAGAAAGAGGAACTGATCCAGGAGGCCTTTGCGGCCGGAATCGGTGAAGATATCGTGTTTCTCGGGCATCGGAAGGATGTTCCTGCTTTACTTCAACAGGCTGATATCTTCGTGCATCCCAGTATTCAGGATAACATGCCTTTTTCGGTGATGGAGGCCCAGGTATCGGGATTGCCCGCTGCGGTGTCCAATGCCGGGGGGCTCCCGGAAATGGTTCAGCATGAAGTTACAGGTTTTGTCTCATCCGTGGGGGATATAAAAACGTTAGCCTCCCATCTTGAGTATCTTCTTGCTGATGATGAAGTACGTGCCAGAATGGGAGCTGCGGCTAAAGCGTGGGGGACAGAACATTGGTCAAAGGATCTTATGATCGGAAGGTATCTTCAGGTTTATCAGCAGACTTCAGAGAAGGTGAAAGAAAAAGGAGGAGTACGATGAGGGTTCAAGTGATTAGCGATTTATACAACAGGATATTCGCTGTCGAGCAGTCACATCCGGATCTGTATGTGGAATACAGCATCTGGAACAAAATCAATATGGGGCTACCTGAAGAGTATACCTTGCCCGATCAGAGGATTCTGTCGGTTTTGCTGGAAGAACGCAAATAACATAACCGTTTGCTAATAGGGACACTTGACTGCACCTGGATAAAATTAAACCTTTCAGACAGGGAGTGAGGGTTTATTGAATATTTTGCTGGCAATGTACTGGCCGATCCCCCATTTAGGCGGGGTCTGGCCGTTTATGCTGCAGATGAAGCGCGAACTGGAGCAGCTTGGGCATACCGTCGACCTGTTTGGGAATACACCGGATCGTTCTAAATATCATATGGTCAACCAGGGGAGGGAACTGAGCAAGGATCTCGTCTTTCCTGTGCTGGAAAGAAAGCTTAATGAGACGGCAGCTCCCCTGTTGCAGATGGATTCCTGGGTGCGCCACCTTGAGCTTGACCGGCACTGTATGGAGCTGTCCGCGGCTTATTTCGGATTGGACCATTACGATATCATTCATACGCAGGATATCATCTCAACGCTTGCCATGAGCAGAGTGAAAAGCAAGCATACAGCCCTGGTTGCCACCATCCACGGCTCGCTTGCCAGAGAATACATGTTTTGGCAGCAGGATCCCGGATACCGGGAATCGCCGGTGTGGAAATATTACTGGGCTTTGGAGCATGATGGAGCTGCAGCCGCGGATGTAACCATAACTCCTACTAATTGGTTGAAGAATATTCTTGTGCAGGATTTTGCGGTTCCCGAACAGCAAGTCAGCACTATCCCAAACGGCTTGGACACCGATCAATTCCGGTCCGTTTGCGCCCAAGGCACCGATATAACCTCTCCTTATGGAAAAAAGGTGATGATTTGTCCTGCCCGACTGGTGCATATTAAAGGGTTGCATTTCCTCATCTCCGCTCTGCAGCTGCTGAAGCAGCGCCGGAGCGACTGGGTATGCTGGATCGCAGGGGAAGGGGACAAGAAGGAGGAGCTAGTGCAGCAGGCGTTGGCGGCGGGAATCGGTGAAGATGTTGTGTTCCTCGGACAGCGCGAGGATGTTCCTGCCTTGCTGCAGCAGGCAGATATCTTTGTACACCCAAGCATTCAGGACAACATGCCTTTTTCGGTGATGGAGGCTCAAGTTTCGGGGCTGCCGGCTGTAGTGTCCAATGCCGGGGGGCTGCCGGAAATGGTTCAGCATGAAATTACGGGTCTCGTCTCTGATGTAGGAGACGTAAATACATTAGCCTCCCATCTTGAGTTTCTTCTGGCACATGATGAAGTTCGTGCCCATCTGGGGGAGACGGCTAAAGTGTGGGGGACAGAACATTGGTCATTGGATCGCATGATCGGGAGGTACCTTAAGGCTTATCAGCGGGCATCTTTCAGAAAGGGAGTGAAGGGCAATTGAATATTTTGATGGCAACGTACTGGCCGATTCCCCATTTGGGCGGGGTCTGGCCGTTCATGCTGCAGGTCAAGCGCGGATTGGAGCGACTCGGGCATACCGTCGATCTGTTTGGGAATGGGCCGGATACTCCTAAATATCATATTGTCAACCAGCAGAGGGAACTGAGCAAGGAGTTCATACTTCCCATGCTGGAAAGAAAGCTTAATGAGAATGTGGCTCCCCTGCTGAATATGGATCCCTGGGTTCGCAGTGTCGAGCTGGACCGGTACTGTATGGAGCTGTCCGCGGCTTATTTTGGGCTGGAACATTATGATGTTATTCATGCACAGGATGTTATCTCAGCGCTTGCATTGAGCCGGGTGAAAAGCAAACATACAGCCTTGGTTGCCAACATTCATGGCTCACTTGCAAGCGAAGTTATGCTTTTATTGCAACGGAATCAGGACCCCAGATACCGGGAAACGCCGGTGTGGAAATACTACTGGGCTCTGGAGCATTACGGGTCTGCTGCCGCGGATGTAACGATAACTTCGACCACTTGGATGAAGAACATTCTTATGCAGAATTTCGTGGTTCCCGAACAGCAAATCAGCACCTTCCAATACGGTCTGGACACCGACCAATTCTGGTCTGTCAGTGCCCGAGGCACCGATCTGGCCGCTCCTCCCGGAAAAAAAGTGATTATTTGTCCTGCACGTCTGGTTTATATTAAAGGGCTTCATTTCCTCATATCCGCCCTGCAGCTCCTGAAGCAGCACCGCAGCGACTGGGTGTGCTGGATCATAGGGGAAGGGGACAAGAAAGAGGAGCTGATGAAACAGGCAATTCGTGCCGGAGTCAGTGGGGATGTTATGTTTCTCGGCCATCGGACGGATATTCCGGCTCTGCTGCAGCAGGCAGATATCTTTGTACACCCAAGCATTCAGGATAACCAGCCTTTTTCAGTGATGGAGGCCCAGGTATCAGGATTGCCTGTTGTTGTTTCCAATGCGGGAGGGCTGCCGGAAATGGTCCAGCACGAAGTGACAGGCCTTGTCTCATCCGTGGGGGATGTAAATATGTTAGCCTCCCACCTTGAGCATCTTCTGGCTCATGATGAATTTCGTACCAGTATGGGAGCTGCGGCTAAAGCGTGGGGGGCAGAGCATTGGTCAATGGATCAAATGATCGGCAATCTTGTTAAGGTTTATCGGAAGGCACTTTGGCCAAGCAAATGATTCTGACTACACATCTCTGAACTGAATGATTTGATTAGAAGGGGGCTATTCCTTAAGTCATTGAAAATGGCTTATGGCAGCCCCATTCGTATGATTAGGATCAGATCTTCATGCCATGAAAAATGCACCCCCTATCATTCATCGGTAGGGGGTGCAGTTCATATTTCAGAGTATGGTTCTTGGCCTTACGAAATTATTCAAAAACCGTAAAGTCCCTGTTCGTATGACTAGCAATAATCGTACTGCCTTTCATAAGCTCTACGAGGACAAGCAGGGTATCCTTATTCCGAGTATTCGACACAACTTGCAGGATGAATGGATTTCCGTATGTGGAAATATTTTTGAGCATGAATAAAGACGGGTAATCATTCTGAGTCTTCAAGTTGCGGAGCTCACGCAGCAGCAGGCCGTCGGGGCTGTCTACCTCCACCAGAACGTCAGTTTGGTATAAACCACAGTTCTGGATGGTTATTTGTATGGCGTCAATTTCTTGGCTTGGACAATGAATATGCTGTTCGGTGGACAAGCGGAACACAGACATAGGTAAAGCCTCCTTTTTTAGTTGGCTGATTTCATTATATGGAGGAAAAGAGATGACGGCTTGGACGATTGCCTTTTTTGGAATAATCCTGTATTGGTCCATACTCTTTGTCGAAATCATGCATTTAATGAATTATCAAATGATGAGGAGGAAAGCCGGAAGTTGTTCATTCCTTCGAAATGAAAATAGATTAGGATGGTGAGATCAGTGAAGGCTGTCGTAACCGGAGGAGCCGGATTTATCGGGACCCATCTTGTTCATGCCCTGACTGATTCCGGATATGAGGTGCACGTGCTGGATAACCTTTCAACCGGAAGTACTGCGGGGCTGGATACAAGAGCAGAGTTTCATCAAGTTGATATCCGCAGTGTCGAGGCCGGAGAGATCGTCAAGCGGGAACGGCCCGATGTTGTCTTTCATCTGGCTGCCCAGGCCGATGTACAGTATTCCATCCGGCAGCCATTTCAGGATGCCGATGTTAATATTATGGGCACGATCCGCATGCTGGATGCCTGCCGGGAGGCGGGAAGCAAACTGGTCTTTTCCTCTACAGCAGGGGTGTATGGCGAGCTGCAGAAAGAACGGATCAAGGAGGATGACCCCACCGTTCCAATCTCCGGCTACGGCCAATCCAAGCTGGGAGCGGAGAGTTACATCCGTTTATTTCACCGCCTTTATGGCGTAGATTATACCATTTTGCGCTACAGCAACGTATACGGACCGGGACAAGGAGTAAAAGGCGAGGGCGGGGTAGTAGCCCTGTTCATGGATCGGCTGATCAAAGGGGAGTCTCTGCAGATTTATGGGGACGGCGAACAGACGAGGGATTTTATTTATGTAAAAGATGTAGTCCGAGCCAATATAGCTGCTGCCCGTAAATCCTGTCAAAGTACGGTCCATGTCAGCACAGGCCGCACTTCTACGATTAACGGTCTTGCTTCCTATCTGCTTGGCCTGCACGGCGGAGGCTTGGCACCTGCTCACACACCGGCCAAAATGGGAGACATCAGGCACAGCTGTCTGGATAATACCAAAGCCACGCGGCTGCTTGGCTGGGAACCAGCCTACAGTATTGAAACCGGGCTAAAGCAGACCTACGCTAGTTGGCTGAACAATGTAGGATGACACTCATTTGGACAAGCAGCCCTCCGGTGACTCAAGGAGGGCTGCTGCAGGTTACCGGCCCGTTAACCCCTAGTCGGCTAATCCCAATGAATGGAGCATGGAGCGGAAGGAGTGGACATACGAATCGGGGCTCAGCAGTTCGGCGACCGTATCCCTTCCCTGCTGGCGGATATACTCGCGCAGTGCATGATTCGTTATCAATTCTGCTCCTTCTGCTGCCGCTTGATCAAGATCCCCATGCGCATAAAATTTCCCCGTTTCATTATGTCTGATCAAGGTGCGTACCCCGTGTGAGTCGGTGCTAAGCACCGGGCAGCGGCAGGCCATAGCCTCTGCTACTGCATATCCAAAACCCTCGAGCAGGGAAGTGGAGAGCAGAAAACCTCCAGAATCGCCGATCATGGAGTAATAATAAGGCATTTTATGATGCGGGATATTGTTCAATCTTTCAATAACATTGGATAAGCCATGGGTATTAAGCAAGTACTCGAACTGATTCCTGTCATCCAGCTGTGAAAGGGTATCGTCATAAAACATCCACAACCCCAGATTGGGGAATTGCTGCTGCAGCAACAATGAAATATCCAGAAAATGTCTCCAATTTTTGTTGGGCTCAAGCCTTCCGATCCAGGCCACAACCGGATCGGAAAGGGGGATGTTTGGTGTATAGTGGATTGTAGATGTGTCGAGCACATTCGGAAAAGAGAAAAGCTTGAGCGATGGACATAGTCTGGTGAACAGTTCAACAAGATACGAGGTTGTCGGCATAAGCACCCCGTTGCAGCAGTTATACAGGATCGGCGCGGCCGAGCTCACCGTATTTTCAGCCTCTTCCATAGTTGAAAATCCCTGCGATTCATAAATGAGCACACCGTTATAGCCCGATTGGCGCAGTTTGGTCAGCAAATGATAATCCGTAGCAATTATGACAGCATCATATTGGTTGGAATGAACAATCTTCAGAAGCTCATTATCGTCTGAGGCGACAAAAACAGGGATGTCATTTTTCATAAGATTTTGCTTGCCGGTACCGATTTGGTAATACAGCAGGTGACATTCAATTCCGCTGCGTGCGAGTACAGTGCAGCGCTGGCGATTCAGTGTGTCCATTCCCCCACTTGATACAAAAAAGGTGAACAATATTTTAATTGTCATTCTCTCCTTTCCCGGAGGCATGTAAAGAAGCAGCGGTTAAGGCTTCATCATGACCCGGATCAGCTCATTTCGCTCGGTACTTCCATTCCGACATAGTTACTCGCCATAACCTCATCTAAGCACAGCGCCCCCACCCCACGTCGGCTTTAGACATAGCCAAAATGCCTGGTCAAGGTTTCGATACAGGCTTCCCACTGCTGCTAATACATATATTCACGTCCCAGAAAATGCGTGTACGATCACCCTCCGAATATTCCCGAAATGATAAAAGCTTCACCCGAGAGAACCATTACGGCTATTCGGAGGGAGGCTTTACATTGCGGAAATACAGGAGACAAAAATATTAGACAATGGACTCGTATGCGTGGGCGCTCATTTCAACAGCTTCTGTCATACATGCCCGATTGTCCACCGACTGTACAGTAAGACAATAGATCTGTCCCTCAGGAATGTGCCCCGAGTCCTCAAAAGAGAGTCTGACTATCCTGCGCTCGTAGCAGGACTCCTGTATCCACCGTAATACCGGACCGACAGAGCTGACGTGGATTGGCAATACCTGTGACAGCTGGTTGAACAATGCCGGGTGAAAAAGTGAATAAATAAACAGCCCTCCGGCGCCGGAGGGCTGTTGCAGGTTAGAAGAGTGTGATATGAACCTTTCAGTCAACCAACCCCTACCGAGTGCAGCATGGAGCGGAAGGAATGAACATAAGAATCCACATTCAGCAGTGTGGCGACAATGTCCCTTCCCTGCCCGCGGATATGTTGGCGCAGTTCAAAATTCGTGAGCAAATCCGCTCCTTCCGCCGCGGCCTGATCAAGATTCCCGTGCGCATAAAATTTCCCAGTTTCATTATGTCTGATAAAGGCTCGTACTCCGTCGGAATCCGTGCTAAGCACCGGGCAGCGGCAGATGATAGCCTCTGCCGCGGCATATCCGAAACCTTCCAGCAGGGATGTGGATAGCAGAAAGCCTCCGGAATCGCCGATCATGGAGTAATAATGAGGCATCCTGTGATGCGGGATATTGCTCAACCGTTCCAGTATATTGGATAATTCATAGACGTTGACCCAATGCTCGAATTGATCCCTGTCCTCCGGCTGCGAAAGGGTATCATCATAAAACATCCACAGCTTCAGGCTGGGGAATCGCTGCCGCAGCAATAAGGAAATGGTCAAAAAATGCTTCCAGTTCTTGTTCGGCTCAAGCCTTCCGACCCAGGATACAACTGGATTAGAAGGGGGGATGTTCGGCACATAATGGAATGAGGACGTGTCGAGCACATTCGGAATAGAAAACAGCCTGAGCTCGGGGCATATTCTGGTGAACAGTTCAACAAGATAGGCGGTTGTGGGCACAAGCACTCCATCACAGCAGCTTTGCAGGACCGGCGCTGCCGAAGTTACAGTAATTTCAGCCTCTTCCCTGCTCCCGAAGCCCTGTGATTCATAAATAAGAGCGCCGCCATATCCCGCTTGGCGAAGCTTGGGAAGCAAATGAAAATCCGTGGCGACTATAATGGCATCGTAGAGATGGTGCTGAACAATATTCAGAATGTCGCTGTCACTCGAGGCGATAAAAAAAGGGATGTCGTTTTTTTGCATCAGATTTTGCACGCCTGCGCCGGTCTGGTAATACAGCAAGTGGCATTCAATTCCGCTGTGCGTAAGCACTGTGCAGCGCTGGCGATTCAGTGTCTCCACTCCGCCGCTTGGCACAAAGAAGGTGAACAGTATTTTAATTGCCGCTCTCTCCTTTCCCGGAGGCATGAAAAGAAAATGGTAGATAATAAGTATATTCATGTCCCAAATCATGCGTGCAGAACATCTCTTTCTAACTTTGTCTGCCGCTTTCAAGCGGCGTGTCAGGATTCCTCCTTTGTGACTGGCTGAGAATTGCTGAGCAGATCCAGCAGCAGCTTGCGGTTATGCAGCACAGACGGATCAGAAGGAATGTATTCTGCGGCCTTTTCGTTATGTTCATGGGAGCGGACATAATCCCCCAGCTTGTAATGGCAAATGCACAGCTGTATGTGAGGCACCCACGTCCAGTAAGCATCCTGAAAAAAACCCATCGTTTCGGGGCGCTTGATCTCTGTCGCAAGGGTATACCAGCGGGCTGCCTTGGCTACCTCGTTTCGCTCCATATGATATCTGCCCATACGGCAGCAGAGCTCCGCACGGGGGCTGTCATATTTCAGGCTGTTCAGGCCAGCTTCCACGCTCATCTCTTTTTGTCCCAGCATCTCATAACAGCTGGCCATTTTATCACAAGCCGCGATGGCGTCCTCATCCCAGCATGCATTGGTATCCAGAAATAGCTGATAGTTTTCGGCAGCCTGTTGGTACATGCCGTTATCCCGGAGCTCATTGGCATAATAGTACCGGTCACGGGGGGGCAGAGGATGGCCCAGAGCAATTTGTTTTTCATAGATATCAAGATTTCTGCGAGGATTTCCAGACTTGAGGTGTTTATGTTTATGTGTTACGGCGATGTCTGCGTGATAAATAGGGCCTGCGACGGCCAGATACTCGTGTACAGCGCCGACCCAACGGAATCCGGCCGAACGTTTAACAAGTCTGTTTCTGCGGTAGCTAAGGGTAACATTTCCATGACCGTCGAACCCGACATTGTAGATCATGGAGACCGACTGATATTGAGGATCGAGAGAATGTTTCAGCTCCTTCAGCTTGCGGGCGTCCTCCTCCTCAAAAACATCGTCCGCATCAAGCCACAAAATATATTCCTTTGTGGCTTGATCAAAAGCGTAATTGCGGGCTTCGGCGAAATGGTCTGTCCACGTAAAGGGAAAAATACGGTCTGTATACTGACGGCAAATTTCAGACGTCCGATCCTGCGATCCCGTATCCACAATGTTGATTTCGTCCACGATGTCTTGCACGGAACGAAGGCAGGCTTCAATGGTATGTTCTTCGTCCTTAACGATCATGCACAGGCTGATGGTAATCAAATTCATCTCTCCTCGTATAGTATTTCTTGAAGGTTTATCTCCTGAAACAGCATGAGCCTGCCGCTTAAGCGGCAGGCTTGGCTGCATGAAGAAAGGATTCTATCCGATGTCGCCGGTTGGCCCAGTTTCGCCCTTTCGATACTCCTATTAAATGCAGCTGGTGAGGAACATGGAACGTACAATTGAGGGAGGAAAATGGTGTGAAGTTTCAGTTCACATTTTGGACACATTTTTTTAAGCTTCTATTAAAGGGACTTTAAGCTTGGTTTATACCTGCAGCACTACGATAAATTCATACTGAGTTAATTGGGAACTTCATTTTGACGAACTGGCGTCAGGCTGACATCCATGATGCCGCATACTGCACAGAAAGGATGGGGTGAATGCTTGAAGTAAATCAATTAAGCAAAAGGTTTGAAGGGGGACGCGGTGTCGGAGAACTGAGCTTCTCCATGCAGCGGGGAGAGATCGTCGGTTTTCTCGGGCCGAATGGAGCAGGCAAAACGACCTCCATGCGGTTGATTACAGGTTATTTGCAGCCGACAAAGGGACAGGTTCTGCTTGACAGCATGTCGGTGCACGATCAGGGGCGCAGGGCGCGCTCGCGCATCGGTTATTTGCCAGAAAATCCGCCGCTCTATCATGACATGACCGTTTCCGGCTATTTGAGCTTTGTAGCAAGATTGCGGGATGTGCCGGCCAGGGAGCAGAAGGCCAGAATCAGCGAAATGATCAGCAGGCTCGGATTAAACGGGCGAGAGCGCCAGCTGGTACGCAGCCTGTCCAAAGGCTACAAGCAGAGGCTGGGACTGGCTGGGTCCATCATTCACAAGCCTGATCTGCTCGTACTGGATGAGCCTACTTCCGGTCTGGATCCCAATCAGATTCTGGAAATCCGCCAGCTGATCCGTGAGCTGGGAGAGCAACATACGGTGCTGCTTAGCACGCATATCCTGCCTGAGGTGAGCACATTGTGCAACCGGGTGATCATTATTAATCAGGGCAAGCTTGTATTGGATGACGCGCCTGATTCCATCGGCGGCAGAGGAGATGGGCCGTTTAAGGTGGCGGTTGAGCTGAAGGGTGAAGAGAGCCGTATTCAAAGCGTGTTCAGTGAATGGGAGCATGCAAGCGCGGAAATGTTAAAAGATAACCCGGAAACGGATGTTCAAGGAACAGTCCGTCTTCGTCTGACAGGGCGCTCAACTGAGGATTTCCGTGAGCCGCTGTTTTATCTGCTGTCGGAAGCCGGTATTCCTGTATTGGAAATGAAAAAAGAGAATATGAGTCTGGAGCAGATTTTCCAAAAGCTGACGACCAGTGAAGCATCTGCCGAGCTTGCGCCGGTTGACGGGAAGGAGGCTCAGGAATGAAGAGAATGCTTGCCATCTGCCGGAAAGAGCTTCATGCTTATTTTTGGACCCCGGCCTCTTATTTTATATTGGCTGTATACACGCTCATTTCCGGTCTGTTTTTTTATACAAGCTTTGTGTTTTATCAGCCCAGCATCGTAGACTACAGACTTGTGCTTGGAGATACACTTTCTCTGCTCATGTTTGTCATTCCGCTGCTGACGATGAGGCTGATGGCAGAGGAATTTCGTCAGGGAACGGACGAGCTGCTGCTGACATCGCCGGCCAGTGCCACGGAAATTATTTTTGGCAAGTATCTGGCTTCTCTGATCATGATGGCTGCGCTTGTTTTGCTGAGCTTGCTCTACCCGGTCATTATGTCCTATTTCGGCAATCTTGATTACAATACCGTTTTTACTTCAGCACTGGGTTTGTTTCTGCTTGGAGCGGGCATGATGGCGGTCGGGCTGTTTGCATCCACGCTGTCTCAGCACCAGATGGTGGCCGCTGTTTCGGGAATTATTCTGCTGGTGGGCCTGTGGATGCTGGATTCCTTCGGAAGCGGTAACGAGCTGCGGGAATGGCTTGAGCCCTTTTCGCTGTCCGCACGTTTTGACGGCTTTATCAAAGGGCTTATCAACGGCTCGGATGTTCTCTTTTATATTACGCTTGCCGTTCTGTTCCTGCTGCTCAGCATACAGGTTGTCGAACGGAAAAGGTGGAGGTGATCGGCATGAAAAAGTGGTTAAGCCGGACCAACAGCCTGATCCTGTCGGCGGCTCTTATCGGCATCTTTATTTTGCTGACGCTGTTTCTGCGCTCTGTGAGCGGTTTTCAGATGGACCTGTCGGCAGGCAAGCAGTATACTCTGTCAGACCAGACACTTACTGCATTGAAGAACCTTGGCGGGGATGTGCGTGTCATTGCTTTTACGGTAGGCTCATCGGCCAATCAGCGTTTGAACCAGGATGTTTCGGATATGCTGGATGAATATAAAAAGCACAGCAGCAAGTTGAAAATCGAACAGTATGACTTGAACCAGGAGCCGACGCTGGCGCAGCAGTACGGGGTTTCTTCCGCATCCATTGTGCTGGAGCAGGGGGAGCAGCGGCGGACAATTGATATCGGAACACTTTTCAGGGCTGTCGATCAGGAAGGCAACTATGAATTTTCCGGTGAGGAACAGCTGACTTCGTCTTTGATGACGTTATCTTCTGACGAAAAGCACAAGGTGGCTTTCCTTACGGGGCATGAAGAAATTCCGCTGTCGAGCATGACAAGCCTGAGCTCTGCGCTTCAGCAAAGCAATGTCAACGCGGAAGAAGTGCAGCTTAACCGGGACGGCGCAGTGCCTAAGGATGCGGAAGTGCTGGCGATTATAGGTCCGCAGCGTGATATCAGTGCCACAGAGTTAAAAGCGATCCGCACCTATCTCGGCAATGGGGGCAAGCTGCTGCTGGCGCTCGGTTTTAATCAGGATATGTCTTCTGCTTGGAAAAATCTTGATGCCCTGGCTTCCGACTACGGAGTAAGCGATCTTCATGCTGTAACCGTGGACAACAAGCAGACCAGCACCCTGGGGCCGCTGTGGGTCGTTCCCAGTTTTGGCGATCATGATATTACACGCAAGCTGGCCGAATCCAATCTGTTTCCCATGCTATCGCTGTCCATTGGCGTCAAAGCGGGGGAGCAGTCCAAATGGCAACTGACATCTCTGTTACAGTCTTCGGATGACAGCTATGCGGAGACCAATATACAGGGACTGTTAAATAACGAAACTGTGTATAACGAGGGGCAGGACACGAAGGGGCCCGTTGATTTGGGGTTCGCGGCGGATACGAAGGAAGGCAAACCGAAAGCGGTCATTTTGGGCACTTCCTCGCTGTTTAGCGATGCGGAATTTATGAATGGCGGGAACCGGGATTTTGCGCTGAATACCTTCAATTATTTGCAGGAACAATCGAATGATCTCACCATCCGGCCCCGTCAGCAGCAAAATTACGAGGTTGCCTACTTGACGCCTGTTCAGGCGAGAAGTGTTTTCATGATCGCGGTTGCTGTTATTCCTCTGCTGTTTGCCGCAGTGGGCCTGCTTCTGTGGTGGAGGAGACGAAAAGCATGAGAAAATGGATGCCTACGCTGGTGTTGGTGCTCATTTTTGCCGCCGGTGTCGTGTATGCCAGCAGCCAAAATTTTTTTCGCGAATCCGATCCGGTGCCGCAAAAGCTGGTTTCAGTCAACCGTGATTCCGTAACCGGTATCAGGATCGAACAGACGCGCAGCGAGCCCGTAGAATTGATCAAGCAAAACGGCAAGTGGGTTATGAAGCTGCCTCATGCGTACCCGTTGAACAGCTATGCCATTGATAACTGGTTGAACGCGCTGGAAGCGGCCACGGCTGGTGATGTCATTGAAGAGCAGCCCAAGGATCCCGGGAAATACGGTATTGGCGGCGAGAATGGCTGGAACATCACCGTAACGGGAAGTGACGGTAACGCGCATAAGCTGGCGGTGGGAAGCATACTGCCAGCGGGCGGCTCATCTTATGTTCAACTGGAGAGCGGGGCGGTCAGTTCCGTCTCGCAGGATAGCTTGTCAGGCTTGCAGTTAAGCGAAACCGAATTTACCGATACCATCCCTTTTGAATGGGACATGGATCATTTGTCGTCGTTGGAGTGGGAAGGCACATCATCCTCCTGGGTACTGAAACGCGGGGAGTCCGGCCAGGACTGGACTCTCAACGGAAAGAAAATCAAGGAGGAGGATACCTCGTCATTATCAGACAAGCTAATTAATATGGCCACGTCTGAACAGCTTCGCAGCGCATATGAGCTCCAAAACGAATCCCACCGTTTTACATTGACCGTAACATTGAACGACGGCAAGGCCCCCGAAGTGTATCAGGGCTGGATAACTTCTGACCAGACGGACACGGTATGGATTATACCGCCTGACAGCAACTGGGCTTACGCGATTTCTGCCGCCAATGTTGAAGAAATAGAGCAGGCCGCCAAATCTATCAACCCCGCCGATTCCAAACCCGAGTCAGGATCGGATTCAGGCAAGTAATATTTTTTTGCAGTAGCATTTCATCTTACAATTTGTCAAATGATAAAACGATGTTGTCTTAATAAACTTCGAAGCACATGCTTCTAAAACCGCAAGAAAAACTTACGCTATACACAGTCTACCTTATTTGAAAGTCGATAGACGTTACGAATTACAAAAAGCCGAGAACGGGAATCAGCTGTTCTCGGCCTTTTTTTAAAAACCTATAACCCCCTTTCGGGCGGCGATTTCTTCTTTTTGCATGAAGCAGGGGATAGGGGATATGCACGCAGCAGCGGAGAGAACGAAGCAATTCCGGATAAAGCGTCAGCGTCCGCCTTTGGCCCGAAGGGTCAACAGCGGTTGGAGGAATGCTTCATTCGCGGAGCGTCTTCGGAGCGTCCTGAGAAAATCCCCCGTATACACGAGAAAAATCGCCGTCATCCCATCCAGAACATCTCAGGATAATCCCCAATTCCGGCGCGCATCCTATAGCCTGTCTCACATACTAACTTCATGGAGGATGAACTGATGCCTGGAGCAAAAAAAGTAATCACATTGTCCGTGTCGGCTGCTTTGATTGCCAGTATGTTCGGGATTGCAGGATGCGGCTACCGTGATAACGGCAACGGCGTTCGTACCCAAAACATTCGTTATGGCGTGACGGATACGAACCGAGTCAACCGGTTTGGCGTCAATTCCACCGATATGAGGAACCGTCTGAACCCAAATGCTGTCGGTAATCGGAATTTGGACAACATGCGGTACAGTGCGGAGCTGTCCCGGCGTATTTCGGAAATGAAGGGCATCCGCAACGCTACAGTGCTGGTGAATGATAACAGTGCCTATGTAGCCGTTTCTCAGGAAGGGCAGCGCGGTACGAACACATCGATGCGGGAACGGGCGACGGATCTGGGAAATATGGGCGTTCGCAGTATTACGGGCACAACGGGTACAACAGGTATAACTGGTACAACGGGGACAAGGGCTCCATATACCACTAGTGGAATCGCTCCTGGATTGACTGGCAACAACTACGGTACTGCTCCGCGCCGGTCTGTAGCTGACGACAACGGATTAAACGGAACTTCCGGTACAGGCACTCTCGGTCTTATGCGTGGAATGGTAAATAATACAAACCGTAACGGTTACAATGGCATAATGAATGGAACGGATACCGGTGCTTATACGGGAAGAAATACTACAGGAATAAGACCTTACAGTACAGGAATTGGTACTGACGGTAGAGGCTTGGGCACAGCTACGGGTAGAGGCACAACAACGGGTACAGGTACCGCTTTGCCAAGCAGTGTACGAAACAAAGTGGCTAACAAAGTTAAACAGTACGCCCCCCATATTCAGAAGGTCTACGTTTCCAATGATCCTGATTTTGTGACACGTATGGGCGGTTATGCGCGTGATTTGGGGAATGGACATCCTTTTAGCAGGATGAGTCATGATTTCCGGATGTTGACAGATCGTCTTTTCCCGACGGGAACAACCGGCACGGATGGATTTGGCCCAAGACCGGGAACCATCAACCGTGGAAATTCCACACTTAGCGGCAATCGGTAACTATTTGCAAACGCATCTGAACTAACAAGCCGCGTTCCATGAAGGACGCGGCTTGGCTGCGCTCCTTTAAATCAAAAATTTTTGTGTAGAAAATGTTGAGCAATAACAGCTACAATATATATCGTTGCTATTTATCTGATAACATATGGGAAGTATACAAACACATACAAGAAAGAACGGTGACTTCAATACCAGACAAGAAGGAGGCTGAAAAATATGCGCAGACTGCTGCCATATCTGCTCATCTTGCTTGGAGGACTGATCATCATCACTCCCAAGCTATTGGAGTGGAAGGAAGATCATGAGCAGAATGAACTAATGCAGATGACTGAGCAATGGGAAGCCCCGCAGCAAAACGCCGGGCAGAATTCGTCCTTAACCGCTGAATTCCAGCGGGCATCCCGCCTTCTGGCGGAAGCGGAAACAGCTGAATCCACTCCCACTGTTCAGCCCGAGCTGCTGAATAGTGTGGATGGAGAGACCCCCATTGCGGTCATTGAGATTCCGGTTATCGGAGTCAAGCTTCCCGTACTGGAAGGAGCGACTCAGGAAAACATGCGCCATGCCGCCGTACATATGTCCGGAACCGCGGCTCCTGGAGCTGCAGGGAATGCGGCAATCGCAGCTCATCGGGCAAGAACGGAAGGGCGGCTTTTCAACAGGCTGGATGAAGTGAAAACTGGCGATCCCATCTCGATCACCACCCCGTCAGGCAAGTTTGTTTACACGGTCGATCAGATTAAAATCGTGGAACCAACCGATCTATCCGTTCTGTCCAATAGGGGAGAGGAGTCGATTTTGACGCTGATCACCTGCACTCCCGGGGGAGAGCAGCGCTTGATCGTTCAAGCCAAGTTGCAGCCCTAAAACATATTTTAGCCGATTAGCTCAAAATAATGCAGGGTGCCTGTAAGCCATTATGGCCACAGGCACCCTGCTCTTTTTTTAAGAAGTTTCTGAACCGAAGTAGCAGATTTCATTTATATTTCCTGAATGAACCCCGTCTATCCCTCTGGTGATAAAAAAATTATAAGCTTTGCGGCGGCAGCGGCTTGCCCTGAATCCAGACAGACTTTAGGTCCAAATCAGGTCCCAGGAAGAGAACGTCAGCCTGCTTGCCCGCCTCAAGCGACCCTGTCCGCTTGTCGATTCCGATGGACATCGCCGGGTTCAAGCTTGCGGCAAGAGACGCTTCGGTGATACTCAGGCCGACCTTCTGCACAAGAAAGCGGAAGCCTTCAATCATCGTTAAAGTACTGCCCGCAAGCGTGACTCCATCCTCCAGACGCGCAACCCCTCCCTGTACGATGACAGGAAGATCTCCGATCGTGTAATGACCGTCCTCAAGACCGGCAGCGGACATCGCATCAGTAATGAGGATCAGGTTATGATCCCGCTTTAATCTGGCCAATACCGCAACGGCTGCCGGATGCACATGAATGCCGTCCGCGATCACTTCCGCTTCGATGCGCTGGTCATACATGACGGCTCCAACCACGCCAGGTTTGCGGTGATGAAGGGGCGTCATTGCGTTGAAGGTATGCACGGCATGGCGCAGCCCCGCTTCCACCGCGGCTTCCACCTCCTCAAAGGAGGCATCGGTATGTCCCAACGCAGGAGTAATATCATGATCCCTGAGCCATGAAATCAGTTCCAAAGCCCCATCCCTTTCCGGAGCGAGCGTAAGCTGCTTGATTAAACCCGGATAACTGCTTTGCCATTCCTGAGCCCAGCTTACATTGGGAGCCGCGATATGCTCCGGATTTTGCGCTCCCGGCCATTTTGGACTGATAAACGGCCCTTCAAGGTGAACTCCTGCAAGCTGCGCGTAATCCGAGCCTCTGGAGATGTATGCGTTCACCTCAGCCAACACGTGCTCAATGCGGTCTTTAGGCGCGGTCATCGTTGTTGCCAGCATGGAAGTGGTTCCTTGCGAAGCATGAAAGGAGGTGATCCGATCCAGCGCATCCTGGCTTGCATCCATAAAATCAGCGCCGTTTCCACCATGTACATGGATATCGATAAAGCCCGGCAGGAGATAACCGCTTCGCGTCTCGCTCTGTACGGCTTCCTTTTTCAGCGCTGCCGGGATTTCCGCTGCGTCTCCCACATACTGCAGGATGCCGTCCTGCATCACAAGCGCTCCATCTTCGATGATTCCTGCGGGCGTGACGACAGACCCGTATAATATTTCGGGTTGATTGTTGTTTTTGGTGCTCATGACATCAATCTCCCTGCTTCACGGTCGAGCAGAACGACCACATTCGGGTGGCATTGCAGTAGGGAAGCGGGACATTCGGTCGTAATAGGGCCGGTCAGCGCACGGTGAATAATCTCCGCTTTATCCGCCCCGCGTGCTACCAGCAGGATTTGCTTGGCCTTCAGTATGGATGCGACACCCATCGTAACGGCTTGAGCAGGGACTTCAGCAATGGACGAGAAAAAGCGGGCGTTCGCCTGGCGAGTCCGTTCCACCAGATCCACAACATGTGTGCCTCCAACCAGACTTGGCCCAGGCTCATTAAAACCGATATGTCCGTTATGCCCGATGCCAAGCAGCTGCAGGTCCACAGGACCGATTTCGTCAATCAGCCGGTCATAAGCTGCGCATTCTGCTTCAAGATCAGCCGCATTGCCGTCAGGCACATGGGTATTGTCCGGATGGATATCCACGTTGTTAAACAGATGATGATTCATGAAGGTGCGGTAGCTTTCGGAATGGCCTTCCGGGAGACCCACATATTCATCGAGATTGACGGTTGACGCCTGCGCAAAGCTTACAAGGCCGCGCCGGTGCATGTCGGTCAGGTGGCGGTAAATGCCGACAGGCGAGCTGCCCGTGGCAAGCCCAAGCACCGCGCGCGGTTTGCTTTGCAGCAGACTGGCGATAATGCCGGCCCCCGTGGAATTCAGGTCGGTTTCATGATCAAAGGTGCAGATGTTCATTACAAATTCTCCTCCTTTTTGTTGCGGATGGTTCGCACGTTGCGGTAGGACTGCTCAAGCTTTGGAATATATCGGTTAAAGCCAGCGCTTACCATTCCGGTGAACAATATATCTATGACATGAAGCTGAGCGATGCGGGACGCCATATCCCCCCTGCGCATGCCTTCTTCCAAAGAAGAGGAGAACAGCGGGATATCAGCGATGCCTGCCAGCGTATTGCTGCCATAAGAAGTGAGCGACATCGTAAATGCGCCGTTTGCTTTGGCGAGCCGCAACGCATCGATCGTCTCAGGCGTTTCACCGGAGTAGGATACGGCCAAGGCCACATCTCCGGGACCGAGCGAAGAAGCGGATGTAATTTGCATATGGGAGTCGGGAAATGCCGTACTGTTGGCCCCGATCCGGATCAGCTTCTGGTAGAAATCCTGCGCCACAATGGAGGAAGTCGCCATGCCGTAAAGGTCGATCCTGCCTGCACTGCAGAGCAGCTGTACCGCCTGCTCCAGCCGTTCCAAATCAAGCAGGCGGGTTGTATCGGTGATGGAAGTGATATGGTTGGCCTCAATCGCCTGTACGATCATCGAAAGCGGGTTGCCGGCCACAATGTCCTGATAAGTGGCATCTGCCGCAGGCTGGCTGATTTCGGCGGCCAGCTTCATTTTAAAATCGGGATAACCCTTGAAATGAAGGGATTTGCAAAAGCGGGTTACCGTCGCGGGACTGACACCGCCCTCTTCAGCCAGCTCTTTGATGCCAAGCCTTATGACTGAACCGGGTGATGCCAAAATCGTTTCGGCAAGCCTGCGTTCCTGCAGGGGAAGGGCGGCCAGCTCCCTTTGCAGCGTCTTCAAAATGGCGGACAAGGGGTCATCACCTCTTTCTTATTGAAAATTATTTTTATTTTAAATTCATTTTATGAGAAAAATATTTTCATAACCATCATAAGAAATTACAGCGTCAAAATCAACAGGAGGAGCAAAAAATGATGAACTTCTGTTTTATATGACAAATTATTACATTTTACGCTATTGACGAATGCCCTTTGGGAGGAGCTATAATTGTATATAGTTCCATGTATGGAATTAGAAGGAGAATTCTATCTGTTTTTTGTGCTGTTATTTTATCTTTGCCATGCTTATGACTTGCCGGGCGGATCATCCAGAGAAGCTCGCCTGCGCCCCGCCCCTCGTTTGCCGGCCGTCCG
Organism: Paenibacillus jiangxiensis; assembly: GCF_046098255.1. Classification (NCBI taxonomy): domain Bacteria; kingdom Bacillati; phylum Bacillota; class Bacilli; order Caryophanales; family Paenibacillaceae; genus Paenibacillus; species Paenibacillus jiangxiensis. Next base: position 60,898 of record NZ_JBJURI010000020.1, read on the forward strand.
GCCGCCAAAGAAAAGGAGGAGGAATCGAAATGCAGAGCCAAGTAATCCGTATGATCAGTGAAGTGAAGGAAGACCCGGAACTCGCCGGGAAGCTGGATGGCACCTCGGATATTATTCATGACGCAGGCCTGGATTCCCTGCAGCTGGTGCACTTTATGCTGAAGATTGAAGATGAATTTGACGTGGAAATCGATTTTGACGATTTTGAACTGGAATACTTGAGTTCGATTGATGCCTTCTGCGGTTATATCCGCGAAATGAAGGAAAACTCCGGATTTGCGGAGACAACGGAAATCGGGACAGTATGACGGAATGACGCGTTAAAGCTCCATCAAATCGATAAGCGAGGTGCATAACCATGCAGCCGAAAAGCAACGTATTGATTGACAAACAGGCGTTCAAGCTGATTAAAAGAAATTTGAAAAATGCTTCGGTTTCCTACCGCAACTCCGTAAAGGACCCTTCCTTCAGAACGGACATGCCCCATACGATCGGCATCAAACTGACCAACCGCTGTAATCTCCGCTGTACCCACTGCTTTGAATGGAATGAGGACGGATATCACCACCAGATGGACAAGGAAGAACAGAATATGGATCTGGACCCCGCGCTGCTCAGACAAATTTTACAGGAGACGAAGGAGGTCAAATCCCGTTTGTATATGTGGGGCGGAGAACCGATGTTTCACCGCCGTTTTGATGAAATTTTGGACGTGCTGGCCGAAGACCGGCGGGAGATGACGTTTTGCACGAATGGTCTGCTGATCGACAAGCATCTGGACCGGATTCTGGACTTATCGGAAAATCTGGAACTGCTGATCGCCATCGAGGGCTTTGAGCGGGAGCATGATCTGATCCGCGGCAAAGGCACCTTCAAGAAAACGATGGCGCAAATGCAGCGGCTGATCGAGCTTCGCGACCAAGGCCTGTATAAAGGCAGAGTAACCGTGCATGCGGTCATTAATGACAACATGATCGGACGGATGTTCGAATTCCTCGAAATGTTCGAAAGCATGAAGCTGGATCTCGTTCTGCTTACATTCCCATGGTATATCTCCAAAGAGACTTCACTCAAGATGGACGACTATTTTTCCCGTAACTTCTCCTGGCTGCGCGAGCTTGAGGAAAACAATATCAGCAGCTGGCATGCCTTTAAATACAAAATCAATCCGGACAATATCGATCCGCTCATGCAGGAGCTTCGCCGTATCAATGAGCGTGTATGGAATATCCGAGTCCGTTATCAGCCTGGCCTCGAATTCGAGGAAATCGGCAAATTCATTCATGGCGAAGAAATGGTCAGCCGCTGCTCATCGCGCTGTCTTGCCCTGAATTCACGCACAGACATTTTGCCGGACGGAAAAGTCATGCCCTGCAAGTTTTTCAGCGAGTTTACGATCGGAAGCCTGCGGGAGCACAGTCTGAAGGAAATCTGGGAATCCGACAAATATGAAAAGACCCGGTCCATCATCAACGAAAACGGACTTACGCCTGTCTGCTCCAAATGCAGTGTGCTTTATCTCCATGGAGCCGGATCGCTGAAATATATTTGAGCAGCAGCCGAACCGGCAGCGCAGCTGTTAAAAGGAGATGCACATGATGGATTTTGCTTCGGATGTGAATTTGTTGACGGCGCTTTCAACCGACCGCAGTCAGCATGTGTTCGTCTGGCTGTTCAATATTGGCGCCGAGGAAGTATGGCATCCCGGTTCACGGGCAGTTGCCGATCCGGCGGAGCAGACTGTGGTGAACCGGATGGAGGAAATGAATCTGCTGCTTTGCCGCAGTCAGGATATTATCGTGCTGAGGCAGCAGCCGCAGCTACATTTTCTGGAGATGCTGCAGCAAATGGGATTCGCCATTCCCCGGATCGAGGTGCCGGAGTCTTCCGACCCGCTGACGCCCATTACCGAGCTGGTGCTTGCCGATGAAGGGCTGCTGCAGCGGCTGCAGACGGCATCGGAAGAAGCGGGCGGCGCTTATCTGGTGCCATATGCTGTCACGTGGAAGGAAGAGGAGGTTGCGGCACGCTGTTCCCTGAGCTTGCTCGGAGCGGACTCGGGTATGTGCGCGCGCGTGAATGACAAGATTTTCAGCCGCCGTATGGCAGAACAGCTGGGCTTTCTGGTGACGGAGGGTGCCGTATGCAGGAATGAAACGGAGGTTCAGGAGGCGTGCGGCCGCATCGCGACGGAAGCCGCGTGCCCCGTCCGGTTTATTATCAAGCAGCCGCACGGAGCCTCCGGCAAAGGCATGCTTCTTGTCGAGGATTTGTCCCGGCTGAATGCCGTTGTGAATGTGATGAAGCGCTTTGCCGGACGCAATTCTCTTGCAGACGGCTGGTTGGTGGAACGCTGGTATGCCAAAAAGCTGGATCTGAATTACCAGATTTATATCAGCCCTGAAGGCGAAGTGACCCTATTCTCGCTGAAGGTGCAGCAGCTTGCAGGAACGGTGTATACCGGCTCCCGCATGCCTGCGGACTTGGACAAGGGGCTGGAAAGGGAGATCAGACGCTGCGCGGAACAGCTTGGCGCCGCCCTGTTTGCCGCCGGTTATTCCGGGATTGCGTCCATTGACGGTTTTGTGGATGAGGACGGTCAGCTCTTTCCGGTGATTGAAATCAACGGCAGGTTTACATTATCGACCTATATTTCGTTTGTATTCACCGTGCTTGGAGAACGCAAGTTTTTGTCCCGTTATTACCGCGTTGTCTCTGCCGAGCCGCTAACGTATGAAGCCCTATGCGTGCTGCTCCGGGAAAGCGGGCTGCTGTACGGACCCGAACGCCGGGAAGGGGTGATTGTGTACACGGCGGGCACCCTTTCCGCAGCCCGTCTGAAGCAGGGATTCATCAACCGCATTTTTACGCTGATCGCCGCGGACAGCTGGGAGGAGGCCGAGGACTACGCACGACGGGTGGAGCATGCGTTCAACGCTCTGCAGCAGGTACAAATCCTGAACTCATGAAAGGTATGAAAATAGACAGTCTTGTTCAGTTAAGAAGGTTCTGATAAGAAGGTTCTGAACCTACCAAGGAATGGAGGAGTCTGGATGGAGACAGGTGTGAGCATCGTACTGCCCTTGTTGGAAAGGGTGCTGAAGCTGCCAGAAGGCGAGCTGGCCGGGATGGAGGCGGACCGGGATTTGCGGAGCTTGGGACTGAATTCGCTGTCCGCCGTTGAATTGATTGTGGAATTGGAGAACGAGCTCAACATTATCATTGATGACGATGATCTGCTGCTGGACAATCTGTCCACTCTGAACGAGATTGAACAGTTGCTGGGCAGATATGTATAAGGCCGGGACAGATTTACACGGACAATCCGTGTCGGGAACAGGCCGGGTAGGCAAGCATTGCCTTTATTCTTCTCTGTGCGGCCTGCTGCTGCGCAGAGGCATTGCAGCCGCCGAGGCCGATTTGTTCATGCTGGCGGGCAGCATGAACGCGGAATATGAGGGAGAGCTGCGTCCGTTTGGTCCGGGAACCTTCGCGAATCAGCTGCGCAGAATCACCGCCTCCGGAGGTCCTGCCATCCGGGTTGAAACCTGGGATCCGCAGGACAGCGGTCCGCACAAGCTGCTGAAGGTATTGCATAACGGGTATGGCACGATGCTGCATGTATCCAGCGCGGCCTTGACGTATCACGAAATTTACGTTATCAACCGCGCACGCGGACATGTGGTCGAGCTGCACAGCCTGGATGAAGAATCACGGACTGTCCATGTATCGGACAGCTTCCTGCTGGACTCATCAGGCCAGGCGTTTCAATACACGGGGGCTGCCCGCCTTGACGATCTGCTGGGCGGAGTGCTGGATTATGCCTGGCTGGCGCTCCCGCCAGCCGCGCTTTCGCCAGCCAGGATGTATCGAGCATGCGCCCAACATATCCGGGATTATCTGACAGGCCGGAGCGACGAGCCCCGGTTCCGAAAAGGGGATGCGGCTTATCGCGCCTTTATTGCGGATTTTCAACTGTTGACCGATATGAACGACCAGGAATTCCGGTACCACTGTGGAGAGATTTATTATCAGCTGCGGATCGGCACTGCGCTTACCCTGGCGGATTATCTCCAGGATTATACCCAGCTTCATCAGGATGCGCTGGGGCCGGGAGCGCATTTAATTGCCGACGGGGCCGCTGAGCTTTATGCCGGCTGGCACCGCCTGAATCTGCAAATTTACAAGACAGGCCTGCAGCTTGGCAGACACCGTGTGCAGACGCTGATCAGCCGCGCGAACGAGCTGGCCGATCAGCAGTACCGGCTGCTAGAACAGCTTCTGCCGCTTGCGGAAGCCGCTGCACAACATTAAGGAGGGAAACGTTTTGCCGGTGATTACACTGAACCGATTGTCGAAAACATTTACGTACTACAAAAAAGAACCGGGTGTTCGCAAATCGCTGCAAAATCTGTTCCGCAGGGAAAAGCTGGCCAAGGAAGCCGTCAAGGACATCAGCTTTACCGTCAGGGAGGGCGAAATGGTCGGTTTTCTCGGGCCGAACGGGGCGGGCAAAACGACAACTCTGAAAATGCTGTCAGGCATTCTGCATCCGAGCAGCGGCGAAGCTTCCGTGCTGGGATTCACCCCCTGGAAAAGGCAGAAGGAATTCAAAAGGCAGTTCTCCATTGTTATGGGGCAAAAAAATCAGCTGTGGTGGGATTTGCCCGCAAGCGAATCCTTTGCGCTGAACAAGCTGATTTACGAAATCGGCGACCATGAATTCCGCGCTTCACTGGATGAATTGGTCACGCTGCTTGATGTGGAAGAGCAGCTGCATGTGCAGGTGCGGCGGCTGTCGCTTGGGGAGCGCATGAAAATGGAGCTGATTGCCGCACTGCTGCACCGGCCGAAGGTGATTTTACTGGATGAGCCGACCATCGGTCTGGATATGGTATCCCAGCGCCGGATCCGGGAATTCTTCAAGGCGTATAACCGGCAGCACCGGACGACGGTGCTGCTGACCAGCCATTACATGAAGGATATCGAGGATTTATGCACAAGGGCGATCATTATTAGCGGCGGAAGCCTTGTCTATGACGGGGACCTGAAGAGCGTCAATGAGCGGCTGGGCGCCCGCAAGCTGCTCAAGGTCCGTCTGGCCGAGCCGGTAGCCCAGAAGCAGCTCGCGGGTCTGGGCAGCGTCCGCTCGAGCAGCCAACTGGAGGCTGTATTTGAGGTGGATGCGGAAGACACGCTCGGATGGTCGAAAAAGGTGCTTGATGCGCTGCCTGTCGTGGATTTTACCATTGAGGATGTCCCGCTGGAGGAAGGCATTGAAAATCTGTACAACGAAGGCAGATGGGCCGATGCGAAATAATCCGCTCGAAAATAACAAGTATGTCAAAGTATTTCTACTTGGCATGCAGAACGAGATGGAGTACAGGACGAACTATTGGCTGCAGCTTTTTTCCTTCACCCTGCCGTTAATGACACAGGTATTTCTCTGGCTTGCCGTCTTCGGCTCTTCGGGCGAACGGCGGCTACTTGGTTATACGCTGGAGGAAATGCTTATTTATGTGGTGATGGCAGCGGTCACCGGCAGGCTGATTTCGGCCGGATTTGAATACGAGATTGCGGCGGATATCAAGGAGGGCGGCCTTGGCAAATTTCTTGTGCAGCCTGTTCATTATTTTGCCTATCGTTTTTTTCGGTTTGCCGGCGGCAAAGCGGTGCAGAGCACGGTCATTTGGGCAGGCGCTGTCTGTACGCTGGCCGGGCTCAGTCTGTGGGGTGGCACTGACTTTTCAATTACGCATCTTTTGCTGTATATGCTGACTCTGCCCGGAGCGCTGCTGCTGAATTTTCTCGTCTATTATACCCTCAGCGGCATGGCTTTCTGGATTACGGAATCCACGGGGCTGTTCTATACGCTGTCCCTCGTCATTTATGTCGCGAGCGGAACCGTCTTCCCGCTGACTATTTTCGGGGAGGCGGTGGGCAGGCTGCTGAGCCTGCTGCCATTTGCTTATACGGTGTTTTTTCCTGTGAATGCGATCACCGGAAAGCTGGAAGGTCCCCTCATTGCGGCTGGAATCGGGGTACAGGTTTTCTGGATTGCCGTCCTTTTTATTCTTTCGGGCGTTGTATGGCGCGCGGGTGTCAGACGCTTTGTGTCAGTGGGAGGGTAAAATGAGCAATTTACTGTGGACCTGTATCCGCTATGCCAGGCTGTATGGGCGGTTCATCAAATTTTCCGTCATGTCGCAAATGGAATACCGGATCAATTTTATCACCGCATTTCTCGTGGAGACGGCTTACCTGCTGATCAAGCTGCTCTATGCCTCGGTCCCTTACCGGACAGGCACGGACATCAACGGATGGTCCCCGGATGCGGTGCTCCTGTATATCGGGGTGTTTACGATCATGAGCGGCCTGTACAGCGGGCTTTTTTACAGTAATTTTACCGGGCTGCCGGCCAAAATCCGCACAGGCTCGCTGGATGTGCTGATGACCCAGCCGGTCTCCCTGCAGTTTATTGTCACCCTGCGGCAGTTCGATCTTGGCTACACCATTCCCAATGTCGTGGGGGGAGGCATCATGGCAGTCATCGGCTGGCATCGTCTGCAGCTGCCGTTCACCTGGGACGCGATTGGCGGTTTTATCCTGCTGCTGGCTGTCGGTGTGCTTACCGCTTATTCCGTCTTTCTGCTGCCGCAAATGCTGGGTTTCTGGACCATTCGCACGAATGGGGTAACGGAATTGTCGAACAGCCTGTTTGAAACAAATTACGTGCCGATGTCGGTATATAGCAATCTTATTCAGAGGGTCGGCATTTTTGTGCTGCCGGTATTCGTCATCTGCAATTTTCCGCCGATGTTTGTGCTGGGCATGATGAATGGCAGCCTGCTGTTGTGGGCTGTATTGGCTCCGCTTTGGCTTCTGCTGGTCGTGCGATTGCTCTGGCAGTTTGCGCTGCGCGGTTATACGAGCGCCAGTCAATGACTGGACAGGGAAAGGAGCAGCATTCTATTTTTCGGGGAGGAAGAGTGAATGGCATCGGATGTACCTGCGTTGAAGCGCCTATATATGGGAACTTTTGAGGCTGAATCTTATTGGAAAGATCCGGATACGGCTTCCCTGCCCGCTCTGCCGGACCGATCCGGCGCGGCAATTGTCGCCGCGATGGATGAGCTGCTGTTTTGCTTCTGTGGACAGAGGGATGTGCTGCTTACCCGATATGCCATGTCCCCTGTACACAGGCAGTATATATCCGGGTTCGGCTTCATGCCTGCTGTAAATGAGCATGATCTGTACAGAGGCGAACCCGCCAATGCGGATTCCACCGCTTCCGTTTTTGAACTGCTTTGCAGGCGCCGGGAAGACGGTTGGCCGGGGCTGCCGGAATTGCGGGATTGTCTGCTCGCCCCGTTTGCGTACCTTCCATACACGGAGGAGGCGGCAAAAGCGTGGGGCATCCGCCTTCATCAGCCGTCTCTTGAGACGATCCGCAAAGTGAATGCCAAGACATACTCCTCCATGTTGAAAAAGCGCTTTGGGCTGAGTAATCCCGGTTTGATCGTTACAAGCGCAGCTGAATTGGAGCAGGAAGGGCGGAAGCTGCTGATCGAAGGCACTTTTCTGGTAAAGGACGATTTTGGCGTGTCCGGCAAAGGCAATCTGCACATCACTTCCCTGCAGATGCTGGGGCGGATCGTAGCGTATCTGGGGCAGCAGGAGCGGAAGGGAAAGAGGGTTTGTTTCATATTGGAGCCTTTCCTGGAGAAAGAGCGGGATTTTTCCTGCCAATTTGTCGTTTCCGAGGCTGGGGAGGTCGATATTCTCTCCGTGCAGCTGCTGGCCAATTCGAGCTTTTCCTACAGGGAGTCGCTGCTGCCTGATCCGGGATTCATGGAGATGCTTGAAGAAAAGGGTTATTTTTCGCTGATGAAGGCGGTCGGAAGGCAGCTGTGGGCGGACGGTTATTTTGGGGATGTGTGTGTGGATTCGATGACCCTCAGGGACGGACGTCTTGAGGAAATTGTAGAGATCAACGCACGGCGTTCCATGAGCCTGATCAAGCACCGCATTGATTTGCTCCTGGCAGAACGGTCGCTGCGCGGCAGCATGACCAATTATACGCTGTCCCATCAGGGGACGCTGCCGTACGAGGATCTGCTGGACAAGCTGGAGCAAGCGAAGCTGCTTTTCACGGACAGCCGTGAAGAAGGAGTGATGCCTCTCTCGGCTAACACGCTTTATGTGAATACAGGAGGAAGGAATGCGGCCAGTCTGGACAAAGATGACCATAGAGACGCAAGCACGGGACGAAAAGGAAAAGGGCGGCTCTACCTGGCATTGATCGCTGAGAATCAGGACAGAAAGGCGCAGTTGACACAGCAACTGGAGCGTTTTTTTGCTGAAAACCGGTTTGCTGTACTCAATTAGCTGATCATGTGTGAAAGGAATTTTATTTTTTGAAATAGCTGGGGGGAAGGGAAATGAAGGTTACGATATTATGCTCCGGTTTCGGATTGGGATTCTATACGCCCGGATTGCTGATTGAAGCGGGGCTGTGCAGGCTTGGCATCGGGACAGCCGTTCATGTATTCGAGAATGTGCTGCCGGAATCCGCCCGTACCAAGGTGGATCAGAATCGTAAAGCCTATCATGACAACTTCAAGATTGCGCTGATGTCACAAAAAATCCCGCAGGATATGAGCGAATCCATCGATCCGGAAGCGCTGGAGCAGCTTCTGTCCCTATGGTGCGAGGAAGACCGCCGCCATTTTATTTGTCTGTCAGGCCACTGGATATACGTCCTGGAGGAATACCGGTCCCGGCGGAGCGGGGTTCCTCTTCACATCGAGCTGCTATACATGGATTCTACGCCGTCCCCGTCCTGGAAAAATGTTGCGCGGCACCGGCCGCGCTTTGCTGAAGGTTGCGGTCAGCTTACTCTGTTTGACCGCGCCTCAGGCAGCATAAACTGCTATATCGATGTCCCTGTTCCCTTTGTATCCTACAAGGAGCGGGAGCATCGGCTGTTCATTCACGGCGGAGGCTGGGGCATGGGCACCTATCGTGACAAGCTGGACGAGCTGGCAGCCGCCGGCTATGGGCTGGATATCATGCTGTATAACGATGATGCTCCTGACCAGAGCGGCAGCAGCAGATATTACCGGATGGATCCGCAGTGGCGGACATGGCAGGCGGGAGCGAATGGCAGACATATCTTTCCTCCTTTTGCCGAAGTTCATCCCGGTAAAGAAACCCTATACCGCAATCAGGAGGAATATCATCTGTTGTATGTACGGCAGCGTCGGATGAAAGCCATTGTCAGCAAGCCCGGAGGGGGCACCATGACCGATTCATTTGCATCCGCGACGCCGCTGATCATGCTGGAGCCTTTCGGCGCGCATGAGAAGGACAATGCGGACCTGTGGGAAGAGCTTGGATTCGGCATCCGTTACGAGCGCTGGATTTCGGAATACGGTGGCGGTGCGGACATTCTGGAGAAGATGCATACGGCCATGCTGGAAACGAAAAAGCGGACTCCGGAATGCGCGGGACTGCTGGCGCGGCGCCTTGGCCTGTACCCCGTGCAGACCGTCCCCAGTATGGAGGAGGGGAGCCGATGAACACTGCCGCCGCATTTGCGCCGCCCTTCCCGGTTGGAAAGTCCGTCCGGTTTGGCGTCATTGGCTGCTCGTCCATCGTGCCGCGCGCGCTGCTTGAGCCTGCCCGCTATGTTGAGTATTCGGCTGTTGTGGCCGTTGCGAACCGGACTGTCGCCAAAGCCGAGTTGATGGCGGAGCAGTACGGCATCGGCACAGTGCACCGGACCCCTGCAGAGTTATTAAATGACAGTGAGGTGGATGCCGCATATATTGCGCTCAGCAACGACCTGCATGCCGAATGGATTGCAAAGGCGCTGAACGCCGGCAAACACGTGCTGGTCGAAAAGCCGCTGTGCCTGCACACAGATGAACTGGACCTGATTGAGTCGGCATTGCGGGCGGACGGGCCACTCTTGCTGGAAGGGGTAATGGTCAGGCATCATCCATGGCAGGACAAGCTCCGTGCCATGATAAACGACCACAGCTTCGGCAGGCTGCGCTCGGTGGAAACCAGTCTGTGCATCCCGGCCAAAAACGGGCACAAAGACAACTACCGCAGCCGTCCGGAGCAGGGAGGGGGCTGCTTCAGGGATCTCGGTGTTTACTGGCTGCAGTTTCTGCAGACGCTGGTTGGGCTGGACGGGGCTGACTTTCAGGGGCAATCCTCCTTCGACGGGCCAGGGGGCTGCGACTGGACCTTTCAGGCGCAGGCGGAGTACCCGGAAGGCTTGAAGGCGGCGGTCTTATGCTCCTTCGAGCGTCCATACCGCTGCTCCCACACCCTGACCTTCGACGATGCAGTCGTTTCCCTGAATGATTGCTTCCGCGCCAACCTTGGATTTTATAAAATGACGCTGCGTATTCGTCGATCCGGCGGGCTGCCCGCTAAAGCCGAATTCAGGCCCATGAATTATTATGTGAATCAGCTCGATTGCTTTTGCCGGATCGTCCGCGGGACGGCCGTGCCCGTCCCTTTCCAGGAATCGGCGGAACGGATCAGGCTGCTGGATTCCATTTATCAATCGGCCCGACAGAGCAGGGTGAAGTGAAGGGAGAGGTTTTCGTGAATTTAACGGATGATCAGCTGTTTTCCTTAATCCGGAGCCACAGGACCCCGTTCTTTCTGTATGACGGAGATGCCCTCTGCTCCCATGTGAGCAGCATACTCGCCCGCTTGCATCCGTCGATCAAGCTGCATTATGCGCTGAAAGCGAACGGGAATGTCAGCATCGCTGCGCTGCTCCGCTCCCTTGGCTGCGGGGCGGAGATTGCCTCGTCAGGAGAGCTGTATACAGCTCTTAAAGCAGGCTATGAACCGGAGGATATCATTTTTGCCGGACCGGGGAAAACGGAATCCGAGCTGAATGAAGCTGCAGAGACAGGAATCGGGTGTATCAATGTTGAATCGGTCCGCGAGCTAAGGCTGCTGGAAAAAGCGGCGGCGCGCAGCGGTGTCCGTGTGCGGGCAGCCGTCCGTATCAATCCTGACGCGGATGTATCCGGGGCGACGATTAAAATGGGCGGGGCAGCCCGCCCGTTTGGTGTGGATGAATCCCAGCTGGACGTTTTCTTTGCAGCTTTGCGGGAATGCGGGCATATTCAATTTCAGGGCATCCAGATTTATACGGGCACCCAGATGCTGAAGGCGGAGGAGATTATTGGATCGTTTGCGAATACCGTCAGGCTTGCCGGAGAGATTGGCGAGAAATACAGCCTGCCTATTCATAGCATTAATCTGGGCGGCGGCTTTGGCATTCCTTATTTTGCTCATGAACAGCCGCTCGATATGGATCAGGTGCTCCAGCACCTCAACAGACTGGCGGCAGAGGCGGTGCAGCGTATGCCCGGCGTTCGTCTGATCATCGAGAGCGGAAGGTATCTGGTTGCTTGTTCCGGAATGTATGTGACAAAGGTGCTGTATACGAAAACGTCCAAGGGAGAAAAGTTTGCCGTCACGGACGGAGGCATGAACCATTACGCTTCGGCAGCTTTCCGGGGCCGCAGGCTGCGCGATAATTTTCCAGTGAAGGTGTTCAGTGCACACAAGAAACAGCAGGACGTGGATAAAGCCGGAGAGACCGGACAGCAGGAAGAGGAGGTCACCGTAGTCGGCCCGCTTTGCACTCCCGAGGATTGTCTTGTACGGAAAGCGAAGCTGCCGCCTATCAGGGAAGATGACTACATCGGCATCCCCAATGCGGGTGCATACGGACTCAGCTACAGCCCTGTTGATTTTCTCGGCCATCCGACTCCGGCAGAGCTGCTCGCAGCCGGCGGGCAGGTATATGTGATCCGGGAACACGGCAACCGTACGGATGCCCTGCGCCATCAGCGTCTGATTATGCCAAAGACGCTCCAGCAGATATAAACAAGAATGTATGTTCTTTATTTAGCCCATAAATATCCCCTTTTTTTCAGCCCGCGCCGGTACGGCAGCGGGTTTTTTGCGCATAGGCAGCCTCCCTTGCCCATTTTTCTTCTCATACAGAACCAACCCTGTCATCATTACATAAAATATGTTGACTGTATCCCTTAACCTTGTTACACCACATAAACCCGGGCAAGGAGGGGTGAACTTGAAGGGTAGCGACCATAAGAGCAAATTTTTGTTAACTCACCGTGAACGTGAAGTATTTGAACTGCTGGTGCAGGACAAGACGACACGTGACATAGCTGGCCAGCTATTCATTAGCGAGAAGACGGTGCGTAATCATATCTCCAATGTCATGCAGAAGCTGAATGTTAAGGGTCGTTCACAAGCGGTCGTAGAGCTAATTAAGCTCGGAGAGCTTAAAATCTAGATACTTACGCCTTAAAGTAGAGGCATGCCCCTCTCTCCCTATCCTTTTGTAAGGATAAGTGGGAGAGGGGGTTGTTTTTTTCTCGCACCAGCCGTTCTCTGGAATTACGGGACGGCTGTTTTTTTGTTTTAGAGTAAAAAATGTATTTCCGAATAATCCAAGGTTAAGATATAATAACGTAAGTGCTTTGATTTCATGGGAATATATCCCTCACCCCCTTATAAATAGGGGAACTCATTGATGTTTTTTCACGTTTGTAGTACATTAGCAGAGAATCCAAAGGAGGCTTCTAATGTACGGTAATAGACAAGAGGATACATTATACATCATGACATACACCTTGAACAGTGGCATCAAGGGCACTGTGCCTTTGTCTAATCAACAGATCCGAGAATGGATGGATTGTTACCGAAACGGGCGCAAGTTCGTCACCGAGATCGGTAAAGAATTCTTCGGGCTGCATTCGGAGCTGGTTGCCGATTTTAAGGTGCATAATGCCCATTCAAGCTATCAGGAAGTACTTGCTCCTGTACAGCAGCAGCATGACCACAGTATGAAGCAGTTATCGAACGCTTATAAAGCTTCAGAGATTCTCATCAAAATCGACTGCAAATGCGGAACGGCCTACGTCACGGAATCACCCTTCAAGAGAACGAAATGGTACTGCACGAAATGCAGGGAAATCGTATTCCTGGACAGCAAAAAAGGAATGGTTGAGACATCCAGGGGCGAAGCTTACTACATGACCAATAAATACTTTGTGGAACGGGGAACAACTGGCTGAGCCGGTTGTTTTTTGTTTGTGAATCTTTGTCAGCATTTTGGAGATACTATGATTCCCCAAGCAACCGAAATTCTTAGGTGACAATGAAGACCTTTTTGTGATTAAATGTTTCTAAAACCGATTTTAAACAGATAACAAATGACTTCTCTCCGAAGTCGGAATGTAGGGTGCATAACGGTGGAGAAATGGTGGAAAAGGAAAAAAAACAATAAAGGCAATAAAATCAGATACGCGGGTTCAAGATATGTTTACGACTGGAACGATGTTAAAGAGGTGCTGAGCCTCGCCCTTCTTTTGGGAGCGTTAATCGGCTGGCCGGTTTTCAGTCTCATTTTTTGGATGCTTGGTCATTCTTTTTTAGGCCCGGTATCGCTGATTTGTTCGATATTGGGGGCATACGTCTTGTACAGAGGTCTCACGAAATGAAAAAAACGTTATCTCCAACCAAAATGTGAAAGGCATCCCGGAGCACATCATGCTTAGGGATGCCTTATTTGTACTGTGATTACAGCGCTTTTAAATACTCTACAATCGTCAGCAGGCCTTTATCGAAGTTTTCCAGATGAAAATGCTCGTTTGGTGCATGCAGATTCTCATCTGGCAGGCCGAAGCCCATAAGCACGACCGGCGCTGCCAGCACGCGGGAGAACGTTTCAACAATCGGAATGGAGCCCCCGTCCTTGGTGAACACGGCCCGTGTTCCGTATACACGTTCAAAGGCGTCAGCCGCTGACTGCAGCATTGGATGGGAAGGATCGATATTAAACGCGTTTGCTTTTTCACCCTGAATCACCTCAAGACGGGCCCCGGGCTGAATATGCTCATGCAGGTGACGTTCGATTTTATCAAGAATATCCTGCGGATTTTGCCGGGCTACGAGACGGCATGTAATTTTCGCGTGGGCTTCCTTCGGGATGACGGTTTTGGTGCCTTCTCCCTGGAAGCCGCCGTATACACCATTCAGCTCAAGCGTAGGCCGGGCCCCGACACGCTCCACGAAGCTGTAGTCACCCTCGCCATAAAGGGTATCAAGCCCGAGATCGGTGCGCAGTTTTTCCTCATTAAGATCCTGCTTGGCAAACTCCGCCTTCATGGCAGGAGAGAGCGATTCAACATCATCATAAAAGCCTGCTACACTGACCTCTCCTTTGTCATTATGAAGGGAAGCGAGCAGGGACACCATGGCATGCAGCGCGTTGGGCACACCGCCTCCGAAGGAGCCGGAATGCAAATCGGTATTTGCCGTATGTACTGCCACTTCAAGCGAGCAAAGGCCGCGCAGCCCAGTGCAGATGGCAGGTTTTCCTTTTTCAATCAGGGCGGTATCCGAAATCAGCACCGCATCCGCAGCCAAATGTCCTGCACCGTCAGAAAGGTAGGCGAGCAGGTTGGGGCTGGAAATTTCCTCTTCTCCTTCAATGAAGAATTTAATGTTGACCGGAAGCTGCCCCTCCTGGCGCAAAATGGCCTCGACCGCCTTGATATGCATGAAGACCTGACCTTTGTCATCGGTTGCCCCGCGCGCATAGATTTTGTTGTCACGGATCGAAGGTTCGAATGGAGGCGTCTCCCACAGATGAAGCGGATCCACGGGCTGCACGTCGTAATGTCCGTATACGAGCAGCGTCGGCTTGCCCGGAGCATGCAGATGATCGGCGTAAACGAGCGGATGCCCTTTCGTCGGGATTATCTCAACATTCTCCAGGCCTGCCTGTGTCAGTTTGTCAGCCAGCCAGGAAGCAGCCTGGTTAACGTCTTCTTTATGCTCCGACAGTGCGGAAATGCTGGGGATGGAAAGCCATTGCTTCAGCTCGTCCAGATGTTTTTCCCTGTTTTGTTCAAAATAAACGGAGTAGTTCATCGTCGTTATCCTCCTAAAATAGTTGTTAAGTTATATAGTACTACGTTTTGCACAGATCGCAAAAACAGGTTGGGGAGATAGGTGCGGGAACATAAGAAAAACGTCTATCGACGTACATTCAAAGAAGACAGACCGCATTTAGCAGTAGTTTTTCTTGTGATTCCAGGAAGCTTATACCAAGAAGTTTATACTTTCTGGAATCTTAGGAAAAAGGGGCAGTCCCGGGTCAGTAAGACCTTATGGGACGCCCCTTGGTTTAGGTCATACGGTCTGAGGATCAGACGCGAATGTCCAGCTTGCCGCCCAAATTCGGCTGCACGCTCTTTTCCATCATTTGTATCATGGCCTGTCCCTGTGTTTCAGCCATCTCCTTGGACATGCTCAAAACCTTGAAGCCTGCATTCAGCTTCAAGCTGCTTTGGCTGAGCGCCATAGACGTGGATCCGATATCCATATTCTCCCCTCCTTGGACCGTTCTCATCTTTATTATCGGCAGAAGGAAGAATTAGAATAATTCAAGCTGCTCCGGATCCTCGTCTGTGTCCCGGTCCAGACGTGCGGGAAAAGGCTTGGGGTCCATGCCCATCAGCGTCATCAGCTGCTTCGCGTTAGCGGCCGCGTCCCCGCCCGAGTTATTGTTGAAAATGACGCACACCTCCTGGCTCTGGCGGCCAAGCTCCAAAATGATGTCTTTCCACTCCAGCAGCTCCTGCTCGTTGTAGCGGTAAAGGTAGCGAATTTCCCGCCAGTTGGGTGCACCGCTCTGATTCCAGCCTTCAAGATTGCGGCCGTGCATTCTTACAATGGTCAGGCCTTCATCCGTCGCATGAGGAACGGCCGGCACGGAACCAACACCGGCCTGAGGCTCGTCACATACGCTGTGGCTCCAGCCCTCCCGGCGCATGAAGCTGAGCGTCCGTTCCCTGAATTCAGGAGCGAACCAGCTTTGATGACGGAATTCCAGAATGCAGGGAAGGTTCTTCATTCTCTGTTTGGCCGAGCGGAGAATCTGTACATTTTCCCTCGTACAATCAAACCAGGGCGGGAACTGGAACAGAATTCCCTTCAGCTTGCCGGCCCGGGTCAAGGGTTCGACGGAGCCCAGAAACGCGTTGTACATATCCTCCTCAGTCACAAAAAAGGGAGTTTTTCCTCGTGTATGTCCTGTCATGCCCTGATACGCCTTCACGATAAAGGAAAAGTGCTCTGGAGTCTCCTCAGCCCAGCGTTCCATCCGCTCGGCCGGCTGTACCGCGTAAAAAGAGCTGTCCATTTCCACGACGGAAAAGTGGGAGGCATATACGTGCAGCTTGCCCGCAGGTTTGGTGCCGTATGGATACAAATCGTCATGATCTCCCCAGCCCGTAAGTCCGATCCGGATCACTAGCGGATCACTTCCTTCCTGCTGTTCAGGTAGTAGATGATGCTCTATCTCTGCTGTCTGCAGTCATTGTAGCATGAAAAGGATTGAAATGATGAGCAAAGGCCATTATCATGAGCGTGTGCACGAATGACGGAAGGGAATTACTGTAACGGCGAGAAATAGATAGCAGAGAATATCCGATATACGATTAGATCCCGATCGTTACAGGAGGAGAAGAAGATGAAGCTGCCCGAATGGACCCGTTTTGAAGAGGAAGGAATTATTCAGGTGAAAATTACGATGGCTTTTCCACTGCGGTGGGTTAACAGCTATATTGTGCCTGGGGACGAAGGCATAACGGTTGTGGATCCCGGACCGCATACGCCATCGGCCGTGGAGGACTGGGAGCGGGTATTCGATGAGCTGAACTGGTCAGCAGAGGATATCACCCGCATCTTTATCACCCACCATCATCCCGATCACTATGGATTGGCGGGATGGCTTCAGGAGCGAAGCGGGGCGCCGGTGCTGATGTCGGCCAGGAGCCAGCAGGCAGCGCGTTTCATGTGGGGGGAAGAAGGCGGGACAGAGGAGAGGCTTATCCGTTTCTTTCATACTCATGGACTGCCCCAGGAGCTGTCAGAGCCGATGCGGGAGCATTTGCTCGGATCGTACAAAGAGGTTTTGCCCCAGCCGGCAGTTACCAGTGTAAATGAAGGAGACAGCTTTCAGATGGGTGGCAGGCTGTGGGAGCCGATCATGACGGGCGGACATGCGCCTGGCCATCTGTCGCTGTATCAGCGTGACAGTGGAATTATGATGTGCGGTGACGCTGTACTGGCGCAAATTTCTCCCAATGTAAGCCTGCTGCCCGGGGGCGATGAGCACCCCCTTACAGCTTACATGGACGGATTGCAGAAGCTGGGACAATATGAGGTGCGTCAAGCCTTCCCGGGGCACCGTCATCCGTTCGGTCATTTCAGGGACCGTACTGTTCATCTCCTTGAGCATCATGAAGAAAGGCTGGACCGGTTTGCGCAGCTGCTGGATGAAAAACCGCGCAGCGCTTATGAGCTGTGCCTTGCCATGTTCGGGGACAAGCTCACCGTCCATCAGCTGCGTTTTGCGCTCTCTGAAACGCTGGCTCACCTTGATGAACTGATGGCAAGGGGGCAGGCCGAGGAGCAGGCGAGCACACAAAGCACAGCATATGCTGCCATTTCTAACCGGTAGAGCTGTGTTAAAGAGTAACGGAAGCAGAAGAGGCTCAAGCCAATTGGTTATGATTGACTTGAGCTGAGGCTCTCTCAGTATGGTTTTCCACTCAAAGCCCTATACAGACTTCGAGTATACATAAAAGCCGCTGCGCTGCTCCCAGCCGTTCGCTGACCAGAAGCGCTTGCCCGTTTCATTGTCGCTGATCACGAAAATATGGCATTTGTCTATTCCTTCCCGCCTCAGCGCCTCCAGCGCATGCTCCACAAGCCGGGCGGCAATACCGCGGCCGCGGCAGTCCGGGTTCACCGCCAGGTGGTACATATACCCTCTGCGGCCGTCATGTCCGGACAGAAGGGTGCCTGCAATGCGTCCCTCAATAGCGCATACAAAGCTGAGTCCGCGGTTGCGCTCCAGATACCGCCCCAGCTGCTTGGGGGAATCCGCTTCGCTGACCGCCAGACCCTCTACACTGTGCCATAGCTCCAGCGCCTCGTCATAATCATCCATGGACATGCTGCGAATCAGAAGTTCCTCTCCCATCGATTTTCCTCCTCACTCGGGGGCGCTGCCGTCTCCCACGCTTTCTTCACCCAAGGACTTCTCCCTTTCGGCCTGCTTGCGGTGGGCAATACGGCTGCTGGCGGAGGCGGCGACCGCGCCTACGATATCGTCCAGGAAGGTATGGATCGGTTCGTCGTTCTTGTCGTTCAGCCTTTCAAGCACACCCGGCTTCAACTTATCCACATAGCCGTAGTTGGTAAAACCGATACTCCCGTATACGTTCACGATTGAGAAAGCCAGGATTTCATCAACCCCGTACAAGCTTTCATCATTTTCGATCATTTCCTGCAGTGGTGAAATCAGCGCGCCCTGCTCAGCAAGAATATCCAGCTGAATTCCGGTAAGGACCGCATTTTGCACCTCCCGCTTGCTGAGCACCTTCTCAACGTTATGGACACACTCTTCCATCGTGAGGTCCGGGTAATATTTCTTCTGCAGCAGCATGACCAGCTCTGCGATCTCGTCAACGGTTACGCCGCGTTTATGCAGCCACTCTTTTGTAGCGTCCGCCACTTTTTTGCTGTTCAGGCTGTAAGGAATTTTCTCGGGATTCAACATAATCACCTCTCGCTATGATGTCTTGTACAGTATAACCAATCCTCCCATGATTTCCTTGCCGCTGATCCGGTAATGTACAACGATAGATATTTTTCTTACGCATGTTTTGCGGAGGGGCTCGTATACATATTAGTACAAACTGAACAAAATTGTTAGGAAGGAGCTTCAACGATGAGGGGTAAACCATCATGGCGGACAGGATCCGCCGTCTGTATCCTGTCGTCTGTGCTGCTGCTGAGCGCTTGCGGGGATTGGAGCACGGGTGCTGAGTCTATCGATCCGCCTCCTGCTGCCGTGGAAGAGGCCATGCTCGCAGCGGCGGAATCTCACGGGAAAGAGGCTGTTGCAGGAACAAAGCTTGAGGAAGTTTACCTTCAGGACACCAATGGATTCCTGGTGCCAGTGTCGCTCCCTGTTCCGGGAGGCAGCGCTGAGGTGAACGCCAAAGCGGCTCTTGAAATGCTGGTTAACGGCGGACCCTATGCAGGAACCCTTCCCGATGGTTTTGCAGGCGTTCTTCCACAAGGAACCGAAGTGCAGAGCGTAACCATTGACAAGAATGGAAAGCTGGCCGTCATCGAATTTACAAAGCCTTTTACGGAATATAAGGAAGCGGACGAACGAAAAATTGTAGAGGCCGTGACTTGGACACTGACGGAGCAGCCCGATATACAAAATGTGCAAATTTGGGTGGACGGACAGAAGCTGAGCGAGATGCCGAAGGGCGGAATGCCGCTGGACCACCTCCTGACGCGGGGAATTGGCATCAACCTGCAATTGGGGCAGGGGGCTTCCTATACATCCTCCAGGCCTGTTACAGTATACTTTTCTTCCTCTTCTCCCGCCGGTATTCAGTATTACGTTCCTGTGACGAGACTTGTCCCGCCTGGCGAGGATAAGATGAAGGCATCTCTGGAAGAGTTGATCCGCGGCCCGCGACCGGAGGATGGTCTGAATCAGGTGATGACTTCGGAGACGGTGCTTAAATCCGTGGAACAATCTCCGGAAGGCATAGTAAAAGTATCCATGGAGGATGATATGTTTGCGCAAGGCGAGGTGGTGCCGGCCGAATTTTTACAGTCCGTCGTCCTGACGGCCTCCGACAATGCGGGCAACAGCTCCGCCAAAGTGCAAATTGTGCTGAACGGTGAAACCAACGTGCTTGGCGAGGACAATATAAACTATGGCAAGCCCGCGGCCAAACCGCAGCATATCAATGAAATTCCCATTTGATCGCACCGTACATCCACCTGCGGCATCTATCTTTGGATTTTTCAAAACTCCTCTGGTAAAATAGGGTGAATATACAGGACGCAATTACGTAGGAGGCACTTACATGAGAACTAACGGCCGGAACGGCGATGAGCTGCGCCCGATGAATTTGACTACGGGTGTTAATAAATATGCGGAGGGTTCCGTCTTCATTGAAGTCGGGGACACCAAGGTGATCTGCACCGCGAGTGTGGAAGAAAGGGTTCCTCCCTTTATGAAAGGCCAGGGCAGGGGCTGGGTAACCGCAGAGTACTCCATGCTGCCGCGGGCGACGCATACCCGCAACCAGAGAGAAGCGGCCCGCGGCAAGCTGGGCGGCCGGACGATGGAAATCCAGCGGCTGATCGGCAGGGCGCTCCGTTCGGTGGTTGACCTGCACGCGCTGGGCGAGCGGACAGTCACCCTGGATTGTGATGTGATTCAGGCGGACGGCGGAACACGCACGACTTCAATCACGGGCTCATTCGTAGCCATGGCGATCGCAATCAATAAAATAGCCGAGCAGCACAAGCTGCAGCGCTTCCCGATTACGGATTTTCTGGCGTCTGTCAGCGTGGGCGTGGTAGGAGGGCAGCCTCTTCTTGATTTGAACTATGAAGAGGATTCAAAAGCCAAGGTGGATATGAATCTGGTCATGACGGGCGGCGGAAAATTTGTCGAGCTTCAGGGGACCGGAGAGGAAAGTCCTTTTGACCGCAAGGAGCTTGATCTGATGCTTTCGCTTGGCGAGCAGGGCATTCTGCAAATGATTGAGCGGCAAAAGGAAGTGCTTGGACCGATCGCGCTCAAGATAGGCACAGGCCAGGCGGGGGTGCGGGCCTGATGCGGCTTGAGCAATCCGTGGTTGTAGTAGCCACCAGAAACAAAGGCAAGATCCGCGAGTTTGCGCATGCTTTCGCCCCATTCGGCAAGCAGGTTAAGAGCATGTACGACTATCCGGAGCTGCCGGATATCGTTGAAGACGGGAAAACCTTTGCGGAGAATGCTTTCAAGAAGGCAAAGGCTGTTGGAGATGCGCTCAGGCTGCCTGTGCTTGCGGACGATTCGGGCCTGTGCGTGGATGCGCTGAACGGGGAGCCAGGCGTCTATTCGGCACGCTTTGCCGGCGAAGGCGCCAGCGACCAGGAGAACAACCTCAAGCTGCTGGATATGCTTGAATCCAGGCAGCTCGGGGATGATACGGAGCAGCCTCTGCTGAGTCCCGCCCGTTTTGTGTGCGCCTTGATTTTGTACGATCCCGCGTCGGGGGAGACTCTTGAAACGGAAGGCAGCGTCGAAGGCTGGATTACCTCGGACACCGCCGGCAGCGGCGGTTTCGGCTATGATCCGCTGTTCTATTTGTCGGAGTATGGTAAAACGATGGCAGAGCTGACGCTGGAGGAGAAGCAGGCGATCAGCCACCGCGGAGCGGCGCTGCGGCAGCTGGCTGCCAAGCTCGAGAAGCAGCTGTAGCTTTGAATGCACCAGTGTAACCCGGTTCCATGAAATGGAGCCGGGTTTTTCGCGTTTAAATCAGCGGATCGCTACACGATAGGTCTTCAGCCAATGATTCACCTGCACGAGATAGGCGAATAGCTGTGGGCCGGACATCAGCTGCCCGAACCACGGCAGATTTGAAGAGGCGTCGGGCGAGTCGGCAATCTCCCGGATGCGCTTGGCATCAATCAAGGAGAGGATGGGAGAAGAGGCATCGGCAAGCATGTCGAGCGCCTGCTGTCTCACGGTGTGCAGATAAGCCGGATTATGGGTTTTCGGATAAGGGCTCTTTTTGCGGTAAAGCACGTCATCCGGCAATACACCTTCCAGCGCCTTGCGCAGTAGGCCCTTCTCGCGTCCTCCGGTGACTTTGATTTCCCACGGAATATTCCATACATATTGAACGAGTCGGTGATCGCAGTATGGAACCCGGACTTCCAGTCCCACGCCCATGCTCATCCGGTCTTTACGGTCCAGCAGCGTAGGCATGAAGCGGGTAATGTTCAGATATGACATGACTCTCATTTGGGCTGCCTTGCCGGTCTCTCCCGCCAACTTCGGCACCTCGCCGACGGCTTCGGCGTAGCGGTCATTCAGGTACTCGATTGGCCTGATCCATTCCCTGACCTCAGAATTCAGCAGGCTTGCCCGCAGCTCCGGTGCCACAGCCCACGGAAAGGTTCCGGAGTTGAGCATCTCGTCCCGGTGGAACCATGGATATCCCCCGAACACCTCGTCGGCTGCTTCACCGGAAATTGCGACGGTTGCGTGTTTTTTGATCTCCCGGCAGAACAGATAGAGCGAGGAGTCCACATCCGTCATTCCCGGCAGATCACGCGCTTCGGTCGATGCATTAAGCGCTTCAACCACTTCGTGCGTATCAAACTCGATCCAATGGTGGTTGGTGCCAAGCTCCTCAGCCATGCGTCTGATCCACGGTCCGTCAGCCCCAGGCTGAAAGGAGTGCTCTTTGAAATGCTTGTCATTATCGACATAATCCACAGAGAACGTATCGATGATCCCTTGCTCCGTCCTTGTATAATAGCTGACGGCAAGCGCGGATAATGCGCTGGAATCGAGCCCGCCTGAGAGCAGGGAGCAAACGGGCACATCGGAGGCGAGCTGGCGTTCGAGCGTATCCTGCAGCAGCTCCCGTACCCGGAGAGCGGTCTGTTCGGTATCGTCCTCGTGAGCAATGCTTTCCAGCTTCCAGAAGGCGCGGATTTTCGTTCCGCTTCGGTCATGAATCAGCGTATGCCCGGGACGGAGCTCACGGATGGAGGCGTAAACTCCGTGCCCGGGAGTACGTGCTGGCCCGATGATGAAGATCTCGGCAAGGCCGTCTGCATGTACGACAGGCTCAACTTCGGGATGCTTGAGCAGCGCTTTGGGCTCGGAGCCGAAGATGAGACCGTCCTGGATTTCACTGTAAAACAGCGGTTTGACTCCCAGACGGTCCCTCGCCATGAAAACATGCTGTCTTTTTTCATCCCACACCCCAAAAGCAAAAATACCGTTCAGCCGGTCGACACAATCTGGCCCCCACTCGATGTAGGAAGCAAGCAGCACCTCCGTGTCGCATTTAGTTAAAAAGTCGTGTCCCCTCTGCCGAAGCTCTATTTTAAGCTCGGGGGCATTGTACAGTTCCCCGTTATATACCAGCGTGTACGTATAGTCATCCCGTTTGCGGATCATGGGCTGCGCTCCGTTCTCGGGATCCATGACGCTGAGACGCCGGTGTCCGAAGGCGCACGGATTGGATATCCACGTTCCCGCCGCATCCGGCCCCCGATGGGACAATGTACGCGTCATGTCGGACAGCAATTCCGATTGTACCGTTAAATCCTTATTCCACTGTATAAATCCAGTAATTCCGCACATGTAGGTTCATCCCTTCCTTGTCTTCCTGGTCTCGCTTTATACACTGCAGGGAGTTCCTCCCCGGCCGCAAAAGTATAAACAAACATATGCCGGATGAAGGCATAAAATGTCTGTCCTTACCGAAAACTACAAACATAGAACGGCTGGCGGCTGACACGGACAAGCCCATGCTTCCGAAGTGAGTTTTGTACGAAGTCGATTTAAGAAGTAACGCTCACAAAACTTTTAGGAGGATGCGTATGTATACGATTAAAGATGCAAAAATTCGGAGATTTACCGAGATGGACGGTGTGCGCTGCGCGGAAATCGAGGTGAATTCGGCGAGCGTGGAGGATACGGACTTGCTTGTATATCTTGCTCCTGCCGAAGGAGAGCAGGGTTACAGGATGCTGAGCATGATTCGCAATGACGCGGATATGGAGCTCGACTGGTACGACAATAATCTTCATTCCGCTTTCGAGGAAGTGACGGATGTCGTATTCCGCGATGCAGACGGGAAGGATTTGCATGAGAAGCGGGGACGATTCACACGCGAGTTGCTGTCCCACGGCAAGATGGACAGCGAGCTGGCTGCAGAGTTCGGGAAATGAAGCTGCCATGCTGCAGCGGCATGCTTCGGCTGGTGATTCTGTTCCGCCGCAACCCGCTGCGGTTCATGAAAGGCGGAGGCGGATCCCGCGGTCCGGGCGGGAATGCAGGGTAAAAAGTAAAATGCCCCAAAAGCAGCGGCTTGATGGCCGAATTTTAGGGCATTTTTCATAAAATCAAGCATATTCACGCAATGACTGAATGCCCTTGTAGATGTTGTATACAAACACCACAAGATAGACTATGCCAAACAGGAGGAGAAAGGTGACAAATAACCCCGGTCTTTGCGAAGATATTAGAAAGCATAAACGTCCTGGAATAATCCTCCTAATATCGCAAGAAAAACTTCCGCTAAACGCGGTCTGTCTTCTGTGAATTACGTCGATAGACGTTTTTCTTATACGAGCGAGTAAAGCAGCGGAATGACGGCCAGCACGGGAAAGAAATGCGAGAAAAGCGCGCGCTTGGCATGACTTTGCACGTAGTTATCCCTGACAGCGATCCATACGATGACCGGAAACAGGAAGGGTGCGAAAAAAATGCTGAAATAACAGAGCGAGGATAAAAGGTTCCTCATGACAGACACTCCTTTCGTTTCCATACTTACGATCCAGGTGCAGTGTTGCAGAATCCCGGCGAAAGATTAATTTAAAAAACCTCTTCCCATACCACCGTGAAATATGTTATACTCATTAATGCACTGTCATACATAACCTTTAAGTCCCAGTAGCTCAGCTGGATAGAGCAACGGCCTTCTAAGCCGTCGGTCGGGGGTTCGAATCCCTCCTGGGACGTAAAAAAGAAGCTTCCTTCGGGAAGCTTTTTTTACGTTCGAAGCCAGCAGATTGGTTTGGCTCGCAATCTCCGTAATCAGGCTTACAATATTGCCGATTTCCTGGGTTTTATCTCCAGGGCATGGACGACGCCGGCTGTATGGCTGACGGTATTATGGATCATATTCATATGTTCAACCGTTTGAATGACTACGTTGTTGCCGTTCAGTGCCTTTTTATTCGCCTCGACAGTTAATTGGGAAACTGATTGGAGGGAACGACGATAACCTTCCCGTCCTGGCTGATAATCGGGCTGTTTACAAACGATTGCCCTTTACTTTGGATAGCGTTGCTGTACCAGCGCGTTCTCTCGGATCAAAGCCTTCCGCGAAGGTCTGCTGGGGAGAATTCAGAAGCACGCCGTCCGTTGTTGCAAACTGGACATGGTCATCAAACCGGAAACCTGCTTGTTTACAGATTCAACCGTTTGCTGGGTATTGCTCAAGATTTGTGCTGTTACATCGTCTTTGGCCGTTTGATACGATAACCAGCCCAGAATTGCGGGCGGCAGAAGCAAGATGGCCACAAAGGCTATACGCAGTCGGCCATTAATGGTCAAGTGTGTAAAACTTTTCAACTGTAATGATGGTTTATTAGATTGTCCTATCGTGAACAAGGTCCAGGAAGAGCTGTGGGGAGAAGGACCATACCCGCCGCGCACGATCATTGAGGTGGACCGTCTGAACCAGGACGACATCGTGGAAGTGGAAGGCACCTTCTATGCACCAGTAAAAGGGAATAAATAATTTACCCAGTGAAATCCAAGCACAAGCAGGAGCTCTCGACAGAGGGCTCTTTTTCAGCTTTATAGGGACGGGCTAGCAACTTTGCTATAGATATATCCTATCATGGTCATTTGTTTTATATATTTTTGCGATCAAAAGAAGCGTGACATAATTAAAGATAACAGGACACTTATGGAGGAGGGGTTTGGATGACATCGAATGTGTGGCAGCCGGATTTTTACGATACGAAGCTTGGATTTGTGGCCCAATATGGAAAAGAGGTTGTGAAACTGCTTGCTCCTGAGCCGGGAGAGCGCATTCTGGATCTGGGCTGCGGAACAGGGGAGCTGAGCAATGAAATTGCCAGTCAGGGAGCGAAAG
Organism: Paenibacillus jiangxiensis; assembly: GCF_046098255.1. Taxonomy (NCBI): domain Bacteria; kingdom Bacillati; phylum Bacillota; class Bacilli; order Caryophanales; family Paenibacillaceae; genus Paenibacillus; species Paenibacillus jiangxiensis. The sequence continues at coordinate 86,760 of NZ_JBJURI010000020.1, forward strand.
TCATTGGACTGGATTATTCTTCTGAAATGATTGCTAAGGCGAAGGCCAAATACCCTGCATTGGACTTTGTCGTGGGTCATGCGCAAAATTTGACATTTGATGAACCGTTTGATGCGGTATTTTCCAATGCTGCCCTGCATTGGGTGCCGGAGGCGGAGGAGACGGCGGCATGTATATGGAATGCGCTGAAGCCGGGCGGGCGATTTGTGGCCGAATTTGGCGGCAAAGGAAATGTTGGAGAAATTGTAAAAGCGATATCCGAGGTGATCACCGACGATTTCGGCAGGGACGCAGACAAGCTCAATCCCTGGTACTTCCCCTCGATCGGCGAGTATGCCTCTTTGCTGGAGCGTCAGGGCTTCCGTGTACTGTTTGCTTCTCATTTTGATCGTCCGACTCCGTTAGCGGATGCGGAACACGGGATTTTTCACTGGCTGGCCGGATTTGCCGGGAACTCATTCCTAGCTTCTTTCGGGGAAGACGAAAAACAGCATATCTATGAAAAAATCGCTGAACGCGTCAAACAGAGCCTGTTTCAGGACGGTGTATGGATCGCAGACTACAAACGAATCAGAATAGCCGCAGCTAAGCCAGCCTAATTTGCCCAAAAGCCGGATGTTTGGTTAATATGGAGTTGAAATACATATCTGAAAGGAGTGCATATCGGTGAAATTCAGAAAGTTAGGGAGAACCGGGCTGGAAGTGTCGGTCGTCGGTGTAGGGACCTGGCAGTTCGGGGGAGAATGGGGCCTGAATTATACCCAGGCTGAAGCTGATGCGATTCTGGATAAGGCGGCTGAACTTCATATCAATCTGATCGACACGGCGGAATGTTATGGGGATCATTTGTCGGAATCGTTTATCGGGGATTATCTTAGCAGACGCAAACGGGAAGAGTGGATTGTGGCGACCAAGTTTGGGCACCGTTTTCACGACCTGTTCAGCCGGACGGATGCCTTTAAGCCGGAGGAAGTACTGGTTCAACTGGACGCATCGCTGAAAGCGCTCCGTACGGATTATGTGGATCTGTATCAGTTTCACTCGGGTCCTGACCAGGTTTTCGATCATGATGACTTGTGGACGCTGCTGGATAAGCAGGTTCAGGCCGGGAAAATCAGACATCTGGGTATTTCCATTGGAAGCAATGACAATCTCCATCAGACAGCGCAGGCGACCAAGGTCAATGCGGACGTGATTCAGGTGGTGTACAACCGATTGGACAGGGTACCGGAGCAGAGGGTTTTTCCTTCCTGTGAGGAGCAGAATCTCGGTGTGCTGGCACGTGTGCCGCTCGCCAGTGGATACTTGAGCGGGAAATATAAGCCAGGCGCTGAGTTTCAGCAAAATGATGTGCGGAACAATCATGATGTTGAGCAGCGTAATGAAAAGCTGAGACTCGTAGAGGAGATCCGGCGGAACGAGGTGCCGGAAGGTGTGCGGATGGCCGAGTGGGCCTTGGCCTGGTGTCTGCAGCATCCTGCCGTTACGAGTGTTATCCCGGGATGCAAAACCCCCGAGCAGGTCGAATCGAATGCGCGTGCGGCTGATCTGGAGCTGCCGGTTGAAAAGGCTTGACAATGTGATACTGCCTAATGTAATTTTATAGAAAAATTATGAAGGAAATATTCAAAGGTGTTGAACGGGACCATATGCTCCGATTCGGCTGCCGACAGAGAAGAAACCCTTGGCTGTAAGGTTTCGCGGCACGGTCGTACGCATCCTATCCCGCTAGCCGCTCATTTGCCGGGTCGTTCCGTTATCGACATGAGAAGCGCATGTTTTATGTAAATTCTTAAGCCCGCGCAGAATAAGGGTGGTACCACGACGCATTCGTCCCTTGACGAATGCGTCTTTTTGCATTTGGGCAGGGTGGGGGTTCCCCGTAACTCAAGCATACAAAAAAACGCTTATGGCTAACGGATTTCATTCCGTTTTTGCCTTGAGCGAAGCGAAAGGAATGGGTATAAAGATGAGACAGACCCAGATTGCTGTTCCTACATGGAGAGAAGCTCCTGCTGATGCGGAATCTGCAGGACATCGTTATCTGCTGCGGAGCGGTATGATCCGGCAGCTGGCGGCGGGGGTGTACACCTATCTGCCATTGGGCTTTCGCGTATTGTCTAAAATCTCCGCCATTATTCGTCAAGAGCTTAGTCATGCAGGAGCACAGGAGATGCTAATGCCTGCACTGCAGCCCGCGGAGCTTTGGAAAACTTCTGGGAGATACGAAGTGTACGGACCTGAGCTAATCCGGCTTAAAGACAGGCATCATCGCGAGTTTGCGCTTGGACCAACTCATGAGGAAGTGATCACCTCACTGATCAAGCAGGAGATTTCATCATACAGACAGCTGCCTGTGGCGTTTTTTCAAATTCAAACGAAATTCCGTGACGAGCTTCGTCCACGGTCTGGGCTGCTGCGCGGCCGGGAGTTTTTGATGATGGATGCATACTCTTTTCACAACGATTACGAGAGCCTCGATGCCTTCTACGAAGTGATGCATGCAGCCTATGAGCGCATTCTTAGCCGCTTCGGCCTGGAATACCGGGGAGTGGAGGCGGATGCCGGAGCCATAGGTGGAGAGGGCGGTTCCCATGAGTTTATCGCCTTTTCGGGCATCGGTGAAGATACGATTGCAGTCTGCGGCAGCTGTGGATACGCGGCCAATTTGGAAAAGGCTGAGGTACGTTTGCGTTTGACTCAAAACGGGACTGAACCTGCCGGGATTAATGCGGAATATGCTGTGCCGGAGAGATTCCACACGCCGGGTTTGCGCACAATTGAAGAGCTTTCGGCAGCCTGCAGGGAGCCGGCTTCTTCATTTATCAAAACCATTCTGTTTAACGCAGATGGAGCGGCGGTTGCCGTGCTGGTCAGAGGAGACCGGGAGGTCAACGAGATTAAGGTTAAGAATGCCTTGGGAGCGCAGGAGCTTCGTTTGGCCGATAGTGGGGAGGTCGTGGACTGGACCGGAGCATCATCCGGTTTTTCAGGGCCTGTTGGCCTCAGCCTGCTGTTTCTTGTAGATCAGGAAGTAGCGCTTATGAGCCAGGGCATCGTCGGAGCCAACGAGACGGATTACCATCTGCGCGGTGTCCGGCCGGGGAGGGATTTCAGTCTGGAGCGGACGGGCGATTACCGCAATGCGGCTAAAGGCGATGCATGCCCCCGCTGTAACGGCGAATTGTCGATGCAGCGCGGGATTGAAGTGGGGCATATTTTCAAGCTGGGGGATAAATATACTGCTGCATTTAACGCTCAAGTGCTGCAGGCAGACGGACAAAGCCTGACTCCTGTTGCGGGCTGCTATGGCATCGGTGTGTCGAGGCTCATGGCTGCGGTGGCAGAACAGTGTTATGACGAACACGGGCTCATCTGGCCGGAGGAAATTGCTCCTTTCCGGGTTCATATTATCCCTGTGTCTGCAAAGGATACGCTGCAGATGCAGACAGCGGAAAAGCTGTATCAGGATTTAATTGGATCAGGTGTCGAGGTGCTGCTGGATGACCGCGAAGAGCGTCCGGGGGTCAAGTTCAATGATGCCGATCTGTTTGGGATTCCTTGGAGAATTATCGTGGGCAAAAGGGCTGGCGAGGGTTATGTTGAAGTGAAGCAGCGAGGGATGCAGGAGTCTAATATGGTGTCGTTAGAAGAAGCAGTAAGGCGGGTTGCTGGAGTAACCACAAAACTTTTCTAACGCTTGGCCTCTAAACGGTTGCGACAACCGTTTATTGGTCCCAAGAACGTTGGCCGACTGCGAAGTAGCGCTATCGAAACTAATGCTCCGATGAACCCAATGGAGTTCTCATCCCAGACGTAAAAAGCTCCCCGAAGGGGAGCAATGTGTAAGGTCCCAGTCGGGATACGGCCCTAACGGGCCGACTGCGAAGTAGCGCTATCGAAGCGTATGCTCCGACGAACCCCACTGGGGTTCTCATCCCCGGACATAAAAAAACTCCCCGGAGGGGAGTTTTTCATTTACGTCCCAGGAGGGATTCGAACCCCCGACCGACGGCTTAGAAGGCCGTTGCTCTATCCAGCTGAGCTACTGGGACATAAAATTTCAAGCGAAGATTAATATACCATATTAGAAGGAGGTTTGCAACCGTTAATTATAATTAAAATCAGTCACCTGCCCGATTCATCATACATAGTACACCATATACGTTTTTTTGCTTCTATAAAAGGGTATGTTAGAATAACGGCAAATATGTTAGGCGGACAAGTTGGACATAAGCTTCCGTTTCTCATATAATCTAACATCATTTATGCTTTCGGTTGAAAGGGGGTGCCTTTATAAAGGACTCCAGTGCTGCCAAATCGGCAAATAACATTGTATTGTTTCCCCGAACGCTGGATTATTACCAGATTCAGCTTACGGTGATGCTCGAAAATGAACGTTATGGGGAAGCCATGCGGCTACTGCAATTTTTGCTGCAATGTCAGGGTCAGGAACAAAAGCATTACGACGAGTGGGACGCCCTATTGCAGTGGCTTGAAGCGGCCTTTCCTCAATATATGAATCAGGGACCCGAGACGGCAGAGCCCGATGATGAAGACATCAGCGAGGACGAAATCGCAAGAAGGCATCTTCGCTCCAAGCTTGAACAGGACGCAGGCTACGGAGAGAAGCTTCTCCGCATGGCTATGAACGAGCCTTTATCGGAGCAAACCATGCTTGCTCTTGAACAGCTGTCCTATCTCGACCAGCCGGAGATCGACGAGGCGCTCATCCGCTGGCTGAAGGAAGCCAAATTGCATCCCTTGCTGCAGTTCCGGGTAATTCAGACACTGCGCAAGCGTGGGCATGAGGGCACCATCACCTTTAACAGGGGAGATATGAAGGCAGAGATCGAAGTGGAGAGCGTGCCTCTCCAGCCGAGCGAATTCCCGGAGCCCATCATTCGCATTCTGGAACGGGTGGCGGATCAGACCGAAGTGCACGAGCCCGCGCTTTTCTACTTTGCCCAGGAATTGTGGTCCCAATTTGTGATGGCCGTGTATGGAACGGACGACTATCGGTCTATGCTTACAGATGACGACAGCTTACTGGATATTTGGGCGGCTGCGCTGCATCAGGCCGTTGCGGAGACGCTGTCCGGCGGAGACGAGGAAGAGGGAATAAGAGTCATGTATGGCATCACGGATACGATGCGTTTCCGTTACGAACAGGCATACCGGTCCGTGAAACAGTTTGTTGCGGCAGGCATGAGCGGCTTGTGACAGGCCGGAAACGTTTTCCTTATTCAGGCCCAAGGGTTTCCCCTTGAAAAAGATAGTAATGTTGTTTATACTAGAGTGGTTATTTTGTGCGTGTTTTTAACATCTTTCCGAGAGAAGTCCCCTTCCTCTGCAGGTAGGGGATGAAGCTTGGTTAGGCGAAGCCTAAATGCACTTGTCTGTTGGTATGAAGCGCGCGTTTTCCTGGTCTAATGTTTGTGTGATATGATAGGAATATACGTTCTGATTAAGGCGGTGATCCTTCGTGAAAATCACATATCCATTTCGCCTCTAGCCGGCCCCGCACAGGAAGAACTCATGATTCGAACGTTGAACTTGTGCTGGACGCTGTACAATCAGGCCAAACGGAAAGTCGCGAACATTCACCAGAAAGTGGCGCGGCAGCGAAAAGATTTCTTGCACAAGTCATCGCATCGCATCATTCAGGGACATGACCTGATTGTGGTGAGAGCAGCTGAAAGTGAAGAACATGCTCCAACCGCCGGCTGTCCAAAAGCATCTCGGATGCCGGATGGCGAACGTTCATTACGTATCTGTCGTATAAAGCGGCAAGACAGGGGAAGCGACTCGTATAAGTGCCCGCCCACGGCACATTGCAAACCTGCATATGCGGTGCGGATGTTCCCAAAACATTGACAATCCGGCTTCATGGATGCGAAGAATGCGGGCTGGTGCAGGACAGAGAACATCGTCTCGGCCCAGTCATTTTGCAGCGGGCTTTGAACATCGTAGCGTGATGGACTGAATACCGTAGGGAGGGTTTGCCCCGAACGGGATGCGTACCGCATCAAACGCTTGTGGAGATCCAGTCAGACCTTTCCAACAGAAAGGCAGCGATCATCGAAACAAGAAGCCCCCGCCTCCTCAGGTGGTGGGAACATTCACACGTGACTATAAGTGAGATTTTGTTGGAGGGGAAAGCATAAAATGAAAGCAACTTGGGAGAAAATAGAGAAGAACCTCGGGGTTCTTGAAGTTGAAGTGGATGCAGAACGCGTATCCGCTGCGCTTGACAAAGCTTTTAATAAAGTGGTTAAACAAATCAACGTACCGGGCTTCCGCAAAGGCAAAGTGCCTCGGCCGATTTTCGAAGCACGCTTTGGTATAGAGAGCCTGTATCAGGATGCCATCGATATCCTGCTTCCAGAAGCTTACGGTGAAGCGGTTGACCAAACCGACATCTTCCCTGTGGATCGTCCGGATGTGGAAATCGATCAATTCTCCAAAGGCCAGTCCTTTAAATTCAAAGCGAAAGTAACGGTTAAACCGGAAGCTGAGCTTGGCGAATACAAAGGCCTCGAAGTACCAGCAGTCAAGGCTGAAGTTACCGATGAGGAAGTAGCGGCAGAGCTGGAGCGTCTGCAGCAGCGCCATGCCGAACTGATTGTCGTGGAAGACGGAGCGGCACAATCCGGCGATACCACAGTGATCGATTTCGACGGATACGTGGATGGCGTGCAATTTGAAGGCGGACAGGCTGAGCGCTACTCTCTGGAGCTGGGCTCCAACACATTTATTCCTGGCTTCGAGGAACAGGTAGTCGGCATGAGCACAGGTGATTTCAAGGACGTGGAAGTCACTTTCCCTGAAAACTACCATTCTGCAGAGCTAGCTGGTAAAAAGGCTGTCTTCAAAGTCAAAGTTCATGAGATCAAGCGCAAGCAGCTTCCTGAGCTGGATGACGAGTTTGCCAAAGATGTGAGCGAATTCGACACGCTTGACGAATATAAGGAAGATTTGAAGAAACAGCTGCAAGCCCGCAAGGAGAACGAAGTGAAAGCTGCCCGCGAGAACGCAGTGGTAGAAAAAGCAGCCGAGAATGCAACGGTTGAAATTCCGGAAGCCATGATCAACAACGAAGTTCAAAACATGGTTCGTGATTTCGAGAATCGTCTGCGCAGCCAGGGCATGAACATGGAAATGTTCCTCAGCTTCTCAGGCCAGACCCAAGAAGATCTGGAAAACCAAATGAAGGATGACGCCGAGAAGCGCGTACGCAACAACTTGGTGCTTGAGCAAATTGCCAAAGCTGAGAACGTCGAAGTTTCCGAAGAGGAAATCAACGATGAGCTGAAGGTGATGGCTGATACCTACAAGCGTTCCGTTGAGGAAATTCGCAGCATTCTTGAAAGCAACGGTTCCCTTGGAAACCTGCGTGAGGAAATTGCGGTGCGCAAAACGATCAGCTTCCTCGTGGACAACAGCAAGGAAGTTGAGGCTCCTGCAGCCGAGTAATCTTTTTTATAAGCAGATCGAGCATACACTTTTGTGAATATATTATAAGGCACGCGGTTACCCATACTCGTGCCTTATTTTTTCCTTGCAGAACCCATTTTCAGGGGATATAAGTAACAAAATGGCTCGGTTTGGCGTGTACTGAAAAATAGATGTATTAAGTTTTTGCAACATTACATATATTATTAAAATTATCAGCATACAGAAGGCGTCATGCCCGAAGTGTCTGAAAATTTGCACATACATAAGAAACATGTTTAAATATGATAAGGTTCGGCGGAAATGACATCGGACCCGCAACATGTTAGAATATTTGCATGGTATATCCGTTTCAAAACCGGTTCTTCCGTTTTAATTGGCATTAAGCAAACTTACTTTATTTACCAAAGGAAAAGAGGTTGGTCACGATGAGTCTCGTACCTATGGTTGTGGAACAAACAAGTCGGGGGGAACGTTCCTACGACATTTACTCGCGTCTGCTCAAGGACCGCATTATATTCCTCGGCGGGCCGATCGATGACGATGTCGCCAATCTCGTCATTGCACAGCTTCTGTTTCTGGCTGCAGAGGATCCGGAGAAGGATATTTCTTTGTATATCAATTCCCCAGGCGGTTCTGTAACTGCCGGTATGGGTATATATGATACAATGCAATTTATTAAGCCGGACGTTTCGACGATTTGTGTAGGAATGGCAGCAAGTATGGGTTCGCTTCTGCTTACCGCGGGTGCTCCGGGCAAGAGATATGCCCTCAGCAACAGTGAGGTTATGATTCATCAGCCGCTTGGAGGAATTCAGGGTCAGGCATCGGATATTCAGATTCATGCGGATTGGATCATCAAAACCCGTCAGAAGCTCAACCAGATTTATGTGAAAACGACGGGTCAGCCTCTCGAAAAAATCGAACGTGATACTGACCGTGACTTCTTTATGGATGCGGAAGAGACAAAGGCTTACGGCATCATAGACCAAATTCTCACGAAGCCGATCAATTTGTAAAGGGGTGGCCCTATGTTTAAATTTAATGATGAAAAAGGACAGCTGAAATGCTCATTCTGCGGCAAGTCTCAGGAGCAGGTGCGCAAGCTGGTAGCTGGTCCCGGCGTATATATATGTGATGAGTGCATCGAGCTGTGCACTGAAATTGTGGAAGAGGAACTGGGTCATGAAGAAGAACTGGACCTGAAGGATATTCCGAAGCCAAAAGAAATCCGTGATATTCTCGATCAATACGTTATCGGACAGGAACAAGCCAAAAAGTCGCTTTCCGTAGCGGTTTACAACCATTACAAGCGCATCAACACCCAAAGCAAAATCGAGGATGTTGAACTGACGAAGAGCAATATTATGCTGCTCGGACCTACAGGCTCGGGTAAAACCTTGTTGGCGCAAACGATGGCTAAAATCCTTAACGTGCCTTTTGCCATTGCCGACGCTACATCCTTAACGGAAGCAGGCTATGTTGGTGAAGATGTGGAGAACATTCTCCTGAAGCTGATCCAGGCAGCCGATTACGATGTGGAGAAGGCTGAACGCGGTATTATCTACATTGATGAAATCGACAAGGTTGCGCGCAAATCCGAGAACCCTTCGATTACACGCGACGTTTCCGGAGAAGGTGTTCAGCAGGCTCTGCTTAAAATTTTGGAAGGAACGGTTGCATCTGTACCGCCGCAAGGCGGGCGCAAGCATCCGCACCAAGAATTCATCCAAATTGATACAACAAACATTCTGTTTATCGTGGGCGGTGCCTTCGACGGACTGGAGCAAATGATCAAACGCCGGATCGGTAAAAAGGTCATTGGCTTCAACGCCTCCTCCGAGCAAAAAGATCTTAAGCCGGGCGAGTACCTTCAGCTCGTGCTGCCTGAGGATCTGCTGAAATTCGGACTGATTCCGGAGTTTGTAGGGCGCTTGCCTGTCATCTCCACATTGGAGCCGCTTGATGAGGCAACTCTGGTAAGAATCCTTTCCGAACCGAAGAATGCCTTGACCAAGCAGTATCAGAAGCTGCTCGAAATGGATAATGTCAAACTGGAATTCACGCAGGATGCGCTTCAGGAGATTGCCCGCGAGGCGATCAAACGCAACACAGGCGCCCGCGGTCTGCGTGCGATCATCGAAGGCATCATGCTGGATGTGATGTACGAAGTGCCTTCACGTGACGATATCACCTCCTGCATCATTAATGAGCAGGTTGTGCGGGAGAAGGTTGCACCTGAACTGCACAGCAATAACGACAAGAACAAGAAGCAAGAAGAGAGCGCCTGAGCATCGAATCTTCGCGATCTCTAATACATGAACTGCCAGCCTCCACTTCCCACTCTTCCGCAAGGACGGTGCGGGGGTGGAGCTTTGGCATTATGGGAGAGATATGACCATGTTTTTAAGACAAGACACACGTCCCGTTAAAGTTGGAAACTTGACGATTGGCGGAAGCAACGAAGTCATCATTCAAAGCATGTGTACGACCAAGACGGCAGATGTAAAGGCCACCGTCGCGGAAATTTTGCGTCTGGAAGAAGCTGGCTGTCAGATCGTCAGAGTGACGGTCAATAATGAAGAGGCCGCAGCCGCGATCAAAGAAATCAAAAAGCAAATTCATATCCCGCTCGTTGCGGATATTCATTTCAACTATAAACTTGCACTGATGGCGATCGAAAACGGTATCGATAAAGTCCGTATTAATCCTGGCAATATCGGCCGCCGCGAGAAGGTCGAAGCGGTCGTTAAAGCCTGCAAGGAAAGAGGAATCCCGATCCGGATCGGCGTCAACGCCGGTTCTCTGGAGCAGCATCTGCTCGATAAATACGGTTATCCGACGCCGGATGCCATGGTGGAGAGCGCTTTGTACCATATCGGTATTCTGGAAGAGTTGGATTTCCACGATATTATCGTTTCGCTCAAAGCTTCTGATGTGCCAATGGCCATCTCGGCCTACATGAAAGCGGCAGAAATCATTAAGTACCCTCTGCATCTTGGCATTACTGAAGCAGGCACGCTGTTCAGTGGGACGATAAAAAGCTCCGCAGGTATGGGTGCGCTTCTATCGGCCGGCATCGGTTCGACGATGCGCATCTCACTGAGCGCCGATCCGGTGGAGGAAGTAAAGGTTGCCCGTGAGCTGCTTAAAACCTTCGGCTTAATTTCGAACGCAGCCACACTGATTTCCTGCCCGACTTGCGGACGCCTCGATATCGACCTGTTCTCCATTGCGAATGAGGTAGAGGAATATATCGCGAAGGTGAAGGTACCGATTAAGGTTTCCGTGCTCGGCTGTGCCGTTAACGGTCCGGGAGAGGCGAAAGAGGCGGATATCGGCATTGCCGGTGCGCGCGGTGAAGGTCTTCTGTTCCGTTATGGACAGATGATCCGCAAGGTGCCGGAAGCAGAGATGGTTGCCGAGTTGAAAAAGGAAATTGACCACATTGTCAAAGTGTATGAAGAAACCGGGGAAATACCGGGCCGCAAGGAGCGTCATGCTCCAACCGTGTAATTGATATAGGTATTTATTATGCGCCGGGCAGGTGATTTTGATATCATCGCCCGGTTTTTGTATTTTCGTTCTGCCGCTTTTGTGAATTCTTTCGTCCATATCCGTTTAGCCGCCCACGAAAAGGAAATACTGAGTTGCATAGAACCCCGCCGCTTGTGCGGTGAAGGGAGAAACGGAGGCTTAAAAATGGATTGGACGATGATTGTAATTATTGTACAGCTGTTCTTTGGAATTGTAATCGGGCTGTACTTCCTGAATCTGCTGCGCAGCCAGAAAACGAACCGCAGTGCCGTGGACAGGGAATCGCGCAAAGAGCTGGATAAGTTGAGAAAGTTGAGATCGGTGACACTGACCAAACCGCTGGCGGAGAAGACTCGTCCCGCATCAATAGAGGATATCGTAGGGCAGAAGGACGGATTGCGTGCGCTCAAGGCTGCGCTGTGCAGCGCCAACCCGCAGCATGTTATTATTTATGGTCCTCCTGGTGTCGGCAAAACAGCAGCGGCGCGCGTAGTGCTTGAAGAAGCAAAGAAGAACCCGCTGTCTCCTTTCAAGGGCGACGCCAAGTTTACTGAAATCGACGCAACGACGGCCCGTTTTGATGAACGCGGCATTGCCGATCCCCTGATCGGCTCCGTGCATGATCCGATTTACCAAGGTGCGGGAGCAATGGGGGTGGCAGGCATTCCGCAGCCCAAACCGGGCGCTGTTACGAAAGCGCATGGAGGTATTCTGTTTATTGATGAGATCGGCGAACTGCACCCGACGCAAATGAACAAGCTGCTGAAAGTGCTGGAAGACCGTAAAGTATTTTTGGAAAGTGCGTACTATAATTCGGAGGATACACATACACCTGCATATATCCACGATATTTTCCAGAACGGGCTGCCGGCTGATTTCCGTATGGTGGGTGCTACGACACGCTCACCTCATGAGCTGCCGCCAGCGCTTCGTTCGAGATGCATGGAAATCTATTTTCGTTCACTGCTGCCTGAAGAGATCGGGCAGATTGCGGAGGATGCGATCAGCAAGCTGGGCTTCGGAGACTGTCCGGAAGCGGTCCAGGCCGTACAGCGTTATGCTACAAACGGCAGGGAAGCTGTAAATATGATCCAGCTCGCAGCAGGGCTGGCCTTGACGGAGAAAAGAGACAGGCTGGAAGCAGACGAGGTGGAATGGGTTGCAAACAGCAGTCAGCTTCAGCCTCGTCCAGAGCGTAAAATTCCGAACGGTCCGCAGGTCGGTTTCGTAAATGGCTTGGCTGTATACGGGCCCAATCTGGGCATGCTGCTGGAAATTGAGGTGACGGCTGCACCATCTGCCAAAGGGCAGGGCGGTTTTAATATTACCGGGGTCGTAGAGGAAGAGGAAATCGGCGGAGGCTCCAGGACGCTCAAGCGTAAGAGCATGGCCAAAGGCTCGGTTGAAAATGTGCTGACTGTTCTGCGCGCCTGTGGGCTGCGTCCGCAGGATTATGATCTCCATATTAACTTTCCAGGGGGTACGCCTGTGGATGGCCCTTCGGCCGGGATGGCGATGGCTGTGGCAGTCGCATCGGCGATTCGCGGCATTCCGGTAGATCATGAACTTGCAATGACGGGTGAAGTCAGCATTCATGGACGCATCAAGCCTATCGGAGGTGTTCTGGCCAAGGTGGAAGCTGCTCTGCAGGCCGGTGCCAAGCGGGTGCTCATCCCAGCCGATAACTGGCAGAACGGCTTTGATAAACTGGAGGATATTGAAGTCATCCCCGTGCAGTCCATTCATGAGGCTTTCAGACGAATCTTCGGGGAAGAATGGGAGGAAACAGCGGAGGTTCGTATTTCTCCTGATACGTTTACGCCCGCTCAATCTCCTTATTTGCAGGCAGATGGATCCGGTCAGGGAAGCACCGTGTAAAATTGGCTCGCGGAATAAAGCACCTTCATTGGTTTTTCCATGGAACATTTGATAAAATATGAACTATCCCTATCAGAGTAAGCTATGTAAGCGGAACCGCTATCTTATAACCGGTGCATGCAACTTGCTGAACCTGTGAACCATTTGGAGGTGCGAAAGCGATGGGACCAAGCAAAATGAAAGGCCGTCGTTTTCCATTGCTGCCTTTAAGAGGACTTCTTGTCTACCCGAGTATGGTTCTGCATCTCGATGTGGGCCGGGACAAATCGGTCAAGGCTTTGGAAAAAGCGATGGTTGAAGACAACTTGATTCTTCTGTGTTCCCAATCGGAAGTGAACATTGAGGAACCTACACAAGAGGATATATTCAGAATAGGCACGATTGCCAAGGTACGGCAGATGCTGAAGCTGCCCAACGGTACAATACGTGTGCTCGTCGAGGGGCTCGAACGGGCTGAAATTATTCAGTATATGGACAACGAGGAATATTACGAGGTTCATGCCCGCGAGTTGCATGAAGACGAAACGCTGCATCCGGAGACGGACGCTCTGATGCGGACCGTCCTGAATCAGTTCGAGCATTATATTAATCTGTCCAAGAAGGTGACGCCCGAGACGCTTGCCGCGGTCTCTGATATTGAGGAGCCGGGAAGATTGGCCGATGTCATCACAAGCCATCTCTCCCTCAAAATCAAAGACAAGCAAGAAATTCTGGAAACCGTCGACGTCCGCAAGCGCCTCGAAAAGCTGCTCGATATTTTGAACAATGAGCGCGAGGTGCTTGAGCTGGAGCGCAAGATCAGCCAGCGGGTCAAAAAGCAGATGGAAAAGACCCAGAAGGAATACTACCTGCGCGAGCAAATGAAGGCGATACAGAAGGAATTGGGCGAGAAGGAAGGACGGGCCGGAGAGGTCGAGGAGCTCCGCAGTCAGATGGAAGGGCTGAAGCTTCCGGAAAAGGTCCGGGAGAAGGTTGAAAAGGAGATCGACCGGCTCGAAAAAACACCGGCAAGCTCGGCGGAGGGGGGAGTCATCCGCAACTATGTGGATTGGCTGCTCAGTCTGCCGTGGAGCAACGCGACAGACGATGACTTGGATATCGCCAAGGCTGAAGAAATTCTGGACGCCGATCACTACGGACTGGAGAAGCCGAAGGAGAGGGTTCTTGAATATTTGGCGGTGCGCAAGCTTGTAAAAACGATGAAGGGACCTATTCTTTGTCTCGTCGGACCGCCGGGTGTCGGCAAGACGTCGCTGGTCCGCTCTATTGCCAAAGCGCTGGGGCGCGAATTCGTGCGCATCTCACTTGGCGGCGTACGCGACGAAGCGGAAATCCGCGGGCACAGACGCACCTATGTAGGAGCCATGCCTGGCCGCATCATTCAGGGCATGAAAACGGCGGGAACGATCAATCCTGTCTTTTTGCTGGATGAAATCGATAAAATGGCATCCGATTTTCGCGGCGATCCATCCGCGGCTCTGCTGGAGGTGCTTGATCCGGAGCAGAACAATACGTTCAGCGACCATTTCGTGGAGCTGCCGTTTGACCTGTCCAACGTGATGTTTGTCACGACAGCCAATGCGGTTCACAACATCCCGCGCCCGTTGCTGGACCGGATGGAGATGCTGAATATTCCGGGTTATACAGAGCTGGAGAAGCTCCAGATTGCCGGACGTTATCTCCTGCCAAAGCAGAAGCGGGAGCATGGCCTTACAGACGAACAGATTACGGTGGAGGAAGACACCCTGCTTAAAGTCATTCGTGAATATACGCGCGAATCCGGGGTGCGGAATCTGGAGCAGCAGATGGCTTCCCTGTGCCGCAAGGCAGCTAAATCGGTAGTGTCAGGCGCGGAGGACCATATCGTCATCACCCCGGATAACCTGAAGGATTACCTTGGCATTCCGCGGTTCCGCTATGGCATTGCGGAGCTGGAGGATCAGGTCGGAACCGTAACGGGGCTCGCTTGGACGGAGGTCGGCGGGGAAACGCTCACGATCGAGGTTACGGTGGTACCGGGAACGGGCAAGCTGATTTTGACGGGCAAGCTGGGCGATGTGATGAAAGAATCCGCTCAGGCGGCTTTCAGCTACACACGCTCGAAAGCGTCCGAGCTTGGCATCAAGCCGGATTTTTATGAAAAGAACGATATCCATATCCATATCCCTGAAGGGGCGATTCCCAAAGACGGCCCTTCGGCGGGAATTACGATCGCCACGGCCCTTGTATCTGCCCTGACCAATCGGCATGTATCCAAAAGCGTTGCGATGACCGGCGAAATCACTTTGCGGGGAAGAGTGCTGCCGATTGGCGGACTCAAGGAAAAATCACTGGCGGCACACCGTGCGGGCTACAAAAAAATACTGCTCCCCAAGGATAATGAACGCGACCTGCGGGACATTCCCGACAGCATCAAGGAAGAAGTTGAATTTGTGCCTGTAGCGCATATGGATCAGGTGCTGCGGCACGCGCTGGTGGAGCAGACCGGGTTGCAATAGAGAGGAAACGCTAAACATGAAGGTAACAAAATCCGAATTTATTATCAGTGCTGTCCGGCCGGACCAATATCCTGCCGATGACCTGCCGGAGGTTGCTCTGGCAGGCCGCTCCAATGTAGGGAAATCCTCCTTGATCAACAGGATGATCAACCGCAAAAATCTGGCAAGAACGAGTTCTACACCAGGCAAAACCCAGCAGCTTAATTACTACCGCATCAATGACGAGCTGTATTTTGTGGATTTTCCGGGCTACGGGTTTGCGAAGGTGTCCAAATCATTGCGGCAGGCCTTCGGGGAGATGATTGAAACCTACCTTACGCAGCGTGAGACGTTAAAGCTGGTGCTGCAAATGGTGGATCTTCGCCACCCGCCCTCGAAGGAGGACCGGTTGATGCATGAGTGGCTGAAGCATTACAATTTGCCTTTATGTGTTGTCGGCACCAAAGCGGACAAAATTCCGCGCACCCGAAGAGATAAGCATATTAAGGTGATCAAGCAGGAGCTGGGCATCGGCCCTGGTGACTTATTTATTCCGTTTTCATCCGAGGAAGGCTTGGGCAGGGAAGAGTTATGGACAGTTATCTCCCAATACACGGGAGTAGGACAAGAACTGAATAAAGCAGCAGATATTAAAGAATAAGGAGCGCCCACGGGTGCTTCTTTTTTTGTTAAGGTTTCCGTTAACGGTCTGGCTTGTTGACTTTAATGTGAAGCAGTACATGATTTTACGAAAATTAAGGTGGGAAAGTGAGTAATCCGGGGGAAATAAGAGGATAAATAACGGCTAAATACGGTTTATTCTCGTTTTTGCAGTTATTTCATATTTGAACCGTAGAGAAAACTGAAGAAGGGATGGTGTATAATATTCGTGTATAGTTGTAAAGCGTGTATCGCCGTATGAACCCGCAGGGTGTGCGGCAGTCGGCCTGAAGAGCATTCGCGCCTCTGTGGCATGGGGAGTCGAAAAGGCTGTCAGGAAAGAATTGAGGAGATTTTTATGGCTCAGCGGTTAGCCACAGAGTATGTTAACGCCATTTTAACATTGTCCGAAGTTCAAATGGAACAATTTTTGCGTGCAGCGGAGGACCCTCTTGTGAACAGCCGGATCAGAGTGCTGGACAATGGCGGGCATGAAATTGTGCTGGAGGATGCTGCGGGAGAAGAAGTTCATTTGCCTTTTGGCCTGGAAAAAGGCATGTATGTCTGTGAATTGACTTGCCGCTTGGTGAATCAGCCTTTGACGAATATGATCAGAAAGCTGTTTGTGCGCTTTAAGGGCGAAGGCATCGTAAACCGGGTGTATCATGGTTTTACGATGATTTACACCTATCATCAGGGTTCCGTCCGCCGAATTGTGGAAAAGACGGACAGCGGCTGCAAACTTGTATATGAGTATAAAAATACACTGCAGGAGCTGCAGAACAAATTTTTGACCCGGGACGTTGAACGTGAAATCAGCAGAGTATACGATGAAATAAACGGTTTACTGGATGTGCGCATTCAGACCCGGGACCAGGAACGGATCGGGGAAATTGATAAAAGGCTGCGCATTCTCAGCACTGCGCTGTTTACGCTTGAGGCATAACCTGGCTATGACCGAAAGACAAGAGCTTTCCTTCTGAAACAATAGAAGGCAGGCTCTTTTTGTATTTATTTTTAGGGTAATGCATGTTTATTTACAGGCTTGTTTGGTGACGGCTGAAGCGCAAATTTTAAAATGTAAACTTTCTGGAAAAACTATTGCATTTGCTCAGTATAGGTGTTATTTTTATTCTCGTTGAAACGAATATAGGAACCAGGATTCACTCAGGACATTAAATGTTGCGAGAGATTATTCCCTCGGGAAGTGAATGACGTAGGTCCTAGCGGATGAAATTTTTGTGAACATTTTATTCCTAGGAAGGGGGAACCGAAAGATGGAATATTCAACTTTCGGAAGACACGTTGCTGTTGACGCTTGGGGAGTCAGCTTTAAGATGCTGAATGATGCGGAATTCCTGCAGACGCAGCTGGTGGAAGCGGCCGAGGCTTGCGGAGCAACAGTACTGTCCGTGCAATCGAAGCAGTTTGAACCACAAGGTGCAACAGTGCTTGTGATGCTGTCGGAAAGTCATCTCTCCATTCACACGTATCCTGAGAGAGGCTTTGCTGCGATTGATTGTTACACTTGCGGTGAGACCGTGGATCCACAATTGGCCATTGATTACCTGGTATCCGTATTGAAGCCGACGAAGACCTATGCCAAGAAGCTGGTCCGCGGACTTGGGGAACTGAAGGTCGAGACCCCGGAAATCCAGCGCGCTGAATTGGTGTAACTATAAATAACATGATGCATATACAATAACCATGGATGAGCTCTGTGGTTATTTTTGTTTGGCAGATTAGAAAATTAAGGAATAGCCAATACCGGACATGCTTACACTAATTTAGGGCAGACGGGATCTTCATAAAGATTTCATATTAATCCCTCTTTGCAGGGCATTCTCTGTGATATAATTAACATAGTTTGAAGCAGGATAGGATGTTATCATTTTAGGATTAGAAGGCAGGTGAACTTGCAATGCACATCCTCGTTGTAGGGCTAAACTATCGCACGGCGCCGGTGGAGATCCGTGAACGTTTTACATTTGCGGAAAAGGATTTGCCGGAGGCGTTGAAACAGCTGAAGCTAACCAAGAGTGTATTGGAAGGCGTTATAGTCGCAACCTGCAATAGAACCGAGATCTATGTCGTTGTAGACCGTCTGCATATGTGCGGATTTTATATACGGAATTTCATGGAGCAATGGTTCGGAATATCCAGGGATGACTTCACGCAGTATTTATATATTTATGAAGATGAGCAGGCCGTCCGTCACCTGTTTCGGGTAGCCTGCGGCCTTGATTCCATGGTGATCGGAGAGACGCAAATTCTGGGTCAGGTCAAGCAGGCGTTCCTTCAGGCCCAGGAGCAGAAGGCAACCGCCACATGGTTTAATATGCTGTTTAAGCAGGCGGTTACGCTTGGCAAAAGGGCGCATTCCGAAACTTCGATCGGGGAGAGCGCCGTGTCCGTGAGCTATGCCGCCGTGGAGCTGGGCAAACGGATATTCGGTAATTTTGCCGGTAAAAAAGTGCTGATTCTCGGTGCGGGCAAAATGAGCGAGCTGACCGTAAAGCACCTGTACGCAGGCGGAGCGGCCGAGGTCATTGTCGCGAACCGGACATTGGAGAAGGCGCAGGAGCTTGCCGCCCAATTTAGCGGCACGCCGTGCACGCTGGAGCAGGCTTCCGAACGGCTTGCCGATGTGGACATCGTGATCAGCTCCACGGGAGCGAAGAGCTATGTGCTGAACAGCGAAACGGTGCGCGGACAGATGAAGCGCCGCCAGTCACGGCCGCTCTTTATGATCGATATTGCCGTGCCAAGGGATATTGATCCGTCCGTCGGCGAAGTGGACAACGTGTTTCTGTATGATATCGACGACCTGGAAGGTATTGTCGAAACCAATCTGGAAATGCGCCGTGCGGAAGCAGCCAAAATTGAAGTCATGATGGAGTCGGAGATGGAGCAGTTCTACCAATGGCTGAAAACCCTGGGAGTCCGTCCGGTCATCCGCGCGCTGCAGGAGAAGGCTTCTTCCATTCATGAAGAGACACTGACCAGCCTGTTCAACAGGCTGCCTGATCTAGACGAGCATCAGCGGAAAGTGATCAGCAAACTGACCAAAAGCATGCTGAATCAAATGGTGCATGATCCGATTAACCGGATCAAGGAAATGGCCGTAGAAAAGCAGGGCAACGAAGCTTTGGAGATTTTCACGGAAATCTTCGCCCTGGAGGATCGACTGGAGGAAGCAGCCCAGAAGGTGGAGCAGAGCCATGAACAGGCTTTGCGCAAGCCTGAAGCTGCCGCAAAGAGAGGCTCCAAATCATCCGATTCCATACCGGTGTCTTATGCGCCGGTCGGTCTGTGAGGCAGGTGATCGGCTGTGCTGCCGGGCAGCGGTGTCTATGACGCCTTGATTTATATTTACGCCCTGAGCCTACTGTTCGTATTCTCGGATTGCATTCGACGCAATGCGAGTGCCAAACGGATAGGCACAGGGCTTCTTGTCGTCGTGCTGGTGTTTCAGGTCGTATTTATGGGGATCAGAACTTGGGTTGAGGGGCATCTTCCATTTCTGATCACCTATGATTTTTTGTTTTTGTTCGCTTTTATCCTTGTCATTATATCCTTGATCATGAGCAGGTATCAGCGTCTGGAGTTTACGGTCTTCCTGCTGAATCTGATCGGCTTCAGCGTCATCGTGCTGAACAAGCTGTGGTTTCAGCCGGCCGACAACCCGCTGGCCAGCTGGCAAACGGTGCATGGGCTGCTGATTCTGCATATTGCACTGGCTAATTTGGGCTTTGCGGCTTTGACGGTTGCCGCGGTTTTTTCTTTGATGTATCTGTTTCTCCATCGCAGGTTGAAAGCCAAAAAATGGACTGAAACGACACGCAGGCTGCCAAGCCTGGAGGTGCTGGACCGCTATACGCATAAAGCGATGCTTATCGGAACGCCGCTGCTGGCTGTTTCCGTGCTCATTGCCGCGATATCGATTATCGCGGAGGGAAGATGGGGGCTGCTGCTCGATTTGAAGGTGCTCGCTACAGCCGCGTCCATGTGTGTATATGTCATTTATCTGGTCAGCAAGCGTTCCAACCAGCATTCCGGCCTGGTTATGGCCCAATGGGCGCTTGTAGGTTATGCTTTTCTGATCATGAATTTTCTTGCGAATTCGTGGTCTGCATTTCATCAATGGACGGGAGAGTGAGAGAGCATGGTACGGCATTTGGTCCCTGTTATGCTGCGGTGTGATGGGAAAAGCTGCTGTATCGTAGGCGGTGGTCCAGTGGCGGAACGGAAGGCAACGGGGCTGCTGAACAGCGGCGCGGCGCTTACAGTCATCAGTCCCTCCATAACCCATGGCCTGCAGGCCATGCTGGAAAACAATCAGCTCCGCTGGATCAAACGCCCTTATTGCGAGGGGGATCTACAGGGAGCATTTCTTGTATATGCAGCTACGGATGATCCGGAAGTCAACCAAGCGGTAATGCGTGAAGCGCGCGGCAGGGGTATACTGGTAAATGTAGCAGATCATTCGGAAAAGGGAGATTTTATTACGCCTGGTGTGGTAAGGCGGGGCAGACTCGTTTTGAGCGTCTCAACCTCAGGGGTGGGACCCTCCGTATCCGCAGAGATTACCTCAAAGCTTGAAGAGATCTTCGGCTTAGAATATGAGGCCTATTTGGATTTTATGTTTGAAATGAGAAAACGCGTCAAAGGCAGAGTGCCTGATCCTGTTGTCCGGGCCCGTGTGCTCGGAAGGCTGGCGCACAGCGGCGTATTGGAACAGATCCGCGGCGGCCGGTTCACGGAATGGACGGAGCCTGAGATGGACAGATGGATTGCCGAGAACCAGGAGGGATAGACATGCGAACGATAGTGGTAGGGAGCAGACAAAGCGCGCTTGCGCTTACACAGACCGGTTACGTTATAGAGGATCTGAAGGCGCTCTGCGCCCGGCATGGGATCGAGATGGACTTTGAAATTCGTAAGATTGTAACAAAAGGCGACCGGATTCTTGACGTAACCCTGTCCAAGGTGGGCGGCAAGGGGCTGTTTGTGAAAGAAATTGAACAGGCGATGCTGGGCCGCGAAATCGATATGGCTGTCCACAGTATGAAGGATATGCCTTCCGAGCTCCCTGAAGGATTAGTGAATGGTGCCGTGCCGCGCAGAGTCGATCACCGCGATTGCCTGGTATCGAAGTCTGGGAAAGGGCTCATAGAGCTCCCGCATGGCGCGAAGGTTGGCACAAGCAGCCTGCGCCGTTCCAGCCAGCTCCAGTCGCTTCGCCCTGACCTGGTTCTTGAGCCGCTGCGCGGCAACATCGACTCCAGGCTCCGCAAGTTGGAGACGGAAGGGTTTGACGCGATTATTCTGGCTGCAGCAGGGCTGCAACGGATGGGCTGGCAGGACCGCATTACGGAGTACATATCGGAGGATGTCTGCCTGCCTGCGGTCGGGCAGGGAGCGCTTGGTATTGAATGCCGCGGAGATGACAAGGAGCTCCTGGAGCTGCTTTCTTTGTATAATCACGAAGCTACTGCAGTGACGGTAGCAGCGGAACGGCGTTTCCTGGGCGAATTGAACGGAGGCTGCCAGGTTCCCATCGGTGCCCATGCCGTGCTGGAGGAATCCGGGGTCATCCGGCTGACCGGGATGGTTGGCTCCCCGGATGGGGCGGTTATTCTTAAAGATACGCTTGCCGGCAAGGATCCGCAGCAGCTGGGAGAGCAGGTTGCGGCAAGCCTGAAAGCCAAGGGAGCAGAACAGATTCTGTCAGAAGTAAGGGGATGACGTGATGGCGGGAAAGGTTTATTTAGTAGGGGCAGGACCCGGCGATGCGCGGTTGATTACAGTGAAGGGCTGGCAGTGCATACAGAAGGGCGACGTTGTCGTTTATGACCGTCTTGCCAGCCCGCGGCTGCTGGGGTTGATGAAGCCTGGAGCCGAGAAGATCTATGTCGGCAAGCTTCCGGACCGCCATACGATGAAGCAGGAGGATATCAACCGCCTGCTGGTCGATTTGGCGCTGGAAGGGAAAACGGTCATTCGTCTCAAGGGCGGCGATCCGACCATTTTCGGCAGAGTCGGCGAGGAGGCAGAACTGCTGAGACAGCATGGCATTCCTTATGAAATCGTACCAGGCATTACTTCTGCCATCAGTGTGCCGGCTTATGCCGGTATCCCGGTCACCCATCGGGACATGGCCTCATCACTCTCGATTATTACAGGGCACGAAAGTCCCGACAAGCTGGATCGGAGCATTCATTGGGACAAGGTGACGAATGCGACCGGCACGCTGATTTTCCTGATGGGAGTAGCGAAGATCGGATATATCAGCGAACAGCTCATCAGGCATGGCCGCTCTCCTGAAACGCCGATCGCTCTTATCCGCTGGGGAACACGCGCCGAGCAGGAAACGCTGGTGGGCACACTCGCGGATATTGAAGCCAGAGTGAAGGAAGCGGGCTTTGAGCCTCCGGCGGTAATCGTTGTCGGCGAAGTGGTCCGCCAGCGTGAGCAGTTGAAGTGGGCGGAAGACATGCCGCTCTTCGGTAAACGCATTCTCGTCACCCGCGCCCGCAGCCAGGCAAGCACACTAGTGCAGCGTATCGAGGATCTGGGTGGAGAGCCGTATGAATTTCCGGTGCTGGAGACCCGCCTGCCGCAGAGGGAAGAACAGTACGAGCAAATACGTGAGGCATTGACCCGTCTGCATGAGTTTGACTGGGTTTTCTTTACGAGCGTAAATGGAGTAGAGTATTTCTTCCAGCATCTGGAGCGGGAAGGGAAGGATATACGTTCATTGTATAAGGCGCGCATTACGGCTGTCGGGCCTGCTACCTGTACGGAACTTCGAAGCCGCGGCGTGGCGGCTGAACAGCCGACAGGCCACTTTCAGGCCGAGGGACTGCTGGAGGCGTACGGCCAGGAGTTGAAGGCAGGCCAGAAAGTTTTGCTGCCGCGCGGCAATCTGGCGCGTGCCTGGCTTCCTGAGCGGCTGCGTGAGCTGGGGCTGGAGGTAACCGAAGCCAGCCTGTATGAAACGGTGTTGGCCGATGTGCGGGACGATGAACTGATCTCCCTGCTGGAGCAGGGGGCCGTGCATGCCATTACGTTTACCAGTTCCTCGACCGTCACCTATTTTATAAGAGCACTGCGGCAGATGGGCATCGAGAATCCCCCTGATTTGCTGAAAGATGTCATGATTGCCGTCATCGGTCCTGTCACCGGAAAGACGGCGGAAGAAGAAGGACTGAAGGTCGGGCTCATGGCGGAGGAAGCAACGATAGACAGTCTGGTTAACGCGCTTTGCGTCTGGAATAAACGGCCAGAATAAGAGGCGAAAGGCAGGAGTATGGCTTTCCAACCTGCCTTTGGCCGATATTAAATTGTTGGGAGTGTTTATGCATGAATTTATCTTTTACAAGGCATCGCCGTCTTCGCCAATCCGCAGCCATTCGCAGCATGGTGCGGGAAACGGTTCTGACGTCGGCTGATTTCATTCAGCCGATTTACGTCACCTATGGCGAGGGAGTCAAGCATGAAATCAAATCTATGCCCGGAGTGTACCGTTTCTCGCTGGACATGCTCGAAGAGGAGCTGCAGGAGATCGTGTCGCTGAACATTCCGGCTGTTCTCCTGTTCGGTATCCCTGAGTCGAAAGACAGCGTAGGATCGTCCGCCTATGCGGAGAATGGTATCGTACAGGAGGCCATCCGGCTGATCAAGTCACGGTATCCGGATTTGGTGGTGGTCGCTGACACCTGTCTGTGCGAGTTCACCGATCATGGCCACTGCGGCATGGTGCATACCTACGAGCGGGACGGAGAGCTGTGCGGAGATGTATTGAACGACGAATCGCTGGAGCTGCATGTGAAGACGGCAGTATCCCAGGCGCAGGCAGGTGCGGACATTATTGCCCCTTCCAATATGATGGACGGTTTTGTGCAGGCGATCCGCGGCGGGCTGGATGAAGCGGGCTTCAGTCACATTCCGATTATGTCTTATTCCGTAAAATATGCGTCCGCCTTTTACGGGCCTTTCCGTGAAGCGGCTGATTCCGCTCCGCAGTTCGGAGACCGGAAGACTTACCAAATGGACCCTGCCAACGCCCGTGAGGCGCTGCGCGAAGCGGAATCGGACGTGCTGGAAGGCGCAGACATGCTGATGGTCAAACCGTCGCTTTCCTACCTTGATGTGATGCGTACCCTCAAGGACCAGTTTGATCTTCCGCTTGTCGCCTACAACGTCAGCGGCGAATATGCGATGGTCAAGGCGGCGGCCCTGAACGGATGGATCGACGAAAAGGCGATGGTTCTGGAAATTCTGACAAGCATGAAGCGTGCGGGCGCGGACATGATTATTACGTATTCAGGCAAGGATGCGGCAAAATGGCTGCGGGAGGGAGGACGATAAGATGAGCGAGCAAACCAAGGTTCGGGCGGATGAGCGGTCACGGACTGCTTTTGAAGAAGCAAAGCAGTATATCCCCGGCGGAGTGAACAGTCCTGTGCGGGCGTTCAAGTCTGTCGGAATAACACCGATCTATATTGACCGCGGAGAAGGCTCCCGTGTATATGATATTGACGGCAATTCCTTTATCGATTATGTCGGTTCATGGGGACCGCTTATTATGGGCCACGCGCATCCCGACGTCATCAGCGCTCTGCAGGAGGCTGTCGTAAAAGGGACAAGTTTTGGCGCTCCAACGCTGATCGAAACGGAAATGGCGAAGCTCGTCTGCGAGCGCGTCCCTTCCATCGACATTGTGCGCATGGTGAATTCGGGGACGGAAGCAACCATGAGTGCCATTCGCCTCGCACGCGGGTATACGGGGCGCAGCAAAATTTTGAAATTTGAAGGCTCATATCACGGTCACGCCGACAGCCTGCTGATCAAGGCCGGCTCCGGCGTAGCCACCCTTGGTCTTCCGGACAGTCCGGGTGTGCCCGAGGGGGTTGCAAGCAACACGATTACTGTACCGTATAACGACCTGAAGTCAGTTCAGCTTGCATTTGAGAAATTCGGCGAGGAAATCGCAGCTGTCATCGTGGAGCCTGTGGCTGGCAATATGGGCGTCGTTCCGCCGCAGCCGGGATTCCTGGAAGGACTCCGTAAAGTGACAAAGGAGCACGGCAGCCTGCTTATTTTTGACGAGGTGATGACCGGCTTCCGGGTAGGACTTCACTCAGCACAGGGACGCTTCGGCGTGACGCCGGATCTGACCTGCCTCGGCAAAGTTATCGGTGGAGGACTTCCTGTGGGAGCGTACGGCGGACGCAGAGAAATCATGGAGCGGATAGCTCCTACCGGTCCGGTGTATCAGGCGGGCACGCTCAGCGGGAACCCGCTCGCCATGATCGCCGGCTACACGACGCTTAAGCTGCTGACACCGGAGGTGTATGACCGGCTTGAACAGCTGGCAGCGAGACTGCAGGCCGGTTTTGAACGCAATGCCAGAGAAACGGGAATCCCTGTAACGATTAACAGGGTCGGTTCGATGGTATGCCCGTTCTTCACGGACGGTCAGGTCGTGAACTATGATACGGCGAAGAGCAGCAATCTTGACCATTTCCGCCGTTATTTCGCAGGTATGGTCAATCACGGAGTCAGTGTGGCGCCGTCGCAGTATGAAGGCATGTTTGTTTCGGGCGTGCACACCGATGAAGATATCGATGCGACAATTGAAGCAAACTATTATGCTTTAAAGCAGCTATGAGCTGGCGTGGCAACTGGACCAGGAGAGGCGTCTGGCTTGAGGTTGCTCCGGGTAAAGAAGTGACGGGCAGCGAGCAGAAGGAAGAGGCCGCCGACCGGTGGCTTCTGAAGGTGTTCGGCCTGCCAGAGAAGCTGTGGCGAAGAATGCGACATGAGAAGCAAATCCGGCTGGCCGGGGACCGGTTAAGGCTCGCTCTTTTTCCGGCAAGGGAGCTTGGCATCGAACCGAAGTGGTATGAGCTGACCGTTTTGTATGAGGATGATTTTTGCCTTGTGGTGCATAAGCCGGCCGGTATGGCCGTTCACCCTGACTCCTCCGCTTCCGGCGAGCCTCTTACGCTAAACCATGCCGTGGCGGCTTATTATGAGATGAACGGCATCGATGCGGCGGTCAGGCATGTGCATCGTTTGGACAATGACACGACAGGTCCCGTATTGTATGCCAAAAATGAATTTGCCCTGCTTAAGCTGGACGAACAGATGAGAGACAAGCAGATCGGACGTCGCTATGCTGCGCTCGTGGCCGGCAGGGTGTCTCCGGGGCTGCGCACGATTGATCTGCCGATCGGGAAGGACCGGCATGACAAGCAGCGGAGGCGTGTATCGCCATCCGGCCAGACGGCCGTAACCCATGTGGAGCTTGGAGAGCATATGGGTACAGCGAGTTTTGTGTATTTAACGCTTGAGACCGGACGCACACACCAAATTCGCGTGCATCTCAGCCATGAAGGGCATCCTCTGCTCGGCGACGTGCTGTACGGGGGGCGCAGAAGCGATTTTGCCAGACAAGCGCTGCATGGGGAGTCGCTGTCTTTCAAGCATCCCTTGACGAAGGAAAGAATTCGGGTCGCCGATCCGTGGCCGGACGATTTCCAGGCGCTGTATGACCGGCTGAAAAATAAATAACCGCTGTATTTAAAGAGAGCATGTTTTCTTTAACCAGTGCCGGATGGCGCTGCAGGAGAGAGTGCTCTTTCTTTTTGCTGATTGCCGGCTTTTAAAGTGCAAGTTCAAAAAGTCAGGTTTTCAGCACCGAAGCGTATGCTTCCGAAGTGCGTTTTTTAAACGCTTGAGTTGGATGAAGCTAGGGCCTGAGGAGCGGAGCGTATTTGGGTACGTGAGCACCTGAAATGTTTCCGCAGGAAACATGCTTCGGAAGCATCTGCTTAGTCCCGGCTGAATTCAAGATTCGATGTCGAGTCCGCTTCCTGACTTACTTCGTGATCAAAAGATGACTTTTTGAACTACCTCTTAAATGTAGGCATGCCATCCTTTTTGGCGCATATACATAACCCGAGAAGAGGAGCATGGGGTCTCCGTGCCGCAATAGCGGAAGCGGAAGCTGCCGAAAGGAGGATGCCGTCTATGGATAACCGGTCCTACGGTTTGCGTTTTGATATTTATGAACGTGTCCATTTAACGGAGGATGTTGCAGGGATTGCCGAGCTTGAAGAAATTGAACTGGTTCCGCGCATTCAGGTGGTGACTCAGGAGGAGCATGCCGCACTGCGCGGTCATTTACAGCTGCAAGGCATATACAGGGGAGAGGAAGATGAAATCAGGGAGCTGTATCACCAAATCCCGGTTGAAATCACCATTCCTATGAACCGTGTTACCAGGCTTGAAGATATTTCGATGGAAATAGAAAACTTTGATGTGGATCTGCTGTCCTTGCGGAGCTTGAATATCACGGGCGTATTGACGCTGTACGGAGTTGACGGCACACAGACGGAGGAAGCGCCGGGTTGGGGGGATGACAGCTACACGGCTGTTCATACTCCAGCATCGGAAGAGGAATACAAGGAGCGTTCCGAGGAGGATTTTGAGCAGGAACAGCAGTATGAGCAGCAGTATCAGCAACAACAGTACCAGCAGCATTACCAACAGCAATACCAACAACAGCAGTACCAACAGCAGTATCAGCAACAGCAATATCAACAACAGCAATATCAATATCAACAGCAACAGTATGAGCATCAGTCTGAACTGCAGCGAGAGCAAGAGCAGGCCGTCAATGAAGAGCCGGTGCAGACATTCTGGGTTCCCCCGTCGGAAGCAGCGCAGCCGCAGGCAGCCGAGGATCATACGCTTGCAGAAGTCATTCGCAATGAGGACCAGGAAATTGCGGATTATACCAGCGGCAATCCAGTAGTCTGGGAACTGGAGCCTGAGCGGGAAGAAACGGTGAAGGCAGTGGCCCGTGAACCGGAGTCTGTCCCTGAACAGGAACCTGTTGAAGTGTTCAAGCAAGAAATCCCGGCCGAGGATGAACGGCCGGAAGAGCAGATTTCTTTTGCTGAGCCTTCTGTTACGACATCGTCAGATACACCGGCGGAGGAGAAGAAAGAGCCGAAGGTAGCATTTGGAAGCAAGAAGGAAAAGGGGGCCGTAGAGGCCGAAGCTGTACCTTTTTCTTCGTTGATTACTCAGCGTCCTGCCAGAGAAGCTGAGCTTGCATATGATGAAAGCACGGATCTGTCTGTCTCTGAAGAAGGCGATGAGCCGCGGACGGAAAACGGGAAATGGAAAACTCTTTTTCAGCATGGATTTCAGGAGGAAAACCAGTTCCGCAAGGTCAGACTGTGCATTGTTCAACGTGAGGAGACACTGGAAACGATTGCTGAACGGTACGAGCTGAGCGCACGGGAACTGCAGATGCATAACCGGCTAAGCGAACAGAATGTAGAAGAAGGCCAGGTATTGTATATTCCATGATTGCTTGAAGCCCCGGACAGCCTGCCGCATGATTAGTGGCGGGCTGTTGGTATGTAAAGGGGAATACAGGGTTATGCTAAGGAATATATGTCGGAAATTGTGCGCTTCGACGGTTGACTAAGAAGGTCAGGCAAGTTATTATGTGGTATATCAGTTTAGGGAACCATAGAGCTTATATGAGAGACATTGAACGGGAAGAGTAGGCAGTATGTCCTTCAGAGAGCGGAATTGCAGCGCTGGAAGATTCCGCAGGAACCAGCTGGCTGAAGTCGCCCGGGAGTCGCCTGTTTGAACATGCCCATTGCGGGGGCCATTAGTAGAACAAGGCCGGTGAGCGGCCGTTATCCGCATGAGTGTCACAGTCTGTGCCGTGTTCGAGCGGCATATGAGCGTGAAACAAAGGTGGTACCGCGAAAGAACAGCCTTTCGTCCTTTGAGGATGACGGGCTTTTTTTATGTCCAAAAAAACGACCAATACCAAAACCAATCATGGAGGTAAGGGAGCATGACAGAACAAACGAACAAAACAACCCTGGAAATGCCGACGACATATGATCCAAAGGCGGCGGAGCAGAAATGGTATAAAACCTGGATCGAGAAAGGATATTTCCACGCAGGCCGTGTTCCGGAGGCGGAGCCTTTTACGATCGTTATTCCTCCCCCAAATGTAACTGGAATGCTGCATATGGGACATGCGCTGGATTTCACGCTGCAGGATATTATTATCCGGGTGAAGCGGATGCAGGGCTATGACGCCTTGTGGCTTCCGGGTGCCGACCACGCCGGCATCGCTACGCAGACCAAGGTGGAGCAGAAGCTGCGTGAAGAAGGGCTTACCCGCTATGATCTCGGCAGGGAGAAATTCCTGGAGAAAGTATGGGAATGGAAGGAGCTCTATCTCGATAACATTCACAATCAATGGGAGAAAATGGGCTTTTCTCTGGACTACTCCCGTGAGCGTTTTACGCTGGATGAGGGGTTATCCAAAGCGGTACGGACCGTTTTTGTCAAGCTGTATGAAAAGGGCCTGATTTACCGGGGCAAGCGCATTATCAACTGGGATCCGGTTGCCCGCACGGCGCTTTCCGATATCGAGGTGGAACATAAAGAAGTCAACGGCCATCTGTATCATTTGCAGTACCCGTTGAAAGACGGAAGCGGCCATATCACTGTGGCGACTACTCGTCCGGAGACAATGCTTGGGGATACGGCGGTTGCTGTTCATCCTAAAGATGAACGCTATAAAGACATGATTGGCAAAACACTGCTCCTGCCGATCATTGGCCGTGAGATTCCTGTTATTTCCGATGACTACGTAGATAAAGAATTCGGCAGCGGTGCCGTTAAAATTACCCCTGCCCACGATCCGAACGATTTCGAAATGGGACAGCGCCATAATCTGCCTCAGATTACCGTTATGGACGAGGATGGAAAAATGAACGCCGAGGCAGGGAAATATCAGGGCCTTGACCGCAGTGACTGCCGCAAGCAGATCGTGGCGGACCTGAAGGAACTGGGCGTACTTATCCGCATTGAAGACCATGTGCATCAGGTAGGGCACAGCGAACGGACGAATGCAGTTGTTGAGCCTTATCTGTCCACGCAATGGTTCGTTAAAATGCAGCCGCTGGCCGATACAGCCATTGCATCGCAAAAAAGCGGAAAGGGCGTCAACTTCATTCCGGACCGTTTTGAAAAAATTTATATGCACTGGATTGAAAATGTGCGCGACTGGTGTATTTCACGCCAGCTGTGGTGGGGACACCGCATTCCGGCATGGTATGACGAGGATACCGGCGAAATAATCGTATCCGCTGAGGACCCAACGACTCTGCCTGAGTATGCAGGCAGAAACCTCAAGCAGGACGAGGATGTGCTCGACACCTGGTTCAGTTCCGCCCTGTGGCCGTTTTCCACGCTGGGCTGGCCTGAACAGACGGAAGACCTGCAGCGCTACTATCCTACGAATGTGCTGGTAACAGGCTATGATATCATCGGCTTCTGGGTATCTCGTATGATTTTCACGGCCCTTGAATTCACGGGTGAGATTCCTTTCAAGGATGTCCTCATCCACGGGCTTATACGTGCCGCTGACGGCCGCAAAATGTCCAAATCACTTGGCAACGGGGTTGACCCGCTTGAAGTGATCGATAATTATGGCGCCGACGCCATGCGTTATATGGTAGCTACGGGCAGCACACCGGGACAGGATCTTCGCTTCCGTGAGGAACGTGTCGAACAAGCGCGGAATTTTGCGAACAAAATTTGGAATGCTTCCCGCTTTGCGCTGATGAACCTGGATGGATTTACCGCTTCCGATATCGATATTACAGGCGAACTCAGCACGGCGGACCGCTGGATTCTACATCGTCTGAACGAAACTTCGCGCGATATCACGCGTCTAATAGATGCCTATGAATTTGGCGAAACAGGTCGATTGCTGTATAACTTTATCTGGGACGATCTTTGCGACTGGTACATTGAATTTGCGAAGCTGTCTCTTTATGGTGAAGATGCTGCGGCCAAGAAGAAGACGCAGTCGGTGCTTTCCTACGTGCTGGACCGCACGCTGCGTATGATCCATCCGTTCATGCCTTTCATTTCGGAGGAAATCTGGCAGCATCTGCCGCACGAAGGGGAGACGATCACGCTTGCTCCCTGGCCGGTCTATGATCCTGCATTCGAAAACAGCGGGGCCGTAGAAGAAATGAACCTGCTGATGGACGTCATCCGGGCCGTACGCAATATCCGTGCGGAAGTGAACGTACCGATGAGCAAAAAAGTAGAGCTGCTGATCAAAGCGGGCGATCAGTCGTATTTTGATATCCTGACCCGCAACAGCGACTATGTGCGCCGCTTCTGCAACACGTCTGAGTTCGAGGCTGGCTTGGATATCACTGTGCCGGAAAAGGCGATGACGGCTGTAGTTACAGGTGCCGATCTGTACCTTCCGCTGGCAGGGCTGCTGGATATTGACCAGGAGATCGCCAGACTTGAGAAGGAGCTGCATCATTTGAACAGTGAAGTGCAGCGCGTGGAGAAGAAACTGGCCAATGAGGGCTTCGTGGCCAAAGCGCCTGCCAAGGTCATTGAGGAGGAGCGTGCGAAGCAGGCTGACTACACGGAAAAACGCGATAAGGTGATTGCCCGGATTCAAGAGCTTAAGGGGTAATATGAAATCTATCGACATGAAGGTGAAGAAGATGCCGGATTTGCCCGGGACCGCTGCTGCGGCTCCCTTACAAACATACAACGAAGCGGTGGAATGGATTAACGGACTTATTCCTTTCGGGATCCGGCCGGGTCTGGAGCGGATTGAACGGCTGATGACCCTGCTGGGCGAGCCGCACCGCCACCTGAAATTTGTGCATGTCGCGGGGACGAACGGGAAGGGCTCGACCTGCGCCATGCTGACGTCGGTGCTGCTGCAGTCCGGGTATGATGTAGGGACATTTACGTCCCCTTATATCACCAAATTTACGAACCGTTT
Source organism: Paenibacillus jiangxiensis (assembly GCF_046098255.1). Taxonomy (NCBI): domain Bacteria; kingdom Bacillati; phylum Bacillota; class Bacilli; order Caryophanales; family Paenibacillaceae; genus Paenibacillus; species Paenibacillus jiangxiensis. The sequence goes on from NZ_JBJURI010000020.1 coordinate 118,647, forward strand.
TCAATTTAACGGCGAGGACATTCCGGAGGAAACACTGCTTGACCTGGCTAACCGTCTCCATCCGCTGGTGGAGGAGATTGCGGCGACAGAGCTGGGCTCGCCTACGATGTTTGAGGTATCGACAGCCCTCGCGATCCTCTACTACGCCACCGTTACTTTTCCCGATGTTGTGGTATGGGAGACCGGCCTCGGGGGAAGGATGGATGTTACCAATATCGTTACTCCGATCGTGTCGGTCATTACGAATGTCGGATACGATCATACTGATATTCTGGGGGATACGCTGGAACAGATCGCGGCGGAAAAAGCGGGTATTATTAAGCCCGGTGTGCCTGTAGTCAGCTGTGTAACCCAACCTGAGGCGGCGGAGGTTATCAGAAAGACCGCGGCGGATAAACGGGCATCGCTGTATCTGGTTGATAATCAGTTTACCTACGAGCCCTCCGGCGGGGATGAAAACGGACAAACTTTTGTCTTCCGGGGTCCTTTCCGGGAACTGCAAATCAGCATCGGACTGCTTGGTGAGCACCAGTGCGCCAATGCTGCGGGAGCCATGATGACGCTGGAAGTTATGCGCCAGTATTTGGCGTTTGTCCTGGATGACGAGGAGTTGTTGGCCGGATTCAGAAATGCCCGCTGGGCAGGCCGGCTGGAGCAGGTGTCCGGCAATCCGCGGATCGTTATTGACGGTGCGCATAATCCTGAAGGTGCGGAGTCGCTTGTCAAGAGCCTGTCATCAATCTATCGTTACCGGAAACTGATTTTAATGATGGGCATGCTTGCAAACAAGCATCATGAAGCATACTTGAAGCATATACTGCCACTAGTGGATACGCTTATCCTGACCGAACCCGATTTCCGTCGCAAAATGGATGCAGCCGAAATGGCAGGGATCGTGGAGAAGCTCCGGCCGTCCTATGCTAAAGAACATGTGGAAGTCATCGTGGAACAGGACTGGAGGAAGGCTCTGGCGCTGCTGAAGTCCCGCACGGAAGCGGAGGATCTGGGGGTAGTCTCTGGCACATTGTATTTGATATCCGATGTGCGCGCGGCCCTTTTGCATCAAAGCGATTCGGAAAAAGGTTGGTGAGATCTTGTTAAATACTACGGAACATGTACATTTTATCGGTATCGGCGGTTACGGGATGAGTGCCATTGCACGCGTTATGCTGGAAATGGGCTATACTGTAACGGGATCGGACGTGGCTTCACAGGAATTGACGGAAAAATTGGCAGCCAAAGGCGCCAAAATATATATCGGCCATACGGCAGAGCATGTTCGGGGTGCGGACCTGGTCGTTTATTCCACGGCTTTGTCCAAGGACAATGTGGAGCGTGTGACGGCAGAGCAGCTGAACATCCCTACATTGCACCGCTCGCAAATGCTGGCAAGGCTGCTGAATGAACGCAAAGGGGTAGCCGTAGCCGGCGCGCACGGCAAAACAACAACCTCGTCCATGACCGCGCTCGTGATGGAGAAATGCGGGGCTGACCCTACATACATCATCGGTGGGGAAATTATGAATGTGGGGACGAATGCCAAGGCAGGCGAAGGTGAATGCGTGGTCGCAGAGGCGGATGAGAGCGACGGTTCATTTCTGCAGTATCATCCCTGGATCGGCATCGTAACCAACATTGAGGCGGATCACCTTGAAAATTACGACGGGGATTTTAACCGTTTGAAGAGCGCTTATGTTCAGTTTTTGAACCAGGTCCGGCCGGATGGTACGGCGGTCATTTGTGCCGATGACCACAATATTCAGGAGATTCTCCCCAAGCTGTCCTGCAAAGTGACAACTTTCGGAATTGATCAGCCTGCGGATTATACGGCATCGGATATTCAATTAGGGGATCGCCAGTCCTCGTATACCCTGAACAGGGGCGGTGTTCCTTTGGGAGTAATCCGTTTGGCCGTCCCGGGGAAACACAATGTATACAACTCCATGGCCACGGTTATTGCATGCATGGAGGCAGGGCTGGAATTTGATAAAATCGCGGCGGCCATTTTTGAATTCAGCGGTGCCAAACGCCGCTTCCAGGTGCTTGGAGAGGCGAACGGCATTCTGGTGATCGACGATTATGCCCACCACCCTACGGAAATAGAAGCCACCATCAGTGCTGCCAAGGCGACCGGGAAGCGGATTATTGCGGTATTCCAGCCACAGCGCTACACGCGGACCTTCTTTTTGCTGGATGCCTTCAGCCGTGCCTTCAGTGAAGCGGATGAAGTCGTTATTACGGACATCTATTCGCCTGCTGGTGAACAGGAGATTGAAGGAGTGCATTCCTCCAAGCTCGTCGAATTGATCGTCCAGAACAGCAACGCCAACACGGCATACGTTCCGACCAAAGAAGCCGTTATCGAGCGGCTCAGCGAGCGCCTTCAGCCCGGAGACCTTGTCCTGACCATGGGTGCGGGAGATATCTGGAAGGCCGGTGCGGCCCTTGCACGTAAATTGAAGGATAAAAACGCCTGAACCATAAAACGGGGATGTCTCACGAGTAATTCTTCTGCGGAGGAATCGAGACAGCCCCGTTTTTTCTTATCTGCAAGACATTTTTGGAAAAGCCCCTGCATAAAGGCCGTTCCTTCTTCATACATCTGAAATATAGGCAGTAAGGGACAAGGGGAGTGTGCGGAGTGAACAATGCGAAAATGACATTCCGGTTCGATCAGGAAGGCAGAGATGTCAACCAAGGCCTCAATGAGGAACGAAAGCCGCTTCATGCGGAACGACCTAGTTCCGATGATGTTCCTTCCGAGGTATCACGGACATCCTCTGCAAGCAGCAGCGAGCAGCGGAAGCCGGCCGACGCCGTAGAAGATTACTATTTTGCTGAGGAATGGCAGGATCCGTTCGGCACCTCCGCGGCATCATGGTCCGCACCGGGGTATTGGAATACAGGAGCGGGGACCGTCCCCTCCCCTCCTCCGAAGCGCCGTGGCGCCTCAGGCTGGAAGCTGTTCGGGTCCGTGGCCAGCGCGCTCATGACCGGGGGGCTCTTTGGATATATTGTTCTGTATTTGTTTCAGTCGCCGGACAATGCGGAGGCTCCTTCCCTGCCTGCATGGTCGCAGACGGCAGAGGGGAACGGAGCGCAAGCGAACGGAGCCGCATCCGTTTCCTTAATCACGGCGGATATTCCCGCACAAAGTTTCTATATGCTGCAATACGGGGTATTCAGTACGGCGGAGGGAGCCGAGCAGGCCAAGTCGGAGCTGCTGCAGGCGGGAACGGCCGCGGGAACGGACCCTTCTGACAGCTATCGTGTATATGCCGGCATATCGACGGACAGGGAAGAGGCCAAGCTGCTCGGCAGCCTCCTGCAGGGCAGCGGGATCGATCTGTACGTGCGGGAGCTGCAGCTGCCCTCTCTCGACCGGGCATTTTATAACGGCAGCGGAGATACGCTCCTTTCTTATTTCACAACGAGCAACGAGTTGATCCAGCAGCTATGCCACGTGTCCGCCTCCATGTTAAGTGATGAGCAGCTTCAGTCCGTGCCCGAATCGGACATGGCGACGCTGAACAAGCTTCATCAGCAGTGGATGCAAGAGCTCTCAGCATTGACGCAGGGGCTTCCACCGGAAGGGAAAACGCTGTCGTCCGGGCTCGACAAGTCCATGAACGGAGCCATAACGGCTCTTTCCGAATTCAATAAAAACAGCTCAAAAGGGCATCTGTGGGAGATTCAATCCATGATGATGGAGTATGTCCGCCTGCAAAAGCAACTGCTTGAATTCCTGAAACAATAAGCATTCGCCAGCCATCCGGCAGGGAACTGGAAATAGTTCCCCCTGCCGGATTTCTGTTTGTATTGAAAAGAAAATCACCGTATAATATTAGGGTGTCAAAAAATGGCGAGGTAGGTCAAGATGAAGAAGAATGCGGGAATGTTTACATTGTTCATATTACTTGGCTGGCTTGTTGGAGCATGGATTGCCAAGGCTCTGCAGTCTGTCAGCGTATTGTCCTTTCTTACCCGAGCCACCAGCATATCCTGGTCGCCCAAGGCTGACCTGGATATTATAAGCTATAACATAACCGTTCAATTGCAGATGAGCCTGCTGAGCCTGATCGGCATCATTGCCGCTGTTTGGCTGTACCGCAGGCTCTAATTACTGAAAAAGGAGCCTTGCTCGTGGAAGAGTCACGAACGCCCAAGCTTATCCTGGCATCGACCTCTCCGCGGAGAAGGGAACTGCTTGCTTCCTTGCAGCTTCCGTTTGAGGTATTGCCAAGCCATGCCGATGAATCCGTGCAGGCGGGCTTGAGTCCTGAGAAGATTGTGGAGACACTGGCCTTGCGCAAGGCCGGGGCTGTTGCGCAGACGGTCAGGGAGCAGCATGACAACGCCTTGATCATCGGCAGCGATACAATTGTAGTATTGGACGGTGAAATATTGGGAAAACCGGCCGACGAAGCAGATGCGGTGAGGATGATCACTTCGCTGCAGGGCAGAACGCACCGGGTATTTACGGGAGTGGCTTGCATACATACAGGGACCGGCGAGCAGAACGTCGGCTTCCGGGAAACTTCCGTGACCATGAAACCGCTTGATGCAAAGATGATTGCCGCATATGTCAAGACAGGAGAACCTGCTGACAAAGCGGGGGCTTATGCCATTCAGGGACTTGGTGCTACATTGATCGAAGGTATTCAGGGTTGTTATTTTAATGTGGTGGGGCTGCCGCTTTCGTTGCTCTCGGACATGCTGTCCGGCTTCGGAATCAGCGTGCTGCGCCCGTAAAGGGGAAGAAATAATGGAGTCGCAAACTTTCATGCTTCGCGACATCCCCCATGAGGACAGACCACGAGAACGAATGCTTCAGTATGGGCCGGAAGCCGTAAGTAATGCTGAACTGCTGGCTATTTTGCTGCGTACGGGAACCCGCAGCGAATCTGCGCTGCATGTGGCCCACAGGGTTCTTCAGACCGCAGGCAGCCTGCGCCAGCTTGTAGATCTGAGCGTATCGGAGCTTATACAAATCAAGGGGATCGGCCTGGCCAAGGCGATCCAGCTAAAGGCAGGCATGGAGCTGGGACGGAGGCTTGTTCTGGCGCGCCATATGGAATCGCCTGTCATCAAAAGTCCGCGTGATGTGTCCGACATGCTGTCTGAGCAGCTTCGCTATTTGCAGAAGGAGCATTTTGTATGCCTCTTTTTGAATACGAAAAACCATGTTATTGCCCGGGAAACGCTGTCCATCGGCAGCCTGAATGCGGCTGTGGTGCACCCCAGGGAAGTATTCAGGGCCGCTATCAAGTGCAGCAGCGCTTCCATCATATGCGCCCACAATCACCCGAGCGGTGATCCGTCACCTAGCACCGAGGATATCCAGCTCACCCGCCGTTTGATTGAAGCAGGGAGTATCGTTGGAATCGACGTTCTGGATCATATTATCATCGGTGACGGGAAATACGTGAGTTTGAAGGAGCAGGGGCATATATAATATAATGTGTTGAGGATTTTGTTGAAATCCGGCGAATTTATGGTTTGTATGTTTTCTTAAATTGACGATGACAATGATAGCCGTACGGCGTGACCAACAAAAGAGAATTTCAGGGAATAGAAAAGGAGATTACAGCATGTTTGGTGGATTTACTAAAGATTTGGGAATTGATCTGGGGACAGCGAATACACTGGTATATGTACGCGGCAGAGGCATTGTGGTAAGAGAGCCGTCGGTGGTCGCGCTTCGTACGGACACAAAGAGCATTGAAGCGGTTGGTGAATCGGCCAAGAAGATGATCGGCCGGACACCGGGGAATATCCGTGCCATCCGCCCGATGAAGGATGGTGTTATTGCGGATTTCGACACTACTGCGACGATGATCAAGTATTTTATCCGCCAGGCGCAGAAACAGCGCTCATTCTTCCCGCGCCACCCCAACGTTATGGTATGCGTGCCTTCCGGCATTACCGCAGTGGAACAGCGTGCGGTCGAGGACGCCACCAAGCAGGCCGGCGCCCGCGAAGCTTATACGATTGAAGAGCCGTTCGCGGCAGCTATCGGTGCGGATCTCCCTGTATGGGAGCCGACAGGCAGCATGGTTGTGGATATCGGCGGAGGAACAACCGAGGTAGCTGTCATCTCTCTTGGGGGCATTGTAACAAGCCGCTCTGTGCGTGTCGCAGGGGACGAAATGGACGAATCCATCATTCAATATATTAAACGCCAGTATAATCTGATGATCGGTGAGCGCACTTCGGAGCAGCTCAAAATGGAAATCGGCTCGGCTATGCCGCTGGAGCAGGTGGAAACGATGGAAATCCGCGGCCGCGACCTCGTCACAGGACTGCCAAAGACCATTACAATTACGTCCGACGAGATTAGCGAAGCGCTGTCCGACACCGTGAATGCAATCGTTGATGCGGTAAAAGTTACACTCGAGAAATGTCCTCCTGAACTCGCTGCTGATATTATGGATAGAGGGATTGTGCTGACAGGCGGAGGAGCACTGCTGCGCAATCTGGACAAACTGCTTGCCGACGAAACGGGAATGCCGGTCATTGTTGCCGAGAATCCGCTGGATTGTGTAGCGATCGGCACGGGCAAGGCGCTGGAAAACATTCATCTGTTCAAATCGCGCAGCAGCTCTGCAGTCCGCTCCAAACGTTGAGACGGGGGTGTAACAACTGTTTAAGCTGCTAGGCAACAAACGGCTTTTCGTACTGTTAATCGGAATCGTGTTGTTCATAGCCTTGATGGGAATTACGCTTGGACAGAGGCAATCCCTTTCCTGGCCTGAGAAATTTGTAAGAGATACGACCGGTTTTGTACAGAGTATTTTTTACAAGCCCGCTGCATTTATAGCGGGCTTCTTTGAAGATATCGGCAATATGAAGGCGATCTATGAGGAAAATGAGCAACTGAAGATCTCTGCAGCCCAGTATCAAACGGATAAGGTCCGCTTCAGCGGCATGGAGGAGGAGAACAAGCGGCTCCAGGAAGCCCTGAACTTTACGAAGACACAGCGCGACAAGTACAACTATGAGAACCGGATTGCGCAGGTCATTAGCGTGAGCAGTGATCCGACAGACAAAACACTGGTCATCGATATCGGCTCTAAAGACGGGGTCAAGCCGGGGATGGCGGTTAGATCCATAGACGGACTTGTTGGAACCATCAGCAATACAAGCAATTTCAGTTCGACAGTCAAACTTTTGACATCCCTGGACGCAAAAGACCCAACCTCCAATGGCATTGCAGTTACGGTTGTGGGCAAAGAAGACTCCTTTGGTGTGCTGGAGAACTACAATCCGGTAAACGGGACCTTTGAAATGACCAAGATCGGGGAGGAAGATCCGATCAAAAAGGGCGATCAGGTCATGACCTCCGGCACAGGCGGCAAGTTTCCGAAATATTTGCTTGTTGGTAAAGTAAAGGATATTCGGGTGAGTGAATTCGGCCAGACGCGAACGGCTATTATTGAGCCTGCAGCAAACTTTGTGGACTGGAAGGAACTGTTTGTTGTATTTACTCCTGAGGTGCAGGAATGATGGTGAGACGCGGCCAAATTCTGATTCTGCTGCTGTTTGTTCTGTTTATTGCAGAGGACACAATTCTTCCCTGGCTTATTCCGGATGCTTGGCAGTTCCGCTTTTCGCCAAATCTCACTTTCGTTGTCATCCTTTTTGTAGCGGTTTATTACAGCAGGCATACCGCCCTGGTGCTGGGCATGGTATTCGGAATGCTGCATGATATCCTTTTTTACGGCTCCATGATCGGAGCATACTCTTTTGCTATGGGGCTATCCGCTTATGTGATGGGGCTTGTATTTCATTCACCACGCGCGCTGATGCCGGTTATGATGAGCGTCGTTCTGCTGGGAAGCCTGCTGCTTGACTCCATCATCTTCAGCATATACCAGCTTTTTCAGCTGAACCATCAGTCTTTTGACTGGGCGCTTGTGGAATATATGGTTCCTGACTTGTTTTTGCACTTTGTGTTTGCGCTTATTATTTACGTTCCTATACGAAAACAACTTGAACGACTCCAAAAACGGGTTAAAAAGGAAGAAGCTGCCTGAAATTGACCGTTTGGGCTGAGAAAGGATGATTTTTCCGCGGTTTAGCAGGATTTTGGCGTTCCGACACGAAATGATTGGGATAGGAGGTACAGGCTAATGGCAGTAAAATCGAATCTTGTTACGATTAAAGGAATCAAAGACGGCCTGGTATTCCTGCTGGACGATCAGTGTGAATTTGAGGAACTGCTCGAAGAACTGCGCTATAAACTGGAACATACCCACCAAAATATTTTGACCGGACCGATCGTGCACGTGGATATTAAGCTGGGGAGCCGCGAAATCGGCAGCGAGCAGAATGAGCTTCTGCTTGATACATTAAAGCAAAAAGGAAATTTGCTCATCCGTTCCGTCGAGCCGCCTGTACATAAACCTGATCCTGAAGAAACAAAGGAAAGCATACACACGGTAACAGGGATGGTTCGTTCGGGACAGGTGCTTCATCATGACGGAAATCTGCTTTTTCTGGGAGATGTCAATCCCGGCGGAGCGATAACTTGTACGGGCGATATATTTATTCTGGGCGCATTGCGCGGAATAGCTCATGCGGGTAACGAAGGCAACAGGAACGCTATTATAGCCGCTTCCTACTTCTCCCCGACACAGCTCCGGATATCCGATGTAATCAGCCGCCCTCCAGACGAATGGGAAGCACGTGAGGCCGGTATAGAATTTGCCTATTTGCAGGAGAGCATCATGCAGATTGACAAGATGAGCAATATAGGCCGACTTCGCCGGGAATTTAATGTGTTTAAAGGAGTGTAGCACATGGGAGAGGCTATAGTCGTCACTTCAGGAAAAGGCGGCGTCGGCAAAACGACGACGTCAGCCAATATAGGAACCGCCCTTGCGCTGCTCGGTAAAAAAGTATGTCTCGTGGATACCGACATCGGGCTGCGCAATTTGGACGTTGTGATGGGACTGGAAAACCGGATTATATATGATTTGGTCGACGTCGCGGAAGGACGCTGCCGTTTGAACCAGGCTTTGGTGAAGGACAAGCGTTTTGACGAGCTGTACATGCTGCCTGCTGCGCAGACCAAAGACAAAAATGCCGTCACGCCTGATCAGGTGAAGGACATTATCCTTGAATTGAAAAAGGATTTTGAATATATCATTATCGACTGTCCGGCCGGCATTGAGCAGGGGTTCAAGAATGCCATTGCAGGCGCGGATCAGGCCATCGTCGTTACGACACCGGAGAACGCCGCCGTGAGGGATGCCGACCGTGTGATCGGTTTGTTGGAGAGTTCTCATGTTGCTTCGCCGAAGCTGATTGTGAACCGTATTCGCAACAGTATGGTTAAATCAGGGGATATGCTGGATATCGACGGCATACTCCAGGTGCTCAATATTGATCTGATCGGTATTGTTCCGGACGATGAACTGGTGATTAAGGCAGCCAACACAGGGGAGCCCACGGTCATGAATCCCGACTCTCATGCCGCGATCGCATACCGTAATATTGCCAGACGCATTCTTGGGGATACGGTGCCCCTGATGCAGCTTGAACAAAAGCAGGGTGTACTGACACGCTTCAAGAAATTTCTCGGCATAGGCTGATTGCCTTCACTATGCCGGACAATGATAGCTATCCTATTTTCATTTTCCTCCGGGGCCTTATGGCGCCGGTTTTCTTATTTCAACATAAGCCAATGCCCGTCCTCATATACATAGTAGCAAAGAACCTCATTGGGGGGCTGGATATGGACAAGAAATCGGGAATTAAACAGCGCAGGGAGGAACGAATCCAGCGGCTGATGGAAATGAGGGGAGCTTCGGCGCCGGCTGCTGAACGCCACTGGAGTGGGAAAACACCAGAACCGCCAGAGTACATCCATTTACCGCAGAGTGCCGAGCAGGACCCGGAGCTGGTCTGGAAAAAAGAACGGGAGCGTATGCACTCGGCCTTCAGAGATGAGCGGGGCCCTTCCTTCTTTACTGCACTAAGGTGGCGTCTCGTGACTAGCTGCATGCTGTTCGGTGCCGTTTGGGCAGTGTTCCGCTGGGATATCCCCTATACGGCCGAATCCAGGTTTTTTATTGCGGATGTGCTCAGCCGTGATATGGACATGACTGCAGCAGCGAAGTGGTATACGGAGCATTTCGGAGGGGCGCCGTCCTTCCTGCCAACGTTTGGGGAAGAGGAGACAAACTCGCAGGAGGTAAGCGCATCCGGCCACCCTGCAGCGCCGCTGGCGGGTACGGTTATCCAGAGCTTTGCGGTAAGCCTCAAGGGGATTGAAATCGTTCCGGAGCGGGATGATACCAATCCGGTACAAGTCAAAAGCATTGACGCGGGCCGTGTGCTGGAGGTGACACATCATCCGCAGAACGGAACGACTGTGGTGATCAGGCATACAGGGGGCCTCACAGCCGTATACGGCAAGGTAACGGGTACGCAGCTTCAGGTGGATGATTGGGTTCAGAAGGGGGAAGCCATTGGACTTATTCCCGTCCGGGAAAGCGGAGAGCCTGCCACCCTGTATTTTGCCGTCAAGCAGGATGACCGCTATATTGACCCTGCGGAAGTGGTAACCTTTGATTAACATCCGCGGCGTAACGCTTGCTCTCCATCCCCTCTTTGTGCTGATTATGCTGGCATCCGTGTTCACCGGACATTTTATTGAGCTGATTACGCTGTTTGCTATCGTATTGATTCATGAGCTTGGACATGCTGCGGCAGCGGCTTTGCTTGGAGTCAGGGTGGTTTCGATTCAGCTCCTGCCGTTCGGAGGCGTGGCGGAAGTGGAGGATCGGGGATGTCTGCCTGCCTGGAAGGAAATTATCATCGCGCTTGCCGGTCCTCTGCAAAATGGATTGATGATTATGGCCCTTCTGTTTCTTAAAAGCTTTAATTGGGTAAATAATGACTTTGCAGCGTATGCGATCCACGGCAATGTTATCATCGCTCTGTTCAACCTGCTTCCGGTGCTTCCTCTGGACGGTGGAAAAATTGTACAGGCCTTGCTGAGCATGCGGCTGCCTTATCATTTGACCTTGCTGTGGACGCTGCGGACAAGTATTGTGTTCAGCGCTTTATTTTGTGTTTATGCGGCTCTTCCCTTATGGCTGAATACCGGAGGACTGCAGCTGAATATGCTGGCTGTCGGCATTTTTCTCCTGTATTCCAATCTGGTGGATTACCGCAATATTCCATACCGGTTTGTTCGGTTTTTGCTGGGACGGGATGCTCTGTTTTACCAGCAGGCGGCACAGGGGAATTTTGCCGTTCCGATATTCTCGCTTCCGGTGAAACATTTGGATTCCATATTGCGTCTCTTTAGAAGAGACAGGTATCATATTATATATGTTATGAATGAGCGCGGCAAAATCATTGCCGTTCTGCCAGAGCAGCGGATTATCCGGTCCTACTTCAGCACACACGGAGGCAGAACGTGATCGTGCAGCGGCCAGGGCCGAGAGCCGCAGCTTCTATTCTGCAGTGTATTTTAATACCTAGCATATCACTCTACAGTTATATAGAAGCAGCTGGAGCTGCCTTGAATAAATGGGGTTGTACACATTTTTCAAGATAGGAGAAACCATGAAACAAATGATTGTACACTGCAAGCAGAATACAACACAAATGGCTCTTTTGGAGAACGGAAGGCTGATAGAATATGCGGCGGAGCGTGCCCGTAATCAGGGGACACTAGGGTCGCTTTTTAAGGCGCGGGTTGTCAATGTCGTACCCGGTATGCAGGCAGCGTTTGTAGACATAGGGCAAAAGAAAAACGCCTTTTTATATGTGGATGATGTTCTTCACGCCCACCTGGATAAGCAGCCGACTGTGAAGCCGGCCATTACGGAGCTGCTCAAGCCCGGTCAGGAACTGATCGTACAGGTGTTCAAAGAGGCGGTTGGGAGCAAGGGGGCACGGGTTACAACCCATTATTCGCTTCCGGGCCGTTGGATCGTATATATGCCTAACGCCGATTATGTAGCTGTTTCCAAGAAAATCGAGCGTGAAGCCGAGCGCTCCAGGCTTAAGGGGATCGGTGAAGAGATCCGGCAGGAAGAGGAAGGGCTCATTATCCGCACTGTATCCGAGGATGAGAGTCGCGAAGCATTGGAAAGGGATCTGGAGCAGCTGAGAAAGCAGTGGCATTCGATTTTGAAGAAAGCGGAGCAGCAGACTGCGCCCTGCCTTCTGCATCGTGATTTGAGCATTGTCCAGCGGTTCATCCGGGATACGTTTACTCCGGAGCAGGATGAGCTGATTATTGACCATGAGGGGCAGGCGCAGGACGCGCTTTCCTTTTTGCACGATATGGGCATCTTTGAAGCCAAGGTTCGTGTGTATGACCGGGAAGAGCCGATTTTCCAGAAATTTGGCGTTCAGGAACAGCTGGACCGTGACTTTGCACGCAAAATATGGCTTAAGGGCGGGGGCTATATTGTTATCGATCATACGGAGGCCCTCACCGTCATAGATGTGAATACCGGAAAATACACCGGCGGCAGCAATCTGGAGGAAACCGTGACCCGCACCAATCTTGAGGCGGCGGCGGAAATTGCACGGCTGATGAGAGTACGGGATGTCGGCGGTATCATTATCGTTGATTTTATCGATATGGAGCGTGAAGAGCACCGCAAGGAGGTGTTCACCATTCTCGAAGAGGGCCTGAAGCAGGACCGGACAAAATCATTTGTCGTCGGCTGGACCAAACTGGGGTTGCTGGAGATGACCCGGAAGAAGGTGCGCGCGGAAAGCCTGCCGGAGGAGTGGAACAGGTAAGATCTTAAGGGCTTGAAACCTATTATGTCTTATGCTATACTCATTGAGTATGTGTACGGCGCTGAGGTTTAGTATGCTGCACATGCTGTAACCGCTCCGATCTGGTTGAAGTGTGTTCCCCAAGGGGAATGCCACCTGTATTAGGCGAGTCTGAGACATAAGGAGGTGCAGACAATGTACGCAATTATCGAAACAGGCGGTAAACAATACAAAGTTCAAGAGGGCGACGTATTGTACATCGAGAAACTGAACGCTAACGATGGTGAAACTGTAACGTTTGACCGTGTTCTGGCAGTGTCCAGCGACAAAGGTTTTACAGCAGGCACACCACTCGTATCCGGCGCTTCTGTAACGGCTACTGTGGAGAAGCATGGCAAAGGTCAAAAGGTTGTTGTTTATAAATACAAGCCGAAAAAGAACTACCATGTGAAACAAGGCCACCGTCAACCGTACACAAAAGTGACAATCGGAAAAATCCAGGCATAAGAGGGTCCGATAAGTGATTATCGTACAGATTAAACGCATGGAAGACGGAAGCATCCGTGGCTTTTCGGTGAAAGGGCATGCGAATTATGCCAAGCGAGGGGAAGACATTGTCTGCGCAGGCGTATCCGCAGTAACGGTCGGCACCGTCAATTCCATTGAAGCATTGGCCGGGGTGGTGCTTGATGCGAAGATGAGGAACGGCTTTTTGAGCGCCGATATTCCTGATCTGCCGGATGAAGCGGTCCGTTCCAAGGTTCAGCTGCTGATGGAGTCCATGGAGCTTATGCTGGAAGGTATTGCTGAGTCATACGGTGAGTATATTCAAATACAAAATAAATAATATAGAAGGAGGGGACATTCATGTTGAAATTGGATCTTCAGTTGTTCGCATCGAAGAAAGGTGTAGGTTCCACAAAGAACGGTCGTGACAGTAAAGCGAAGCGTCTGGGCGTAAAACGTGCTGACGGTCAGCTCGTGACTGGTGGAAGCATCCTGGTTCGTCAACGCGGAACGAAAATTCATCCGGGTACGAACGTAGGAATCGGTAAAGACGATACTTTGTTTGCGAAAGTGGACGGCGTTGTGAAATTCGAACGTTGGGGCCGTGACCGCAAAAAAGTAAGCATCTATCCGGTTGATGTCGCTCCGGTAGCGGCTGCAGTAGAAGCTTAAATAGCGGTGCGATTCCGTGACAAAGCCTCCGGCATTTCTGCCGGGGGCTTTTTTTAAGGTTTTAGAAAGTATAAACTTCCTGGCATGAGCCTCCTGAAATCGCAAGAAAAACTTCCGCTAAACGCGGTCTGACTTCTATGAATGTGTGCCGATAGATGTTTTTCTTACTAACAAGTCGGGGCAGTGTTTTACGCTGATGGTAATGAACTGGAAAGTAAGTCGTGCTATACTTGAAAAGACTGATTAGCCATTTCAAGATCCAGAACGGAGAGAAAACCATGTTATCGCGGAAAAGTTTACCTCTGCTAGCGGTATGCTCAGTTCTAGCTCCCTTGATTCTTGCTCTGCTGGTTCCGGGCCCTGTAACGGTCAGCATTCTGGGTGTTTGGGGAGTGGCGGCTGCCATAGCTGGAGTTGAAATTACCCGGCGTAACGCCGAGAAGGAAAATGCAGCGATGAGACGTGCGCTGGAAGAGACGGCGAACACGGCATTCAATCATCACAGACATGATTGGATGAATGATTTACAGGTGCTGTATGGTTATATCCGGATGGGAAAGCATGATAAATCGGCAGAATATGTGGAAAGAATAAAGGAGCGTGCCGTTCAGGACAGCAGGATATCCAAGCTTGGGATTCCTGCGCTTATATTTTATCTGCATTCATTCCGGGTAAACTCGCACAGCCTGCGGCTTGAGGTATATGTGGAAGACCAGCTGCAGCTGGGAGCTGTCATGTCTCCCGAAGACGGCGAGTCGCTCGCTTCGGCAGTAAGGGAAACAGTGCAGGCGTATCAATGCGGCGTGGGCCGGTCGTCCTGGGGAGAAGTGCGCAGTTTGAATTTATATTTCGGTATGGATCAGGGGGACATTATCGTCCGGTTTGAAGGCAGCGACCTGCCGGCCGATTCGGAAATGCTGATGCAGGTACGGACCAAGCTGGAGAATCAAAGCTTGCGGATGGAGCAGCTTCCGTCCGGACAAACCTTCCAGATTCGGATGCCGTGCCAAACATAAGGATGGTGTAAACATGTTTGTTGATAAAGCGAAGATTTATGTGAAGGGCGGCGACGGGGGCGACGGTCTTGTGGCTTTCCGCCGCGAAAAGTATGTTCCTAACGGCGGCCCGGCCGGCGGTGACGGCGGCAAGGGCGGAGACGTGATATTCCGGGTGGATGAAGGGCTGCGTACGCTGATGGATTTCCGCTACCAGCGGCATTTTAAGGCAAAACGTGGTGAGAAAGGACGCAACAAAAGCCAACATGGGGCAAATGCGGAAAATATGATTGTGCGGATTCCGCCGGGGACGGTCGTCATCGACGATGATAACGGAGAAGTCATTGCCGACCTGACACGTCACGGACAGCAGGTGGTCGTGGCCAGGGGCGGCCGCGGTGGCCGGGGGAATATCCGGTTTGCGACTCCGGCGAATCCTGCGCCGGAGCTTGCCGAGAACGGGGAAGAAGGACGGGAGCGCTACGTCACGCTTGAGCTCAAGGTGATGGCTGATGTGGGGCTTGTAGGTTTTCCGAGTGTAGGCAAGTCGACGCTTCTGTCCGTAGTCTCTGCGGCTCAGCCCAAAATCGGAGCCTATCATTTTACCACCATCACTCCTAACTTGGGGGTGGTTGAGGTAGAGGAAGGCCGCAGCTTTGTCATGGCTGATCTTCCCGGACTCATTGAAGGTGCTCACACCGGTATTGGCTTGGGACATGAGTTTTTAAGACATGTTGAGCGGACGCGGATTATCATTCATGTCGTGGATATGGCCGGCTCGGAGGGACGCGACCCGTTTGACGATTGGGTGAAAATCAATGAAGAGCTCAAGCTGTACAATGCGGGGCTGGCCGAACGGCCGCAAATTGTGGCTGCGAATAAGATGGACATGCCGGAGGCGGAGGAGCATCTGAAGGAGTTTAAGGATAAAGTGGCTGCAGTCCGCCCAGACCTCGAAATTATGCCAATCTCTTCGCTGACCCGCAAAGGCGTTAAGGAGCTGCTCTACCGCGCGGCGGATTTGCTGGACCAGTTACCGGAAGAGCCGGATGTGGAAGAGATTGTGGAAGTACAGGAGCGGAAGGTCTACAAGCTGGAAAAGGAAGAGGACGAGGGTTTTCGGATTGTGCGTGAAAACGAAACCTTTATCGTTGAAAGTCCGAAAATTGAGCGCATGATGAAGCGGATGCAGCTCAATTCCCATGATGCGATTCTCAAGCTGGCAAGAACCCTCCGGCATATGGGAGTGGATAACGAGCTGCGCAAGAGAGGTGCCGTGGACGGAACCATTGTCCGCATTGGCGACTTTGAATTCGAGTTCGTGGAGGGAAGCAGCTATTATTATTAATGCCGGCGGCTCAGACTGGATCAATTTCTATAAAGAATGATATAGCTGTAAGGAGGTGTCCCTGGTTGGGCACCTTTTTTTCGAATAGAGTAATTACAATAGTCTATTGCCCTCCCGTGTCAGATTCGTTATAATGTCCTCTATATGTATACATAAGTCTCTGAGGAGAGGACGAATGTGAAAGAACGCTATTATTTGGTGCGGGAAGACATCCTGCCTGAAGCCATTGTCAAAACGATTCAGGTAAAACAGCTTCTTGCTTCCGGTGATGTAAAGACGGTGCATGAAGCCGCTGAACAGATTGGCTTAAGCCGAAGCGCTTTTTATAAATATAAAGACGGCATTCATCTTATTAATCAGCTGGAACGGGAACGGATCGTAAATATTTCCCTGGATCTGGACCATCAATCGGGGATGCTTTCCAAGGTTCTGGCCATGATTGCTGATTATGGCGGAAATGTGCTGACCATTCAGCAGAGCATTCCCCTGCAGGGGAGGGCCAATGTCGTCATCTCCGTTGAAATGTCCAGGCTCAGTGAAGAGCTGGGCAGCCTGCTGACGGGATTGCAGGCATTGTCCGGAGTCAAGCGTGTCCGTTTGATCGGTCAGGGATAAAAGGCCGTGATTTTATGAATACAGGGGGAATCAGTGGATGAAACCGGTAAAGGTAGGATTGTTGGGATTGGGGACGGTTGGAACAGGCGTGGTCCGCATTGTGGAGGGTAATCAAGAGGATTTGCGCAGCCAGGTGGGTTCCCCGATCGTAGTTGAGAAAATTGCCGTCAAAAATCTGGTGAAGACGCGTAACGTTGCGGTGGAGCAATCCAAGCTGACGGGAGACCCATGGGATGTGATCAACGATCCGGAAATCGATGTGATCATTGAAGTGATGGGCGGGGTGGAGCAGACCAAAGCGTATCTGCTGCAAGCGCTCGAGAACGGAAAACATATCGTTACCGCCAATAAAGATTTGATGGCCCTGCATGGAGCCGAAATCTTGGCCAAAGCGCAGGAGAAGCAGTGTGACGTATTCTACGAGGCCAGTGTGGCCGGAGGCATTCCAATTATCCGGACACTGATTGAGGGATTCTCGTCCGACCGCATTATCCGCATTATGGGCATCGTAAACGGAACAACGAACTATATTTTGACTAAAATGAGTCAAGAAGGCGCTTCTTACGAAGAGGTGCTCAGGGAGGCTCAGGAGTTGGGCTATGCCGAGTCCGATCCGACTTCGGACGTCGAAGGTTTGGACGCCGCCCGCAAAATGGCCATTCTGGCCACGCTAGGCTTTCGCTCCAATGTGGAGCTTGGGGATGTCAGCGTGAAAGGCATTTCACAAATTTCCAGCGAGGATATTGCATTTGCCAAAAAGCTCGGCTATGAAATGAAGCTGCTTGGCATCGCGGAAAGAAACGGCGATCAGTTTAACATCAGCGTGCAGCCTACGATGGTCAGCCAGAGCCATCCTCTTGCTTCAGTGAACGGGGTGTTCAATGCTGTTTACGTTCACGGTGAGGCGGTCGGTGAAACGATGTTCTACGGCGCAGGTGCGGGTGAATTGCCAACAGCAACCTCTGTTGTGGCCGACCTGGTCGCTGTCGTTAAAAATCTGAAGCTCGGCGTCAATGGATTGAAGGCGATCGCTCCATATAAGCCGAGGCTCCTTACCAGTGATGAAGAGGTGTTCAGCAAAAATTTTATCCTGCTCCATGTGGATGACAAGGCGGGGGTCCTGGCTCAAATTACCCAGGTATTTGCCGAATTCGGCGTCAGTCTGGCATCGGTGGTGCAGCAGCCGAACGAGCACAACCCGAATGCGGAAATTATCATCATTACACACAGCGCCAGCAAGGCGAACATGCAGAAGGTGCTGAATCACTTTGAATCGCTGGAAGTCATCCGCAGAATTAAGAGCGTATACCGGGTTGAGGGTTAAAATCCTGATGGTGTATTCTAATGAGCATTTGGATTTACATTATTTAGTGTGATGGTTTGTAAGGCATCGCAGTGGAGGCGGAAGGAATGTTTGATTTACCGGTTGTTCGGGCCCGGGTTCCGGCGAGTACGGCAAATCTGGGACCGGGATTTGATACGCTGGGGATGGCTCTTAACCTGTACGCATGGATTGAAATGAAGCAATCTGACGAAACCCGGTTTTATTTACACGGGGATCAGCTTAAGGGTGTTCCTGGAGACAAGTCCAATCTGATTTACGAAGTGGCGCAGATGGTTTTTGAGGAAGCGGGAGTATCGGTGCCGGAGCTGGAAGTATCCATGTATTCCGATATTCCCTTGACCCGCGGTTTGGGCAGCAGCGCATCCGCCATTGTCGGAGCGCTGGCTGCGGCGAATGCCCTGATTGGTTCTCCGCTGTCCGAAGCCAGGCTCTTTGATATGGCCACGGCTATAGAAAAGCATCCGGACAACGTCGGTGCGTCCTTGTTCGGGGGAATTATAACAGCGGTTTGGGATGGCGTTCATGCCCAGTGCATAAGGCTGGACCCGAATGATCATCTGGAAGTTCTGGTTGTCATTCCGGAATTCGAGCTGTCCACCTCCAAGGCGAGGGGAGTGCTGCCTGCGGAAATCGTGCTGCAGGATGCTGTATACAACATCAGCCGTTCCTCTCTTCTGGTGGCCGCATTAGCCACCGGGAATTTTGATGTTATTGCGGAGGCCATGAAAGACCGGGTTCACCAGCCATACCGGGCCGCTCTCATTCCAGGGATGGCGGAAATATTGCAGGAAGCACCGCGCCATGGGGCGCTTGGAGCCGCCTTGAGCGGGGCGGGGCCGACTCTGCTGGCGCTGGTGGACGGGCGTGTGCAGCGGAAGGCGGAGCTGGAGCGTTATTTGAAGGAAACGATGCAGCGCGAGTCCGTCCCGATCCGTATGATGTGGCTTAAGCCCGAAGTGCAAGGGGTGAGAGTGTACACAGGCGGAGAGAGTCAGCATTCGTTTTTGGATATCATAAAGGGGGAAAGCGTGCTGTGACACGGATTGCAGTTTTGCCGGAGGGTTCGGTGTCTCATGAGGCGGTGGATTTCCTGCTGGGCGATCAGCCCTGTGAGCTGGTTCACTATCAGCAAATCACGGAGGTTTTCCGTTCCACAGACAGCGGGAATACCGATTACAGTGTCATACCGATTGAGAATACGATCGACGGATCAGTAAGCCTGCATATGGATTGGCTTGTTCATGAAGTGGATATTGCCATGCAAGCGGAATGGGTGTATCCGTCCATTCAGAATTTGATCGGGCATCAAAAGGAATTTTTAGATCAGACAGGGCAATTGGATTTGAGCAAGATCACCAAGGTTATGTCGCATCCGGTGGCCCTGCCGCAGTGTCAGCAGTTCATACGGGAGCATATGCCGCATGCCGAGCTGGAGAGTACAGGCAGTACGGCGGAGGCTGTAAAAATCGTTAAACGAAACCCGGGCAAGGGCTGGGCGGCGATCGGAACCCGTTTGGGCGCGGCTACACATCATTTGGACATTTTGGCAGAGCGGGTGACGGACCATCATAACAATTTCACCAGATTTGTGTTGATTGGACATCACCCGATAAAACTGCAGCGCAAGCCGAATGAATACAGAACCAGTGTTTTGATTACGCTGCCTGAGGATTTTCCGGGTGCTTTGCATCAGGTACTTTCCGCCTTTGCCTGGCGCCGGTTAAACCTGTCGCGGATTGAGTCGCGTCCGACGAAAAAGCAGCTGGGGAGCTATTATTTTTACATTGAAGTGATGGAATCGTTAGAGTCGGTGCTGCTTACGGCGGCTTTTGCGGAAATTGAGGCCTTGAAGTGCCAGGTCAGAATTCTGGGTTCTTATCCAAGCTATGCATATAATAAAACATTGAACTCTTGTGAAGAAGCAGGAAAAAGCGGAGGTGTCCTTAATGGCTGAGCAGTGGATTTATTTGGACGGGGAATATGTAACAAAAGAAAATGCGAAAGTATCGGTCTATGACCACGGATTCTTGTACGGTGACGGTATATTTGAAGGCATCCGTATATACAACGGCAACATTTTTAAATGCAAGGAGCACTTGGACCGGCTTTATGATTCGGCTCACTCCATTCAGCTCAATATCCCGCTTTCCCGCGAGGAAATGCTTGAGGCGATGGCGGAAACGATTCGCCGCAACGATATGCGCAGTGGTTATATCCGGCTGATTGTGTCGCGCGGTCCCGGCAACCTTGGGCTGGACCCGCTCCGCTGCCCGAAAGCCAGCGTTATTATCATTGTGGAAGAGCTGTCGATCTATCCGGAGGAAGCCTATCTCACTGGCCTGAAAACGATATCGGTATCCCAGCGCCGCAATATTCCGGATGCGCTGAATCCAAAGATCAAATCGCTTAACTATTTGAATAACATTCTGGTTAAAATTCAATCCAACTATGCGGGTGTGGGTGAGGCGATCATGCTGAACTCCCAGGGGTATGTAACGGAAGGGTCTGCGGATAACATTTTTATCGTTAAAAACGGGACGGTTTTCACGCCTCCATGCTACTTGGGCGCATTGGAAGGCATTACCCGCAACGCCATTATCGACATTTGCAGCGAGCTTGGTTATCCGCTTAAGGAACAGCCATTTACCCTGCATGATGTCTATGTAGCCGACGAGGTCTTCTTTACCGGTACGGCTGCGGAAGTAATCGCCGCAAATGAGGTAGACGGACGGACGATTGGAACGGGTGCCGCAGGTCCAATCACTCTGAAGCTGCTGGAGGAGTTCCGCAAAATTGTAAATGTGGACGGTTATAAGGTTTGGGAATCTTAATTTCATCGTATGCTGCCTCAGGAGCGGGCATTCTTGCTCCGGGGGCGGCATTTTTTTAAGTTTTTTTCTGAATAGGGATGTCATTCGCCTACTGCGTGCATAAGATGTTATTAACGATAGCGGGCACAGGTCAGCCCGTAAACGAAAGTTTAGGAGGTTTTGACACCGTGAAAATACACATCCTCAAAAAAGGGGAATCTTTATACGAACTATCGCAAAAATACAAAATTCCCCTTGAGCAGTTGATCAGTGCCAATTCGCATATTACAAATCCGGATGAAGTCATGGCTGGCACCAAAATCAAAATTCCATCCCCGGCGTCAGCTGCTGTGCCTGCACCTTCCGTGGAGGTGGCTTATCAGCATAAGGTAAAACAAGGAGACACCCTTTGGAAGCTAGGTAAGGCGTCGGGGATCCCGCTGAAGGACATGATAGACGCTAATCCCCAGCTTAAAAATCCTAATGCTCTCATGACCGGCGAGATTGTTAATATTCCAAAAGCTAAAGGCACGCAGGCAAATCCCGGACATACCAATGTCTCCGTAAATCAAGCAGGCGGAAATGTGAAGCTGCCGACTAATAAAAAATTCACCGGAGTTAAAGAGGAAAACGCCCCCAACGTGGAAATGCCATATGAGATGTTTGAAATGCCAGAGATTCCCGAGATGCCGAATATTCCGCAAAAGCTTCCTGAGAATGCAAATGTGATGGGGGAAGCAGAAAACAAAGCGAAGGAAAACAAAGCGGCGGAAAATGTAAACATTGAGAATATAGAAAACATTTCAAATATAGAAAACATATCGAATTTAGAGAACTTACCGAAATTAGAGAACATTAAAAAAATAGAAAATGTCGAAAATATAAATGTTCCCATCTCTCCTGAAAATATTTATCAGAGCCCTGAGGCAAATAAGCAGTACGAAATGCCGATTTACCAGACGTACTCCCCTCCCTACATGGCTCAATCAGAGGTTAATAATATGTATCCCGGAATTATGGCTGAGCATGCCAATCCAAATATGCCTGCTCCAACTGCAGTAAATCCAGCTTACTATAAACCTTATGGTGAAGAAAATAAACCTTATAGTAGCAACATGATGTATTCGAACTATCCCTGTGGAGAAAATTCAGCATTCAAACCGAAGTGGATGGCAGCGCCTGTGAATTCACAATTCGGTGAGCATCATTATTACACTAACCCGAGTGCCGGCTATACTCCTCCAGCGAATCCATACACGGCAGGGGAATCCTTTGTCCCTCCAACTTACCCCAACTCCAGCTATCCGACCTTGCATACAGCTGCTTCCAATATTCCTGCGAACAACGATCCATATGTGCCTATGACTTATTCGCCGTATACAAGCGCTCCGGCTTCGCCATATTCAAGCGCTCCATCATTTCCGCCGGCTTATTA
Organism: Paenibacillus jiangxiensis; assembly: GCF_046098255.1. Taxonomy (NCBI): domain Bacteria; kingdom Bacillati; phylum Bacillota; class Bacilli; order Caryophanales; family Paenibacillaceae; genus Paenibacillus; species Paenibacillus jiangxiensis. Next base: position 141,127 of record NZ_JBJURI010000020.1, read on the forward strand.
TCCACCTGGGTATCCTCAACCGTATGGATATCGTACGGAGTTGAACCAAGCTTCTCCATGGATTGCCCCACCGCAGGAGGAGCAAATTCATACCACAGGGTTGGAAAACGAAATTGCATCTGAGCCGGAGCAATCTTCAACGACTTTCAAAGAAACTACTGCCAAGGCAAAGATCTCGAATAAAAGCAGCGGTTCAGGAAAAAAATTTAATGAGCGAAAAACAGGAAATCAACGAAAACGTTCCGCGAAGCCCAAACGCAAAAATCCTTGGATTAATGGATAAATACAGTCCTCTAAAAGAACGGAAAGTTCCTCTCCGTTCTTTTGTGTTTTTTGTTGCAATATGTACGGTGAAGAGTTAGGGTGCCAAAGTTGTCTTTTTTTATGGTGGAAAGAGTGATAAATAAAAAAATTCTTGCAACAGTATAATAGAGTGTGATATATTCTAATTCCGGCCGAAATGAGTTAAAGAGAAACTGCTTGGTAAAATCTTTTCAAAAAAGTGCTTGCCAAAACGGTCGGAAGATGATAAGATATAAAAGTTGCTGATGCGGTGAGCTGAAGCAGCGACGAAGTTTGATCTTTGAAAACTGAACAACGAGTGAGTAGGTTTTACATCGTAAAACCGACCCGCGAAGCCATTTGGTTCGTGTCTATGACAGAATAAATGGCGGAGCGAACATTGAGATATTAATCTCGTCAGATTCAAATGAGCTTAATCGCTCTT
>NZ_JBJURI010000021.1:0-136787 GCF_046098255.1 Paenibacillus jiangxiensis
GGAACCACTTGGTCAGGGGGAGATGGGTTCGTTCAAAAATCGTGCCGACCAAAGCCGACGTTTGATGCGCACACCTGACGCACTCGAACATGGGAATGCGCCGGGAAGTCAGACGACTGCAGCGGGTGTGAGCGCAACGCGGGCAGACGAAGCCGTTCGGCCACTTCATCGCGATCAATGCCTCCATGCAGTCCTGCTCGTTATGATAACAACTGCTAAAGGATTGAAGTTCCGTTTCCGCTTGGATTTCCATGTCTGCTCGCCCCCGAATCAACAAAATAAGAACATAAGTTCTTTTTATCATACCAAACATGTGTTCCTATTTCAAGCCGAACATCCCACTTGAGCCACCTTTTTTTCTTATCTGGTTTCTCCTTCCCCTTTCCTTCCCTTAGTCCCCCAAACCCCAACCCCCGCATTCTGAACAAAAGGGATAATCATGCAAAGCTGTATGGGGAGACAACAGGCATCAGGCAACGGACACCAGACACCAGACACCACAACATACCCTATAGACACCCGTCTCACTCTGGGTACTAGACTCTGAGCGGGGCGAATCCCCTTCTTCCAAGAAAGCTAGAAAAAAGCTGTCTGCTTTGATTCAGCGTCAACTCCAGCAGTGGATTCCCCGTTTTGCCCAGTTACATCAAGGTCTGTTTGCAGATTAAAAGGTACGAAAAAACCCCCAGATAACTGGAGGCCCTGTCAAAAGTCTGCTGAAGGGGCAGCACTGGTATTTATTTCTGGCTGGCCGACCACGCTTCGGCCCTGGTTTGCAAGCGGGTCAGCAGCGCGTCAATGTCCGGCGATCCGCCATTTGCCGCTTCACTGATAAAACCGTTGACCGCAGGCACGATTTCGCTGTTATAAAACGGATTGGCCTCGTCCATCAGCGTTGGTGTTGTAATGTCCGCAATTTGCATGGCCCGTTTCACAAAGCCGTTTTCCTCTTCCACAAAATCCGCATCCTTAAGGGTCGGCGTCATATCGAAGTTGAGATAGGCCCATTTTTGCGTTTCATAGCTGGACAAAAATTTCATGACCTCCCAGGCTGCCTCGGGATTTTTCGTATTGGCCGCCATGATGATCGGGTCCATCGCCACCCAGCCTTCACCTTTCGGGCCAATGTTCATTATCGGAACAAAACGGTCAATCAGCTTCTTATTTCCTGTCGCTCTGTATTCGCTCATTGTGCCGGAGCCGGGAGAATCCAAGGCCATCGCAATATGGTTATCTTCAATACCGAAATTTTCAGCCCCCTTGCCGTTAACAAAAGCGGGCGGAGCGAGCTTCGCCGCTTCACTCAGCCATTCCATCACCTTTTTCATTTCCGGCGTGTTCAGCTCCCATTTGATGTTCTTCGGATCCGCGAGGCTGCCTTCGGCGCCTTTAGCCCCATAATAATAAGTCAATGCCACAAAGGTGGACTGATTCAGGGAGCTGCCGTTAAACCAGAGCCCATAATTCGGCTGCCCTGTCTGCGGATTCTTGCCGGTCATTTTTTTCGCTTTCTCCAATATTTCTTCAGGGGTTGGCACTTCGGACAAAGGCTCTACACCCCACTGGTCGAAAATGGTTTTGTCATAGATCGTCACACGCTTGCCGAGCACGGAAGGAACGCCGAACCGCACGGAACCGTCACTCGACTTGGTGCTGTAGGAGCTGTTCCAAATGCCTTCCAAATAGATGCCGGCATCAAATGTGGTATCCTTGGCAATCAGATCATCAATGCCGCGCAGCAGCCCTTGCTGATAAAATTGAGCGGCAAAGGCCCCTCCGGTATACAATACATCCGCATCGCCCGACATCAGCAGGGCCTTTTGCTTGGCTTGCGCATTTTCCCACGGAATCTGCGTCACTTCAAGCTTGATGTTCGGATACATTTTATTGAAAGTGTCTTCCACATACTTATTGAATCCTGTTACCTGATTGCCGGTGATCGGGTCGATTCCGTCCTCCAGCTGCCAGCCGGCCAGAGCTACCTTGACCGTCCCTTCCATATCGGATACCTTCTCCACCTCCGGTGCCGTATACGTTCCGGAATCGGCTCCCGAGCCGGAGGAACAAGCCGCCAGCACCAATACCAGCAGTACATTCATTAGCCAGGACATCGCTTTTTTCATCTGTACCCCTCCAAAAGTGGTTTTTCAATTCCGTTGCTTGAGCATGCGGGGATAGCCGCCTTTTTTTCTTACTGCTTGATTCCGGTCAGAGCAATTCCTTCCACGATGTACCGCTGTAAAAACATATAAAGCACAAGTACGGGAAGCAGACTGATCGTGGTAGCGGCCATGATAATGGAGGGCATTTGGTTCTCCCCGTTGTTATAGCTGAACATGGCCAGTCCGAGCTGAATCAGATATTTATCCGTACTGTTTAGCGCCAGCATCGGCCACATCAGATCATTCCAGACCGCCAGGAATTGCAGAATGATCATGGTCGCAATGACGGGACCGCATAAAGGCACATAAATACGGAAGAAAATGGAGAGCTCGTGGGCTCCGTCCATTTTACCTGCCTCACGCAGACTGCCTGGGAGTTGATCCACAAATTGCTTCGCCATAAACGTACCAAACGCATAATTCAGCGCCGGGAGAAAAAATACCCAGTAGCTGTCAAGCAGGTTCAAGCGGGCAAAAATCATGTACTGCGGAATCATGGTCATTTCAAAGGGAATCATCATGGTGCTCAGGGCGAGGACAAGAATAAGCCGGGCACCACGGAAGCGGATTTTGGAAAGGGCATAACCGGATAGAAGCGCGGACAGCAGACTGATCAATATGACCCCAACTGCAACCACACTCGTATTCCAGATATACCGGAAGAGGTCGATATTGTTCATGGCCGCTTCATAGGTTCGGACGGAAGGTGTTTTGGGCCAAAAGCGCGGCGGAAAAGGGATGTTCAAGCGGGCGGACCAGTCAAAGCTGGTCAGAACAAGCCACACAAAAGGCAGCACCATGATAACAGAGCCGATCGTAAGCACACTGAGGATCGAAGCGCGAACCAGCTTCTGCTGTCTGCGCCATGAACGGCCGGGGGCGGATTGAGCGGGCAATCTTAATAGCTGCATCGGCTTTCCCTCCTATTCTGTATTGCTTTTGCGGTTCAACGTGAGGATGATCAGTGTAACCAGCAGGATAAACACGAATAGTAAGTAGGAAGCTGCGGTGGCAATTCCCATCTGTGAGGATAAAAAGGCGTTGCGGTAAATATACAGCACGGATGTCATGAGGGAGCCGGCAGGATTGCCTGCCGTTCCGCCAAGCAGCCAAACGTTGGTAAACTGCTTCATGGCGTTAATAATGCCGATGACGATCATGAAAATAAAAATAGGGCGTAAAGTCGGAATGGTGATATACCGCCATTTTTTGAGCGAGCCGGCTCCATCGATTTCCGCCGCCTCATATAAATCCTTCGGCACTCCCTGGAGCCCGGCGATAAAAATAATCGTATTGTATCCCAATGCGCCCCACAGCAGCATAAGCACAATACTAAAGCGTGAATACTGCGGATCGGTGAACCAGCCGACCGGCTCTACTCCGATGAGGCTGAGGGCATAATTCAGAAGCCCTTCCTGGCCTGGGTGAAACAAAAAGGAAAACAGGATGCTCGTGGCGACAGCCGAAATCACATTTGGCAAAAAATAAACGGCTTTGAACAGGTTTTTGACGCGGGTCTGAGGAATGGCATGGATCAAGGTTGCCAAGATAAAGGAGAACGATATGCCCAGGATGACAGCCAGGACGCCCATGTACAATGTATTGTAAAAGGATCGCCAGAACATGTCGTCTTGCAGCACTCTTGCATAATTGCCAAAGCCGACCCAGACCCCTGTCACCCCATTGGTCTGTTGAAAGCTGAGCCGCAGCGCTTCAACCATCGGGTAGACGGCAAAACCTAACACCCCGACCAGCAATGGAACTGTGAACAGCAGACCCGTAATCTCGTTGGAACGGAGCCTGCCCCTCCATCGCACTTTGCTTTGCGCTGCGGCCCCCGCCCTATTCATATCCACGGACATGGTGATCACCCTTTCGCAAGTTTATGAGATTTTCAGTTAAGCCGCTTGGTTTACAGCTTAAAGTGTTTGTCACCTCCCATATGAAATGGTGGATCACTTATTCCAGTGAGTGTAATAACCAGGATACAAAGAATTGGCAGTATCTGCTTGAGGGATAGAGAGGATTTCGCGTGATATAATATTACGCAAAAATGGAGATTTTTGAGGGATATAAAGCAGTGTCACTTATCTTTTGTTCCATATTATTGCAAAGCCTATTGCGTTGACAATCCCAATGTTATATTTATTTTCATATGTCGGATATTATTATTCCATCAGATGCAAAAAGTACAACGAACGGCTTCGTTAATATCGTTAAATATCAACATCATTAAGACGCTTAAATTAAAATGTTAACAGGATTAAAAAAAATACCAATCGGGCATCTCATAAACGGCTCCGATTGGCATCTTAATTCATGTGCTAAAATATTGGCTGGGGCTGCCTTTCCAGGGGTGAATTTTTTCCGTAAAATTCCCGCCCGTGTATTCACCGATCACCTTACGCCAAAAAGCGCGCGCCGGGACGTTATTTTTTACCTGTGTTACCTTCCACTTGCCTCTCAGCCTGCTGAACAATTCGCATGCGGCCCAGGAGCCAATGCCGTATCTGCGGAAAGGGCGCATGACGAAAAATTCGGCCATATAATAGTCTCCTTCAAGCTTGTCATCAAGCTTGTCCACCAGAGCAAAACCAGCCGGTTTTCCCTTATGCCACATAATAAAGGCCATTTTGCGGTCCCCGCTTGTCCAGTATTGGTCAAGATCCGGATAATCGGGAAACCTGCCGTCGGCTGAAAGATCAATCTCGATAAACTCGGTGAAATCATACAGATAAAACTGCATAAGCCGCATCATGATCGGCCGCTGCTCCCACGTTGCCAGCTTTAACATCGTTTTCATGCTATCACCTTTCACGCTTCTGCCGCACTCCTTCTTATTCAGTAGTCGATATTGCGGCAGCTTCGTCCGCCGCCGGCCCCTTTTTGTGCTAAAATATTCAAGAACCATGAAATCAGAGGTGCAGACGATGAACATTCAAAAAGGAATCGACCGGCTCAAGCTGGACGAAAAGCTGCCGGCAATGCCATGGTATGTGCAGAAATTTATCGATTACAAGCTGCCTGACCTGTCTCCCTCCACCCTGCTGGAGTACATCAGGGATTATGAGACCTTCTTCTCCTGGCTGCGGGCCGAGGGGCTCTCAACAGCTGAGATGAACAGCGGCGTGACCCTGGAGGAGCTGGAAAAGCTGCATATGGACAGTATTACCGGGTTTCGTCTTTTTTTAACAACAAAAAGGGAGGGCGCCAACTCCAGAATAACGGTATCCCGCAAGCTGTCGTCATTGCGCTCCTTGTTCCATTACCTCAGCCAGATTGCGGAGGATGAAAACTTTTATCCCCTGCTGAAGCGCAACGTTATGGCCAAGGTCGAAATCAAGCGTGTACATAAGCCGAAGGACACAGCCGCCAAGCTCAAGGGCAAAATTCTTGAAGACGACGAGCTGCTCGAATTTATCGCCTATATTCACGAAGGTTACGGCCATGATGTGGAAAATAACAAGCAGGCGCTGTATGCCTATGAACAGAATAAGGAGCGCGACGCATGCATCGCCAGCCTCATCCTCCATTCGGGGCTGCGCGTATCCGAGGTGGTCAATCTGAATCTGGACGATCTGGACCTTGCCAACAAGCTCCTGTATGTCTTCCGCAAAGGCAATAACGACGAGACGTTTAAAGCCCCTGTCTACTTTAGGGAACAGGCCAAAGACGAGCTGGCCCTGTATCTGTCCATCCGGCAGCAGCGTTATCGCGCAACCAAACGGGAAAAAGCACTGTTCGTGGCTCTGCCGAATGGAAGCAATGAAGGGAAACGGATGACCAAACGGGCCATACAGGCGATGATTATCAAATATGCCAAAAGGTACGGCAAACCGTCGCTAACCGTCCATAAGCTGCGGCACTCCTTCGCGACAGACTATTATTTGCAAAATGATATCTACAAGACCAAGGAACAGCTTGGCCATGCCTCCACGGAAACAACCGAGGTATACGCCCATCTGACGGATAAAACGATGTCCGAAGCGATTGAGCGCCGACTGGATTCCTAGGCTAACTTTTCATCCGCTCTTCAATCCAGCGTGCGATCCGCTCCGCATCCTCTATGCCATACACAGTCAAGCCCGCAAATTGCTGCTGCACCTGTTCTGTCATGTCCGGCCAGCAGACGGCTCCCGCCACACACGGCAGGCTGCCGAGCAGCCCGGTGTCTCCGGTTTCTTTGATCATGACCAGCTTTGGGAAAGGCGCTTCCTTGAAACCCTCGATCAAAATGCAATCATAGGTCTCAAATCGTCCAATCAGCTCATTCAGTCCGGCGGCTCTTGCCTCCAGAACCGCCGTACGCCCGGCTGAAACGATGGCAATCCCCTCCGCCCCCGCCTCGCGGTGCTTGTATGTATCTGTTCCCGGATGGTCCATATCAAAGCCGTGCGCATCATGTTTTATGACGGCCATCCGGTACCCTTCGGCTTTAAGAGTGCTCACAATCGAAGCGAGTAAAGTAGTTTTCCCCGTGTTTTTATACCCGACAATCTGACAAATAAACGGCTGCTTCCCTTTATGATCGAGCCTCATGGGCATCCCCCGCCTTCCAGCTTGATGATCTCGATCTTGTCCTCTTTTCTAAGCTGTCCCGTTCCGGGAGGAATGACAATAAGGCAGTCACTGTCTTTGATCGAAATCATAACGCTCGATTCGTCAACCGCGGCAGGCACGGCATAAACCCTGCCGTCGCGGATCTCCGTTCTCGCCCGCACGAACCTCGTATAATTGTTCACCCGGTTATAATCCTCGCCCAGCAGAACCTGCCACCGCGGGAGAAACGGCTGTCGCGCTCCGAGCATCGTCCTGATGACAGGTCTGAGCAGCAGCTCACAGCCGACAAAGCATGCGCCCGGGTTACCCGACAATGCAAAGAGAAGGCCACCGTTAATTACCGCTGCCGTCGTGACGCTGCCAGGCCGCATCGTTATTTTGTTAAACAGCAAATCAACGCCTTCCTGTCTGACCAGGTCGCCCATAATGTCATAGTCCCCGACGGATACTCCGCCGCTCGTGACCACATAATCAAAATTCAGGAGCGCATCCAGCACCACTCTGCCCGCTGCTTCCACATCATCCGGTACGGAATCGAAAATAAAAGGCTCGCCCCCCGCTTCACGAATCTGCACGCCCAGCATGTAGCTGTTGCTGTTGCGGATTCGTCCCGGCTGCAAGGGCTCGTCCACGGACAACAGCTCCGATCCCGTTGAAATGACGGCTATCCGCGGCTTGCGAATAACCGGTACACTGTGAATTCCGAACGTGGCCAGCACGGAGATTTCACCGGCCCCGTGCCGAGTTCCCTTCTCCAGTAGCAGCTCGCCTTCCTGCAGCTCGTAGCCAACGGATGTGATGTTATTCCCCGGCTCCACCTTTTTCTTCAGTCCGACGTATACGTCCCCTGCTTCCTCGCGCAGCCGCGTCGCCTCAAGCATGACAACAGCATCCGCTCCTTCGGGCACCTGTGCTCCAGTCATGATTCTGGCAGCCAGTCCGGAGGTAATCCGGCAGTCGGATACATATCCGCAAGGGATTTCATCCACAACGCGCAGCCATACAGTCTCATCATCCCTGCAATTCTTCGTATCCGCACTTACAATCGCGTAACCGTCCATTCCCGAACGCCGGAAGTGCGGAAACGGATGCGGCGCATACAGTGGCTCGGCAAGAAAGCGGCCCTGCGCCTCAGACAGCGGGACGATCTCTGTTATCCCTGGTCTGACATATTCCAAGACTCTCTTTTGTGCTTCTTCAACCGAAATGGCACGCCGCTTGAATTTGTCGTTTGTATAGTCATCACTATGTTTCATATAACCACCCTTTTCATTAACGCTTATTCGCTCTCCAGCTCTGTTTCTCTATGTTCCAGTTATATCGCGAAAAACGTCCGTTGGCAACTTGAACCACCTCAGTAAGGCAAGCCTTGCAGCAAATCCCTTTCCTGACCGTCGGATTTCACCAGCATGAATGTATTGTCCTTGTAATAATATAATCAACATGAAAAAAAGGAAATCCCGAACTGAATGATCGGGATTTCCTTCTTTCATCGTCGCCCCCGCCTGCTGATCTTGCCTGAGCCGATGCGTGTCTTCGGTTTGGTAATGGATTTGCGCGGGGAATCAAAGATGCTGCCGCCCTTGTTCCGATTAATCGTGCCTTTGCTCGGCGAGCTTTGGCCGCCGCGGTCAAATATGCTTCCGCCACTGCCCACGGCAGAGCCTGTGCCGCCACGGCGGATGACCGACCCGCTGCGGTCGACCGTAATGGGCGGAATTGCTTTTTTCTCACTCTTTGTAGGCGCGTGATATTGACCGGCAGGCGGCTTGTAAACGTCCCGGCTGGTATAACCTCTGTACGACCCGCCTCGCACGGTATCAAACAGATCATTCAGCAGACTGGCGACCAGGTAGCCCTGCAGAAAGCTTGAGCTGTAATTTTGCTGCACATACTGCTTTGTATCCACTTCAATCAGCGTATCCGAGGGCTTCTTGGGATCCTGCTGCAAATGGTACCATTCGTCTGAATATACAAGAAACATACGCTCCGTGCTTTCAGGCGACATCTGATCCGGGGTGCGGCTGTTCGCCAGCTCCTGTGCCACCTCCGGCACCGTTTTGTCGGCTGCCCGGTATACGTATGAGGTGGCATTGCCGCTGCCGTTTACTGATTCAAGCGGATACGTATCCTTGACCGATGGCGCACCACACCCGCTCAGCACGGACATAAAAAGGCATAAAGCCAATATGATTTTTAAATTCCTCTGCCAGGCAGCGCGTGTATTCATGGGTATCCTCTCCTAGCTTGCCCGGATGACCTTCACGTCTCCCGGAATGACTTGGTCTCCTTCATACAGCATAAAGCGCCCGTCCTGCCACTCAATCCGCAGCATACGGTTGTTGTCTGCCTGATACTGCCATACATGCTGTTCACCACTGCTTGTGAATGGGGTCCTGCCAACGGAGGATACCGTCCCGCCGTACTGCTCCTCAAGGTGATAATCCAGTCCATCCAGCTCCATGATGGTCGGCAGCTCGTCCGGTGTATCCGGACGCCCGTCAATCGGCTGATACAGAACAAACTTCAGCATTTCCCGTTCTTCAATATATAAATAATCAATATTGCTTCCATCCTGAAGCGTAAGCACGACCGCATTCCGGGCACGGTTATGTACCCTCCCGACCACCTCATAAGTAGTGAGCGACACCTCGCATATGTCGCCAGGCATCAGCTCAAGCATGCTTTTCTCGCGCTTTGCAGGCTCAGGCTTGGCAAACAGATTGGAAATTCGTTTCCACATGCCCATAGCAATGTTCCCGCCTTTCTCTTGTTAGAAGCAAGCTGTAATGATGAATGCGCCGACCAGATGCAGCGTGCCGGAGAACAGGCCATAACCCAGCTTGCCCTGCTGTGTTCCTTCGTCAAGGTCAAAGCGTGCCCAATGTCGGAGCAGAACACGAACCACCGCTTCCATGATCAGCAGAATGACAAACGCCACCACGGAATAGAGAAGCGCAGTGCCAAGGCTGTAAGCGGTAGCGATCGAGCCTGACAAAATATATCCCTGAGCGATCAGCTTCAGGATCATTCGCGACGTCACGGCCATATTTCCGTTCTTGACCTCTTCAAAATCCTTGTATTTCGTGAACAGCGAGTCAACAAACATCAATACAAACAAAAGTACCGCTCCGGCCACCGTCCACACGAACATGGCCGTCAAGGTTTGCAGATCCATCAGCTTCATCCTCCAACATTATCCTGATTTGCAGTGAAAAGCGAAGGGAAACCTCCCGTCTCCCTTCGCTTCCTTGAAGATGCCGCAGCGCCTTCAGTGATTCAGCCCTTATTTATTTTCGTATTGCTTCATCAACGCGGCCAACTCATCGTCCACAGCGCTCTTCTTCTCAAGCTCCTTGAATTCCTCATCCAGCGATTTGCCTTTGTCGGACATTTCGTTGCTTGCTTCCGCCCTCGCTTCCATCTGCAGCATCTTATCTTCCATTCTTCTCATGCCCGCTGCAGCGGAGTCGGAGCTGAAGCCTCTCATCGCATTGTTGATTTCCGTCTGCGCTTTGGCGGCATTGTAACGGGCCACCAGCGTATCACGCTTGTTCTTCATTTCCGTAAGCTGTTTGCGCATTTCTTCCAGCTTGGCGCGGAGATTGTCGGCGGAAGCTTTGTTCTGATCATAGCTTGCTTTGTACTCGCTCATTTTAGCTTCGGCCGCTTTCTTCTCCTCCAGCGCCCGCCGCGCAAGATCTACATTTTGCGATTTAGCTGCAGTATGTGCTTGTTCATCGCGTTTTTTCACCAAGGCTTCCTGTTCTTCGTAAAGCTGCTTGAATCTCTTCTCGATGGCGATTTGGGCAGCCACCGCTTTTTCCGCGTCCTCAAGATCCTCCTGCATATCGCGAATATATTGTTCTGTCATCTTGATCGGATCTTCCGCCTTATCGATGATTGCATTGATATTGGACATAGTAAGATCGCGAAGCCGTTTGAAAAGTGACATTTGGTTTCCTCCTTAAATTATGCAAATAAAAAAACTCATTATGCTTACTTTTACGTAGACGGATGCTTCAGGTTTCATTTTTACACATCCCTATGACACTTATTATATATTTCCAGGCTTTATTCGAGCAAATCCCGGCGGGAACAATTCAGGAATAAATGCTGACCTACAGGTGAAAGATAATACGACCTATGAATACCAATGAGGGAGGATGCAATCCATGTTCCGTTCTTTTTTGCTGCCCAGCATACTGATCGTACTGCATATGGCCTTTGGTCATTCCCCTTCTTCTCCACCGCCGCAGACGCATAAAGCAGCGATGGATGCTGCCGCCATCACAGCAGCTGACGAGAGTAAGTTAAGCAGGCTGCGTAAAAAATATGCGGATACGTTCAAAATGCAGGGTCCGCGTACAAGGCAAATCGCCCTCACCTTTGACGATGCCCCTGACCCCCGGTTTACTCCTTATATTCTGGACGCTTTAAAGAAAAATAATGTCAAGGCCACCTTTTTTGTAGTAGGAGATAAAGCGGAGAGGTACCCCGAACTCGTAAAACGCATGGTGAAAGAGGGGCATATTGTGGGGAATCATTCCTTTAATCACCCCAATTTCAATAAAATTTCGCTTAGACAATTTCAGCGGCAGATTATTAAAACCGGGCTTGCCATACAAAAAAGCACCGGCTATAGGCCGCTTCTGATCAGACCGCCGTACGGTGAAATAACAGAATCCCAGCTGCGCTGGGCGCGTCGCAGCGGATACACCGTCGTCAACTGGAATGTCGACTCCATGGATTGGAAAGGACTGAATAAGGAGCAAATCCGGCGCAATGTAGTGCCGACCACCGGACCAGGCTCGATTATACTTATGCATGCAGGGGGAGGAACAACCTCCAACCTTAAAGGAACGGTAGAATCTCTGCCCTCGCTGATCCGCACGTTGCGGCAAAAAGGCTACATTTTTGTTACCGTACCCCAGCAGCTAGACATTCAGGCTCATAAATGAGCATTGCAGAGAGTATTTGAAACAAAAGAACCCTCCATCCCTTGGGATTGGAAGGTTCTTTCATTTCGTATAATTAAGTTTACATAATAAAAATTATGAACTTAAAATCAGAATTACCTATTCGATTACATACAATTTAACATTTTGGAAGCCGAACTGGCTGACTGAGGATTTACTTCCGGGAATAAAAATATCGATTCTGTTGCCTTTGATCGCGCCACCCATATCACTGGCTGTCGCCACGAAGGCGTGATCCGGGAGTCCAGGGTGGGAGTAGCCGGTAACCAGCACCTTGGTGCCGAGCGGAATGACACTCGGATCGACCGCAATGGTTCCAAGCTTTAACGGATTGCCAAAATAATCGACAGCTCCCCACTTTCCGTTTTCATCAGCGGCTGCTGAATAGGCCGAGGCTTTGACGCTGATCTCTTTGGAATACGTAAACGTTTTACCCCAAGCAGTGACCTGATAGTCCGACTTTTCCGCCACGGCATTCTTCTCATCAAAGGTAGCGGCTTTGACCAATCCCCCATTTTCCCCGCTCCCTGGGAGCTCGATCTGTCTGCCTGCATAGATGTTATTCGCCGGAATATTCGGATTCGCTTCCATCAACGCCTGGAGGTTAACATCGAATTGTTTGGCAATCTTGTAATACGTATCCCCCTCCTTCGCCGTATAAACGGCCTCTGCATGTACCGGTAGCGTATTCATTGTTAGTCCGATTCCAGCCGCAATCACGGCCGCTTTGATTATTTTGTTTAATTTCATCGTATGTACCTCCCAAAATTGCCTGCGGGGTAGCTGACTGAGGATTCCGTCTCCCGCACTTTGTTTAAGATTCCAAAAAGCATAAACTTATTGACATTATCTTCCTGGAATCGCAAGAAAAACTACTGCTAAACGCGGTCTGGCTTCTTTGAATGTACGTCGATAGACGTTTTTCTTATGTTCAAGTTGATCCTTCTGCATATTATCACAATTTTGTAACCTTTTCTTTATGGAAATGTTACCATTTCCAGAGCGTGAATGCAAAAAAGCGGGATCGCCCGTTGGCCCGGCAGTCCCGCTTTCTTCTATTACAGTATAAATACAAGTTACAGTACTTTGGCCAAAAAGTCCTTCGTGCGTGCATGGCTGGGATTACCAAATACCTGCTCGGGTGTACCCTGCTCGATGATCTTGCCGTTGTCGACGAAAATGATACGATCCCCGACCTCGCGCGCAAAACCCATCTCATGGGTAACAATCACCATCGTCATTCCGCCCTCGGCCAGCTTTTTCATGACATCCAGCACTTCACCGACCATTTCGGGATCAAGTGCCGATGTCGGCTCATCAAACAGCATCACATGCGGCTGCATGGCCAGCGCCCGCGCAATGGCGATCCGCTGCTTTTGCCCACCGGACAGCTGGCTCGGGTAAGCGTCCCTTTTGTCGGAAAGGCCGACGGTGGCCAGCAGCTCTTCAGCAATTTTTTCGGCGTCACGCTTGTTCATGCCCCGCACCTGGATCGGTGCAATGGTCAGGTTCTCCATGACCGTTTTGTGCGGAAACAGGTTGAAATGCTGAAACACCATGCCCATTTTCTCGCGTGTGGCGTTGATATTATGCTTCGGGGCGGTGATCAGCTCACCCTCGAACAGAATCTCCCCGCCTGTCGGCTGCTCCAGCAGATTGAGGCAGCGCAGAAAGGTACTTTTCCCCGATCCGCTGGGGCCGATCACAACGACGACTTCCCCTTTGCCGATCTCGATATCGATCCCTTTCAGGATCTCAACCTTGCCGAACGATTTGTGCAGATTTTTAACGGATATCACTTGCTCTCAACTTCCTTTCCCATCTGCCCAACAGCTTGGACAATACAAAAGTCATGACAAAGTAAATGGCAGCTGCGATCAGGAACGGACTTAAGCCCTGATAAGTGATGTTCTTGACAACAGAAGCCTGATACATAATATCCACCATGCCGATGACGGAAATAATGGATGATTCTTTAATAATCGTAATGAATTCATTGCCGATCGCCGGCAGCACCGCTTTGAAGGCCTGCGGCAGAATAATATGGCGCATCGCCTTGCTGCGGTTCATCCCGAGCGAACGGGCCGCTTCCATCTGCCCGCGGTCAACGCCCTGAATACCTGCCCGGAAAATCTCGGCCAGATAAGCGGAGCTGTTGATGGACAGCGTAATGATCCCCGATTGAAGCGGCGTAAAGTTAATGCCAAAAGTCAGCGCCAGCCCGTAATGGATGATCATGAGCTGCACCAGCATCGGCGTGCCCCGCAGCAGCTCAACATAGGCTGTGCCGAGCCATTGAATAATTCCTACGCCAGACATCCGGATCAGACAGATGAACAGGCCGATAATGAAGCCGAACAGCACGCCAAGCGCCGACAGAAGCAAGGTATAACCCACACCGGTGGCATAGTAATGGCGATACTCCCAGAATACATTCCATATATTCAGTGCCTTTTCGTCCTTCGTACCGGCGGATAGCTGGCTAGCTTCCGTTACCATCCGTTCAATATCCCCATTGTTTTTCAAACGGGTCAGCGTTTCATTTACCGATTGCAGCAGCTCCGTATTCCCCTTTTGGATACCGATGGCGGCCTGAACCGGAGTTGTGTCCGGAACCGCACCGGCCAGTACGAGCTCGTCGCTCAAATAGCCTGCGGCTACCGTGTCTTCCATGATGGCGGCATCAATCCGGTTCGTTCGGAGCTGGAGGATAATATCCGAAATTTTGTCAAGCGAGGTCAGCTTGGCATCCGGGATTCCCTGACCGATCTCTTCCTGAATAGAGCCTTTCTGCACGCCGATGGAAGCTCCGCGCAGGCTGTCCATCGTCGGAAACTTGCCCTTGTCGGCTGCCCTTACCACCACAACCTGCTTGGATTGATAATAATTGTCCGAGAAATCGATGCTTCTTCTCCGTTCCTCGGTAGGCGTCATCCCGGAGATGACCATGTCCACCCTGCCGCTTTGCAGAGCCGGGAGCAGAGCATCAAAGCCCATATCCTCAATGACAAGCTCCTTGTTCAGATCATTAGCAATCTCTTTTGCAATCTCAATATCAAAACCGACGATGGTATCCTGGCCGTCGATCGTGTTGTGAAATTCATATGGCGGAAAATCGGCGCTTGTCCCAAGCACGAGCTTGCCATTGTCCGCCCCTTCCGCATTAACCGGCAATGCGGCCAACAAAAAAATAATGCCAGCCAACATGACGGCTGCATAACGTTGTAGCTTGTTCAACCTTTTGTCTCCCCTTGTTTTCGTTGTATAATTAACATAACTGTGTCATTATAAAGTACAATGCATGATTATGCAATGTATGTAATAATGAACTTTTTGTAACATTTTCAACTCTTTTCACATCTATACCAAAGTAGTCTGGAGAGATCATTATGAAGCAAATCATTCGCACGACCATTAACGACTATTCTGCCCGTTTTAAAGAAATTTCATTGTACATCGGCGCTAATCCGGAGCTGGGAAATGAGGAGTTTCTTGCATCGGCCAGACTGAAAGAAGAGCTTCTTTTTCATGGCTTCGAGGTGCAGGCTCCCGTTCTGGGAATAGAAACAGCTTTTATAGGAACCTACAAATCAGCCAAGCCGGGCCCTGTAATCGCCTTTCTGGCTGAATATGATGCGCTGGCAGGCCTCGGGCATGCATGCGGCCATCATCTCATTTGCATGATGAGCGTCGGGGCGGCTGTCGGGCTCAAATCGGTTATTGATGAAATCGGCGGCGAAATTCGTGTGTACGGGACACCTGCGGAAGAAACGCGGGGGGCGAAAGTGCCGATGGCGGCTGCGGGTCTGTTCGACGATTGCGATGTCGCCATGATGGTCCATCCGCTCTATCAATACGAAACATCAGGGCGCTCTCTGGCGCTGGATGCGGTGCAGTTTGAATTTTTCGGAAAAGCGGCCCACGCAGCGGCAAGTCCTCATGAAGGCATTAACGCCCTGGATGCCGTCATTCAGACCTTCAATGGCATCAACGCGTTCCGGCAGCAGGTGAAGAGCGATGTCCGCATTCACGGGATTATCAATCAGGGAGGCCAGGCGGCCAATATTATTCCGGACTACGCTTCAGCCCAGTTTTATGTACGGGCAGCCACACGCAAAGAATTGAATGTACTGACCAAACGTGTCATTCAGATTGCGGAGGGGGCGGCGCTGCAGGCAGGCTGCCGGCTGGAAGTCTCCAATTATGAAACCTCCTACGATGAGATGCTTACCAACGAGTCTTTATCCAAGGTCTTTACCGCCAACCTGGAAGGAGAAGGGATTGATCCCGCTCTGATTCACAGCGGCGGGGATCATGGATCCATGGATTTGGGCAATGTTTCCTTACGCTGTCCCGCCATTCACCCCTATGTTCAGGTGATCGACGAGCACCATGCGCTGCACACACCGGAATTCAGGGATCTTGCCATGAAGGATAGAGCGCTTGAAGGCATGCTGCTTGCGGCCCGTACCCTTGCTTGCACCGCATTTGACATCATCACTGATGAAGCGCTGCTCGCGCAAATCAAGCAGGAATTCAAAGCGAAGGCGAGCCTATAACCGGGAGGATTACGGATGACCATTGTGCTTGGTATTGCGGTTGCCGTTCTTATTCTTGTCATCATACAGCTATCCAAAAGACGCCGCAGAGGCGAAAGAGCGGCCAAGCGAAGAAGATTATTTTATGCCCAGGCCCCTGCTCCCGCATCTGCTGGCACCGGTAATGACGAAGCCATCACCGATTTGTGGCTGAAGCTGGAGCGCAGCCTGCCGGATTCTTACGTCGAGGCGGTCCGCAACCGGACCCTGCTGGAGAACCCGGACATAAGCGAGCAGGAATATGCCTGGCGCTGGCATGAACTGAAGCGCTACTTTATTCTCTGTGCCCTGCTGGACCGTGTTCCCATGTTCAGCCCCCCCGTAGACGAAGTCTGGCACCAAATGCTGATGTTTACGAGAGAATATGAGCAGTTCAGCAGACGTTTTTACGGACGTATGCTGCATCATGCCCCTCATGCCGGCTCCCAGCCGATGCCGAAGGAGAGAGCCTGGTTTGATGTGGTTTACGTCCAATGCTTCGGCTGGAACAAATACAGTGCAGATTTATGGGGACGTTTCTTTACAGAGCCACTGCCGAAAGAGGAATTGGAAATATATGCAATCAGGTCTGTCGATCTGCAGCAGACCTCCCGCTGGAACATGCATGGATACCGTGACCAACCCGAAATCCGGAAAGCGGTGGACTGGCTGCTGAAAAGATTGCGGACACATGTGCACACTGCCAGGCGGGGCAACAAGGATGATCTGATCCCGGTCAATTACTCGCACCCGGAAGCCCTGCTCTTCAGCGCCATCTGGTTCTCCATGAATGAACCGCTGGGGTTCAGGGAACAGATGGTCCATCCGGAAGTAGAGAAGACACGAGCCCATTCGGGCTCCGGCTGCTCCTCCGCAAGCGGCTGCGCATCTTCAGACAGCCGTGATCATGACTCCTCTTCCTCCCACCATCATACTTCGGGTGGTCATGACTCCGGCGGCTCTTCATGCAGCAGCTCGTCCTGCAGCAGTGGGTGCGGCGGCGGAGGCGATTAACCCAGTCAGCTGATAGTGATAAATAAAGGTGAGATTGCCAGGGCGTATTCCCGCACCATTCAACTGCAGGGGATACGCCCTCTTTCGGCTTTTTTACAGCCCCGTGTCCTTGTCACTATCATCCGGGATGTCCACCGCCGCCACAAAAGCGGTCTTGGCCGGATAGCCTATAAGGTTATAGTAAATCTCCGTATAGGCTTCTGCGGATACATTCCAGCTATAATCCCCCTTGAATGTGGACTGCACGATCCGCTGCCAGTGCTCCGGCTCACGAAAAAAAGACATGGCTCTGCGAATTGTATGCATCATATCATGCGCGTTGTAATGCTCGAAGCTGAAGCCGTTCCCTTCGCCGGTAAACTCGTTATAAGCATGGACCGTATCCTTCAGCCCGCCTGTTTCACGCACGATCGGGATGCTTCCGTAACGAAGCGCGAGCAGCTGGCTGATGCCGCACGGTTCAAAGCGCGAAGGCATCAGATACATATCGCTTGCCGCGTAGATTTTACGGGAAAGCTCCTCGCTGAATCGGATCTGTGCTGACATTTTCAGCGGATAACGCCCGGCTGCTTCGCCGAACCAGCGTTCATAGGAGGGATCACCCGTACCGAGAACGACGAACTGAAAATCGTCATAATACATCATCTCATCCAGCACCCGGGTAACCAGATCCAATCCTTTCATGCTGACCAGCCGGGTGACCATCGCGATCAGCGGAACATCCGGCCGCACAGGCAGACCCAGCTCCTGCTGCAGCCCGATTTTATTGTCCCGTTTCTTGGCAAGACTGCTGCGGTACTTGACATAAATATGCGGATCGGCACCCGGATTGTAGCTTTTCACGTCAATACCGTTCACAATGCCGCTCAATCGTCCTTCATGCCCCAATTTGCGCAGCAGGCCATCCAGTCCGTATCCGTAATATTCCGTCTGAATCTCTGTGGCGTACGTCGGACTGACTGTCGTCACATGATCGGAATATACGAGGCCAGCTTTCATGAAATTGACCCTGCCGTAGTGCTCCACACCTTCGACATGAAAGTACTTGTTGTCCAGGCCAAGCAAATCCGTCAGCACTTCATAAGGGAAATCCCCTTGGTACAGCAAATTATGTATGGTAAACACCGTTTTGATTCCTTGATAAAATCCCTGATGGCTATATTGGTCGCGCAGCAGCAAAGGAATCATCGCCGTATGCCAGTCATGGCAGTGCAGAATATCCGGCTTGAAGTCCAGCTCCGGCAGCACCTCCAGTACGGCCCTGTTCAGGAAGGAAAAACGTTCCCCATCATCCATATATCCATAAATGCCTTCCCTGCCGAAATAGTATTCATTATCCACAAAATAGAATTTAATCCCGTCCAGTGTCAGCTGCTCAATACCGCAATATTGATTTCTCCAGCCGATTGGCACACGTTTCTCCACGACAGGTTTCATGCTTCGTTTGTACTGCTCCGCAATGCCCGCATATTTCGGCAAAATGACGCGCACATCGCTGCCTGCCTTCAGCAGCGCCTTCGGCAGAGCTCCCAGAACGTCGGCCAATCCTCCAGTTTTGATAAAAGGATGCACTTCAGCGGCGGCAAACAAAATATTCATATCGGTTTCCTCCTTCTCGGTTTGACTGTCTTTTTCAGTATAACCATGCTAAGCGGCGGAAGCGTCAATTCGAGGCTCTGCTTCTGTCCATGCCAGGGCACCTTGACCGTGCGCAATACTTCCGTATGAACTGAACCGCTTCCCCCGAACTGCTCATGGTCGCTATTAAAAATTTCCGCATAGCTGCCTGGGCGTTCCACCCCGATCCGATACTGCGTGTGCTCCACGGGCTGAAAATTGATCAAAACGATCAAAGCACCTCCTGTTCTGCCCTTGCGCACGAAGCTGATGATACTCTGTCTGTGATCGTCCGGGCTGATCCATTGATAGCCCTCCCACGTGTGATCCTGCTCCCAGAGCGCTTTTTCCTGCAGGTACAAATGATTCAAAGCGGCCGTATACCTGTGCAGCTTGCGGTGGCTGTCATAATCGAGCAGAAACCAGTCCAGGGCCTCCTGATCCTTCCATTCAATAAACTGACCGAATTCACCGCCCATAAAAAGCAGCTTTTTGCCCGGTGATGTCATTTGATAACCAAGCAGCACCCTTAATCCGGCAAATTTCTGCTCATAACTGCCTGGCATTTTATCCAATAAAGATTTTTTGCCATGTACAACCTCATCATGTGATAAAGGGAGCGTAAAATTTTCGGAGTAGGCATAACATATAGGAAATGTAAGCAGATTATGCCGCTTGGGCCGTTCCGAAAAACCGGTTTCCATGTACTTCAGCGTATCGTTCATCCACCCCATATTCCATTTATAGTTAAACCCAAGGCCCCCTTCACTCGTCATCCGGGTAACTCCCGGCCATGCGCTCGATTCCTCGGCCATCATCAGAGCATAGGGATAATAGTTGAATACCGTCTCGTTCAGCTGCTGCAAAAAAGCTACCGCTTCCTCATTCTCAATTCCCCCTCTGGCATTGCGGCTGAATCGTCCCTCTTCCTTTTCGAAGTCCAAACGCAGCATGCTGGTCACCGCATCAACCCGCAGACCATCGATATGGTAGACGTCCATCCAGAAAAGTGCATTGGAAATTAGGAAAGAACGAACTTCCGGTTTGCCGAAATCAAAGGTTAGCGTCCCCCATCCCAGCTTCTCGGCCGTTAAAGGATCGGCATATTCGAAAAGAGGTGATCCGTCAAACAAACGAAGTCCGTGCGCGTCCTTGGCGAAATGGGCCGGAACCCAATCCAGGATGACGCCAATTCCGGCCTGATGGCATTGATCCACAAAACACATGAAATCCTGCGGGCATCCGTATCTGCTTGTCAGCGCAAAATAACCTGTCAGCTGATATCCCCAGGAAAGGTCATAAGGATGTTCGCTTAGGGGCATAATTTCAATGTGTGTATACCCCATTTCCTGAATATAAGGTACCAGCATATTTGCGATTTCCCTGTATGTATAGAAGCTTCCATCTTCTTTTTGCCGCCAAGTGCCCAGGTGAATTTCGTAGATGTTTACCGGCTTGCCATATGGCTCGCGCTTTTTGCGGCGCCATGCCGAGTCCGACCATGAATACCCGTCGAGCCTTGCCACGATGGAAGCCGTAGCAGGTCTCAACTCAGCTTGCACCGCGAAGGGATCAGCTTTCAGGAAGCGCTCGCCGTTAGGACTTGTAATGTCATATTTGTAAAAAGTTCCTTCCGTGAGCCCCGCAAAAAAGCGGCTCCACAATCCCGATTCGGGTATCTTATATAAGGAATGGTTTTGGCCGTTCCAATGGTTCATGTTCGCTGCAAGCCCTACATGCAGTGCATTCGGTGCCCAGACGGTAAAACGGACGCCTTTTTCGCCGTTTTCTTCCGTGATGTGCGCCCCCATGAAGCGATAGGCGTTATAATGCGTTCCTTCATGGAATAGATAAATGTCCTGGCTCGAAACCGCCCCGGCTGCCCTTGACTCGGCGGAATAATGGATGGGTTGAGCTTTCTCTTCCAAATAATCACCTGCTTTACATAGTTAAACTATACCTAAGTTATTACCCCATTGTTCCCAGTTTGAAAAAGAATTTTGCGGCCGCAATATTATTTACCTTATTTCCATTCATTCACAGGTCTGGATCGTTTCAAGAGTGACTATTTCCGTTTATGTATGTACTACATTGACAAAATTTCGGGAGGGAATCGAGATGTACAATAAAGAATGCATTGCCATGTTGCTCGCTGGCGGAGAAGGACGCCGCTTGGCACCGCTGACTTCGATCATAGCCAAACCCGCCGTTCCATTCGGCGGCAGTTACCGGATTATCGATTTTCCTCTCAGCAATTGCGTGAACTCTGGAATCGATACGGTCGGTGTTTTGACTCAATACGAAGCGGAGTCGCTTCACCAGCATATCGGCGAGGGTGAACCTTGGGGAATGAACAGTACGACGGATAAAGGCATTACGCTCCTTCCTTCTTATAATACAGGCAACTCCGAATATTTGGGAACAGCTGATGCCATTTATAAAAATCTGGAGTATATCGATCAGCAAAATCCGGAGCATATACTCATTCTTTCCGGCGATCATATTTATTATATGGATTACCGTGAAATGCTGGAAGCTCATAAAATGAGAGGAGCCGCTGCCACCATTTCCGTAATGGAGGTGCCTTGGGAGGATGCCAGCCGCTTCGGTGTTCTGAGCACGGATGAGCAGAAGCATGTCACCCGTTTTGCCGAAAAACCGGAACAGCCGGAAAGCAACCTGGCTTCTATGGGCATTTATCTGTTCAAATGGAGCTACCTTAAACGGCTTTTGATTATGGATGCGGCAGACGACAGCTCCAGCCACGACTTTGGCAAGGATATCATTCCTAAAATGATCACCGATGTGGAGCCGGTGTGTGTCTATGAATTTCAGGGCTACTGGAAGGATGTGGGCACCGTGCAAAGCCTGTGGGATTCTCATATGGACCTATTGACGGCCGAATGTGAAATTGACTTGAACCGCCAGGACTGGCCGATGTTTACCCGTGAATGGCGGCCAAAGCTGAGCGCGCGCGGCAACTCTCTGCCGCAGCTGAACAACTGCCTGGTGCATGAAAGCTGCAATATGGAAGGAACCGCGGACGGGTCCGTTGTATTCTGCGGTGTAGAAGTTGGCAAATCGACCCGGATTGTAGACAGCGTCGTCATGCCAAACGTGAAAATCGGCCGCAATGTCATCATTGAGCGGGCCATTATCGGAGAAGGTGCAGTCATCAAGGATGGTGCCGTCATTAAAGGATCTGCCAACGAAATTGTGGTTATCGGCCCGTATGAAACTGTTCTCGGTAAGCCTGCCGTCAGACCTCAGGCTGCCCGCTTGCTGAAGGACGCATATGAGAAAAACGCCCGCCGGCGTGCAGAAGGTCTGTCTTCTTAATGATAAAGGGATGTGCAAAAGTTTGGCAACTTTGCACATCCTTTTTTTATGTCTGCTGCGGTCAAAGATCAGAAGATTTTTCAGGATTGGGCTGCTCTTCTCTCCTCCCACTCGCTGCGCAAAATCCCCATTTCAATAAGGCTCCAATACTGATTGCCAATCCGGGCGCATTCCCTCATCAGTCCTTCCCGTTTAAAGCCTGCGTATTCATACGTGCGGATGGCTGACTCGTTAAAATCAAATACACCCAAAGTCATGCGATGAAGCTTCAGCCCTTCAAAACCGATGCGGAGCGCTTCATCAATCATGCTGCGTCCGCAGCCTCTGCCCCGGTATTCCGGATTTCCGATCACAACCTTGCCGATTCGGCCCGACAGATTGCGCCTGTCCACCCCGATGGACAGCGTGCCAATGGTGTCTCCGGACAAGGCATGCAGCACTTTGTATACGAGTTTTCCATCAGCGGCAGGATTGTTGGCATTCTCCAGATACTGATTCAGCGTATCCATCTGCAGCGGATGATCCCAGGAAGAGCCTGCCCACTGCATCTGAAACTCGGGTGTGCTAGCCCATTGCTGAAAGAGCGGTAAATCTTTGTCCAGCATATACACGAACCGAATATTCCTGTCGGTATCCTGCTGTGGCTGCTTTTCATAGAGATTGACAAATCGCCCGCCCATATCCGAGATGCCCATGAAGCGAAAGCCTTGTTTCTTATACACGTTGTTCAGCTTCGGATTGTCTGAGCTGCAGTCGAGGCGGAGTCCCCTTTTCCCCATTTCTGCCACGGTGTGTTCTGCCGTGCGCAGCAAATGTTCTCCAATGCCCGACCCGCTACAGCGCCTGCGGACGGTGAGCCGATGGAGGTAGCCGAAACTGCTGTCGTTGCGGTCCTTCCAGTAAGCGGGATCCTCATCCTGTAATGTAAACATGCCGACAGGCTCGTCGTTGATATAGGCGACATATACCTTTCTGTCCATAAAATATTCAGTAACCCGCTGCTCGGTAAACAGGGAACGGTCCCATTGCTTGATTTGCTGCTCTGACAGCCAGCCCGCCGCTTCCTGCAGCAAAGCCGTGACGATACCGGTTTGCGAAGGGTCCGCCTCCGTGATTTGCATTAAACCCAGATTCGTGGATACAGCATCTATAATTTTGGCATCATTCATTGATGAGTCCCCGCTTCCTTATGTATATTGATGATTATCATACCAAAAAAAAGGTGAGTCGTGCAGACATAAGCTTTCCAGCTGAAGATTGGCCCGAGCATTAAAAAAGGACCCTGCCTAATGGCAGAGTCCCGAATGATGCTCAATGCGATTGCTCAGTGGTTTCAGCTTCAACCAATTCAGCCGGAACGCTCTGTTCTTCCAGGGCGGGAAGTTTAACCGTAACGGTGGTGCCTTGCCCAAACACGCTGTCCATCACCATTTCCCCGCCATGGCGTTCAACAAACTGCTGGGAAATGGTAAGACCCAGACCCGTTCCCCCATTCTGATGATCAACCTGGAAGAAACGGTCCCGTACCTTTTGCAGATTCTCCTCACTGATTCCAATTCCCGTATCCTGAACGGATACGGCGATTTGCTGATCCGCCCTTTTTAAGCTGATGTAAATATAGGAGTTCTCATGGGAGAACTTGATCGCATTGTCGACAATATTGAGAAATACCTGCTTGAGCCGGTTGCCGTCCCCGTGCACCAGATAGGGCTGCTCTTCAGTATCCAGATTGAGCTTGATCTTCTTCATCTCCGCTTTGGCCCACACATTCAGCATAATTTCCTGCAGCAGCTGCCGCAGATCGACAGTTCCCATCACCAGCTTCATCTCATTGCTCTGCAGCTTGGAGAAATCGAGGATTTCTTCTACAAGCCCGATCAGCCGGTCCGTCTCCTTGGAAATAATCTGCATCCCAATTTTCGTCTCCTCCGGATCATAGCCCCCCGAGTTCAGCGTCTCGCTCCAGCCTTTGATGCTGGTCAAAGGAGTACGCAGCTCGTGGGAAATGGAGGAAATAAAATCATCCTTCACCTGATTGGTATGCACAACCTCCTGTGCCATATAGTTCAGGGTGGCTGCAAGCTCGCCAAGCTCATGCTGATAATTGCCTCTGATACGGGCGTCGAATTTTCCTTCGGCCATCTGGGTCGACACTTCGGTAATCTCATTAAGCGGCCTTACAATGGAATTGGCCAGACCGACGCTGAAAATGAGGACGATCGTCAATACGGCCGCTCCCACACTGATGGACAACAGCGTAATATAAAAGAGTCTGTCGTTTACGACATCAAGCGAGGTTACGTAACGAAGAATATAGACATTATCCCCACCGATGCCTGACAGCTTTTTGGATATGGCCATCACCTGCTGGCCGGTTTCCGGTTGCTTCCCCACCCACCGTCCGTTCCCTCCGGCCAAGGCCTGGGCAACGTCACTGGTTTGGATTTTCCGGTCTGATTCAAAGCCCGTGGAATTGATAATGACATTTCCCTGCTCGTCAAGCACTTCCAGAAGTGTTCTTTCTATTTTGAAGTTATTGATCAAATTCGCGTTCAGGGATTGTCCCGGCATGCGCAAAGGCTGAGTAAGATCGGCCACATAATCGGCATGCAACTCGATGTGCCGGTAGATAGTATCGTAATAATAGGATCTCATCGCGAATAAGAAAACGATCTCCGCCAGCAGCAGAGCCAGAAATACCACAAAAAAGTAATGCAGGACAATCTGCCTGCGGATCCCTTTCTTAATCATTGACCCTGACCTTTCCATTTATATCCGTGGCCCCATACGGTTTGCAAATAGGCGGGCTCTGACGGATTAGTCTCAATCTTCTGGCGAAGGCGCCGGATATTCACGTCCACAATTTTCGGGTCCCCCATATATTCCTTGCCCCAAACATGGTCAAGCAATACATCCCTGCTGAGCGGCGTATTTTCTTTCTCCAGAAAAAACTGGATCAGCGAAAATTCGGTCGGTGTCAGCTCGATCGCCTGACCGTTCTTTTTGAACTGCTTGGAAATCAGGTCGAGCGTAAACGGACCGGAATGGAACGACACCTTGGCAGCCGTCTCGCGGTGCACATTGACCCGTCTTAACAGCGAATGGATGCGGGCGATCAGTTCCGTCGGGCTGAACGGCTTGCTGACATGGTCGTCCGCGCCTACGGAGAGAGCGTATACCTTATCCTGCTCCTGTACCTTGGCTGTCAGAAAAATGATGCCGAGACGTTCATTGGTTTCACGGACCCTGCGGCATACCTCAAAGCCGTCGATGCCGGGCACCATCACGTCCAACAGCGCGATATCAATATCCGGCACCGAATTCAGCAGACTGAGAGCCTCATGTCCATCTCCTGCCTCCAATACTTCAAATCCGTTGCGCTTCAAGTTAATGACAATAAAACTGCGAATGGATTCTTCATCCTCAAGAATCAAAACTTTACTCACTGCTCTCCTCCCTTTCCACCGCTGTATTTAACATATTTCCCACTTTGCGTTTAAATGCTCCCGACTCTTTGATGCCAACCACCTGGCCGCTTGTACGCACCAGTTCCTCCCAGCCGCCGCTGACCCCATCCCATTGGGAAAGCGGGAAAAACCTGATTTCCGCAAGCACTTCTTCATTTTCAATCCTTACGAAGCGCAGATAACGCTTTTTGTCCGAGTCGCGGTCAATCGTCACTTTGCCGTGCAAATCCTTCGGGATGTTCAGAATAAACAGGTTCTGGTTGTCCCGGTACTGCTGCACCTTGAAAATCGTGCCCTGTTCACCGTCCCACTGATAGAAGGAAACAAAGAAAGGCACCTCCGTCGGATCGGCATCCTCCCAACCCGCGGGCCGTTCAAGCAGCCCGAACTCGAGAATTCCGTCCTTATCCACATCTTCACTTAGAATAACGGCATCCCTGTATGTATGATCCACGAGATCAAGCCGCTGCATCCGGCCGCCCTTCATGATAATAATATTGGACACCGACGCGGTCTGGGTGATCATCGTATCGATAATAAGCCCGGTCGTATTCTTGGCCACCTGGCCTGCCGCCACATTGTACACACTGGATAACTGGCTCTCCAGATCAAGCCGTCCGATTTCCCGGAATCCGTTGTTATACTGATAGGTTGTGACCGTAAAATACTCGTTGCGCAAAAAAGAAATAATGGTAATATCCGTGACCTTGTCGCCATTCATATCCATCGGCTTTTGCCTGTTATCGTCCACCACAAAATGGGAATAAGGCATCTGCCAGACAATTTCCAATGAGCTGCCGGTATAGGAATAGACCATCAGGGTGTTCTCCGAATCCTCTTCGCCGCGCGAGAAGCCGGCTACAATGTCGATCGATCCATCGTTTGTCACATCCACGAGCTTGAACGATTCCAGCACAAGACCCGCGCCGTTAAACGTCAGCTTCTTTACCCATGTGCCGTTCTGATTCTCCAGCAGCATGCCGTGAATGCGCACATTTTCGTCCTCAGGCGTCTCGTAAAACAAGACGGCTTCCTGTATCCCGTCGTTATTTAAATCCCCCACCCGGATCGAGCTTGTATCCTCCGGATCGCGCGGGCTGACAATCTGATTTCCGGCAAGCTGTGAGGTGATCACACTATGCAGCTTCTGGTTGCCGTCCGGCATCACCGGCTCTCTCATTAAGGAGACCGGGTCCGTTTCGTTGCCGATGCCGCAGCCTGCCAGCAAAAAAACCGCAGCCAGCAGAAGTCCTGCGAAGCCCAGAACGCGCAGTCTTGTTAACATGCATTCACTTCCGTTCAAAGCATATTTTTCTCCCCGTAAGTTAATCTCCGTCCATGAACGTCGAAGACGATTTCGCCACCCTGCAGCCCCCAGATCCGCGAAGCAAAACGTTCGGCCGCCTCCAGCGGAAGCACACTGATGACGGTGATCCGCTCCTGCTTGCACAGCTCCCGCAGCGTTTCCAGCACCTTGTCCGCAGCGGCAGGATCAAGGCCGTTCACCGGCTCATCCGCCAAAATCACCTTGGCGCCGTGCACCAGGGCGCGGGCTATGGCTACCCGCTGACGTTCTCCCCCGCTTAGTTTCTCGCATTTGGCATGAGCTTTATCCAGCAAGCCCAGCTCTTCAAGTGTATCCATCGCTCCCATATAATCATCAGAACGGACCATTCCCGAAATCATGCGCCAGACAGGAGTTTGGCCAGCTCTGCCGATCAATACGTTTTTAAGTGCGCTCCGGTTCAGATTCACATAAGGATTCTGCTCCAGAAAAGCCCATTCCCGCCGCAGCTTCAGCTTCCCCGAAATTCCGTTCTTCAGTACGTCTTCCCCGTCTATCATTAAACTGCCGCCGTCCCACGCTTCCTTCAGCGCCAGACAGCGCAGCAATATGCTCTTTCCGCTGCCGCTTGGTCCGACAAGCGCAATAAATTCACCAGCCTGGATGTCCGCGCTTATATTGCGGAGCACCGGAATTCTGTCTGCTCCGACATGTTTGGTCAGCTGCCTTATTCTGATCATCGGCTTTTTCCCCTTCTGTCCGCACCAATGTATTTTAGAACTTGCTTCTACTTAAGTTTATTGTAAACATAGATTAATTTCCATGCAAACAAATGTTCCGGAAACCTATTGTTCAGTGCAATGAGACAAAAAATAAATCGTCATCCAGACCCGGATTCACTGATGATTTCAGTAAGCCGGGATACTGATGACGACACAGTTATTGGTGCAGATTGCAATGCAATTAGATCATTACTTGAATAAACTCTTCCGGTTATGTACATTCATTGGGACAGACTAGTTCACATTATAGTGGACAACGTCCGGCAAAACAAGCGATAATGAATGTTGACGCAATTATTTTCGAGATTGCAATAGCAGGCTGTCTTGACAGGAGGCATTTTGTCGCATGAGCTACGAGGTCAAAATTGACGCATCTCCGATTTATGAGCTGCTCGGAAGCTTTATGGTATACGTCACCAAAAAATGGGTCCGGGATCTGGATGTGGGCACCGCATGGATTGAGCAGGTTGATAACAAACTATCTTCTGAAGCTAAACAAGCCATCGACACAGCCAGAGATCTGCCCTTTAATGATTATGATGTTCTGTATGCATGGGCCTTTACAAGGCCGGGTTTTGATGAAATCGCTGATTTTCTGGCCTATCTGGAGAGCAGTGACGACCAACTGCTGTTTGAGCGGGTCTTTCATCATCTGCCTTTCCTGACTCCGGAGGAATCCGTCAGAATCCGCCGCACTTACACCCCCCTGCTCCGCGCCTGGGACAAGGAGTACTTCCGCCAGCAGGAAGGGGAACTGCGGGCCATCGCGTTTGAGGATGCCGAGGAGAAAAAAATGCTGCTTGGCAAAATGGACCCCGATGCGCTCGTAGAGTACGCCACGGCAGGATTGGTGGTTCCTCCGCTGCAGGATCTGGATACGGTTGTCCTTTTCCCGAGTGCGCATAACCGGCCAATCAACACGTACTGCTTCTACAGCCGGATGCTGCTGATCCAGTACCCGGTGGATATGCCCGAGGAGGACGAGGATGAGCCGCCTACCATTTTGCTGAGACTGACCCGGGCTGTTGCGGATCCGCAGCGTCTGCGGCTGCTCCGTTATTTTGCCGGCGAGCCGAAATCGCTCTCCGACATGCGCCGGGATTTAAAGCAGGCGGATGAAGAGCTGATGTCTGACTTGATGATTTTGCGGGTGGCTGGTCTGTTGCGCATTCACATCGGTCGTTACGGCAAGGAAAAGTTCAGCATCCGCCCCGAGGGCACCTCGGATCTGCAAATGTTTTTGGAATCGTACGTCCGGATTTGACCAGCCTCTTATCCGGCCGTCAGGGAGGAAATCAACAGTTTATGATCACACGGCAGCAAATTATATTTGATTTGGACGATACGTTAATATACTGCAACAAGTACTTCGATATGATTCTTGACCAGTTTTATGAGACGCTGCAGGAATGGTTTGCCGATGAAGGGCTGACGACCGAGGTAATCCGTGACAAGCAGATCGAAATTGATGTCGCGGGTGTGAAAAAGCTTGGCTTTGCCAGTGAGCACTTTCCACGCTCATTGGTTGAAACGTACCGTTATTTCTGTGATGCCTACCAACGCAGTTACGTGCAAACGGAGGAGGAGCAGCTCCTGCTGCTGGGAAGAAGCGTATATGATCAGGAAGTGGAGCCTTATCCCGGGATGGTGGAAACCCTTGAATCCCTGCGCAAGGCCGGCCATATTCTTTATCTGTATACCGGCGGGGAAACGGCAATCCAGCAGCGCAAGATCGATCAGATGAAGCTGTCCAAATATTTTGATGACCGCATTTTCATCCGCCAGCACAAAAATATACAGGCGTTGGAGGAAATTTTGCGGATGAACCGGTTTGACCGCAGTGTGACCTGGATGATTGGCAATTCACTCCGTACAGACGTCTCGCCTGCGCTTGAAGCAGGAATCCATGCGATCTATCTGAAGCAGGAAAAGGAATGGGTGTATAACATGGTAGAGCTGCAGCAGAAGCCTGCCTCTGTCATGTATACGATCAGAACTCTGACGGAAGTTCCCCGCGTCATTCATGAAAGCATTCAAATTCACCAGCAAAAACGGACCCTTGGCTAGGGTCCGTTTTTGCTGTCAGTTATTCCCTTCTCACGCCCAGCTTGCCCGTCGGTGCATCCTCCAGCACAATTCTGGCTTTAACAGCCGAACCGTCGCTGCGCTTGAACGTCAATAGCTGGGTCTGGCCTTTGCTCAGCAGCGATTTCAGCATCGCTTCCGATACGTTTTTGCCCTTGTACTCCTTCCAGATGACGAACCCGCAGCCCTGCTTGAAATGAGTGCAACCGTACCCTTTGCGGCCTTCGATGATCATGCCTCCGCAGCCCGGACGGGGACAATCCCCGAGCTTCGTGCGCTCAGCCACAAGGGTCGCTGATGCGGAGGCGCTCCGGGCGCTTTTTGAGCTTTCGGTTTTTCCTCTTCCGCTGCCGCCTGTTCGGCCCTTACGCGTCCGATTGCCCCGGTCCGCGCCGAAGGAATCCGCCGCGGCAGGCGCCTGCTTTCTGACCTTCTCAATGACTGAAAAAGTGAACTTCTTTACATTTTCCATGAACTTTTCCTGGGCAGCCTCGCCCTTGGAAATCTGGTTCAATCTGCGTTCCCATTGTCCGGTCATTTCCGGACTCGCCAGCAGTTCGACCCCGGCGTGCCGGATAAGCTCGATGGCCGTCATTCCCTTTTCCGTAATAAGGATGCGCTTGCCCTTCATCTCGATATAACCGACCTGCTTGAGCCGCTCAATGGTGGCCGCGCGGGTGGCAGGTGTGCCCAGGCCGGCATCCTTCATCACTTCGCGCAGCGCCTCATCCTCCATCTGCTTGCCCGCACTCTCCATTGCCTTCAGCAAAGTGCCTTCTGTGTAGCTTTTAGGCGGCTGGGTCGCTTTCTCCTTCACTTCCGACTTGATGCAATGGGCAGGCTGTGCAGGATCGAGCTCGAAATGTCCTTCCGTCCACTCCTCCGTCTCTCCCTCCTCATCCTTCTTGCCGCGTTTGCCCGATTTCTTCTCTTTCTCCGATGCAACAGCCTCAAGCACGACCTTCCAGCCCAGTGAGACGAGCTCCTTAATGCCTGTTTTGAAGGTATGCTGCTCCACCCGCGTCAGCACCGTATGCACCTTGTACTCCGCCGGTGGGTAAAAATGAGACAAAAAGCGGCGCACCACCAGATCATAAATGTTCTGCTCATCCTTGCTGAGGGTACCCGCTTTCTTCAACGTTGGCAGAATGGCATGGTGATCTTCAACCCTGGCCGGATTGCAGACCGATTTGTTTTGCTTGTGAACAAGTCCTGCGTTGGCATTGTCCGCAAGCTCCGCGTACGGGCCGGATTTCAGCATATGCAGCGCTTTGTGCATGCCTTCGATATTTTGCTCGGTTACATAATTGGAGTTCGTTCGCGGATAAGAAATGACCTTATGGCGCTCGTACAAGGCCTGTGCAAGATCCAGCGTTTTCTTGGCTGAATATCCGTACTTGGCGTTCGCCTCGCGCTGCAGCAGGGTTAAATCATACAGCTTGAAAGGATATTCCTTCGTCGGCTTCACTTCATATTTGGCAATACTGCCTGTTTTGCCTTTGACCGTGGCGGCAATGTCAGCCGCCTTCTCCTGCTCAGTCAGGCGGTCTCCCTGCCATATGCCTTTATATTCGGTCTGTCCCTGCTTAAAAAAGCCCAACACCTCATAAAAGGTCTGGCTTTCAAACGCGGCAATCTCCTTCTCCCGGTCAAAGATCAAGGCCAGCACAGGGGTCTGCACCCTGCCGACAGACAAAAGCGCATTATGCCTGGTCGTAAAAGCACGCGAAGCATTCATGCCGATCAGCCAATCGGCTTCACTGCGCGCCCGGGCCGCAAGCGTCAGGTTTTCATACTCCGCAGCATCCTTCATATTCGCGAAGCCCTTTGAAATGCTTTCGGCCGTCAAATCCGAGATCCACAATCGCTTTACGGGCTGCCGCAATTTCAGCTGCTGCTGGATCAAAGCAAAAATATACTGGCCCTCACGCCCCGCGTCACAAGCATTTACGATGGCAGCGCAGCGCTTGGCCAGCTCCCCGATCGTTTTCAGCTGATCCTTCGTCTTCGGATTGGGCACAATTTTGAAATGCTCCGGTATGATGGGCAGATCATTGATATTCCAGCGTTTATACTTCGGATCATAAGCATCCGGCTCGGCAAGTCCCAGCAAATGACCGATAGCCCAGGTTACAATATAACGTTCTCCTTCTAAATAGGTGCGGTTGTTCTTGGCATGCGGTTCGATCACAGCCGCTATCGTCCGTCCCATATCGGGTTTCTCGGCGATCACCAGCGTCTTCATCCATTTCTTCCTCCCTAGCCCCTGCTGCTTCAGCAGGCTTGCCCTGTCCGTTTAGAAGCAAAAAAAGCTTTCGTCAAAGAAAGCTTCATGCCATGAATACACCCTATTATACCACAGAAGCCGATCCTTCTAAAGAAGAAGCAAATCGCTTTTAAGATATGTAAATGTTATATTTCATAACATTATAAATTCATTTTACGTAATGTATTTTAACTTTCCAAATAAATTTTCATTTCTTGCACATATTTTGTGGCTAAGATAAGAGTTATATGTTATATTTAATGACGATAAAGGTGCAAAAAAGACCCCGTCTAAGCGGAGTCTCGAGAAATAGAATTATAGCTATAATAAAAGTTTAAACCAGGACGGAAGAGCCCATTAAATATTTATCCACTTCACGGGCCACTTCTCTTCCTTCGTGGATCGCCCAGACAACCAGACTTTGCCCGCGGCGCATGTCGCCGGCAGCGAACACTTTATCCACATTCGTTACATATTTGCCATAACGGGCTTTCACGTTCGAACGGCGGTCGGTTTCCAGGCCCACCTGTTCGATGATGGTTTGCTCAGGGCCGTCAAATCCGATGGCAATCAAGGCCACTTGCGCAGGGAATACACGCTCTGTGCCAGGAATCGGCTGATAGATCTTGCGTCCTGTTTCGTCGACAATTCGCTGAATCTGTACAGTATGAAGCTCCTTCAGGTTGCCGTTTTCATCCCCAACAAATTTCGTTGTCATGATGGAGAACTCACGCGGATCATCACCGAAGATGGCTTTTGCTTCCTCCTGGGCGTAATCGAGCTGATACACATTCGGGAATTGCGGCCACGGATTGGCAATTGGATCCCGTTCCAGCGGCGCCTTGCTGTGCGTACCGAATTGGGTTACACTGCGGCAGCCATGACGCAGCGCTGTGGCTACACAGTCCGAGCCGGTGTCGCCGCCGCCGATAACGATAACGTCCTTGCCTTCGGCATTGATGAATTTACCATCCTGCAGATCGGAATCCAGATAGCTCTTGATCGTTCCGTTCAGGTAGTCCATCGCATAATGAACACCGTTCAGATCGCTTCCCTCAATGTTGAATTCTCTCGGCTTCGTTGAGCCACCGCATAATACTACTGCATCATACTCATTAACCAGTTGCTGTGCCGGAATGTCCTTGCCGATTTCCGTTCCGGTAATGAACTGAATTCCTTCCGCCTCAAGCAGCTCCACGCGCCGCTGTACCACCTTTTTATCCAGCTTCATGCTTGGAATGCCGTACGTCAGCAGTCCGCCTACACGGTCGGCACGCTCGTATACGGTTACAGTGTGGCCGGCTTTATTCAACTGAGCAGCGGCTGCCAATCCCGCAGGACCGGAACCGACGACAGCTACGCGCTTGCCAGTACGCTTCTCAGGCGGATTGGGAACAACCCAGCCCTCTTCAAAGCCTTTCTCAATAATCGCTTCTTCAATGTTCTTGATCGTCACGGGCTGTCCGATCAGACCGACAGTACATGAACCCTCGCATGGAGCGGGACAGACACGCCCGGTGAATTCCGGAAAGTTGTTCGTCTTGTGCAGACGGTCTAAGGCCTCTTTCCAGAGTCCGCGGTATACAAGATTGTTCCACTCGGGAATGAGATTATGAACAGGACAGCCGTATGTGCTGCCGGCCATATCCAAGCCTGTATGGCAATAAGGGGTTCCGCAGTCCATGCAACGGGCACCCTGTGTGCGCAATTCTTCTTCGCTCAAATGCTTATGGAACTCCTCCCAGTCCTTAACCCGTTCCAGCGGGTCGCGGTCTGCAGGAAGCTGTCTCTTATACTCCATAAACCCTGTTGGTGTAGACATCTTACGTTCCCCCATCTCCTCTTATCTGTGCCCGCTTCAACGAACATTCCACAACCCCCTCATAAGAAAAACATCTATCGATGTACATTCACAGAAGACAGACCGCGTTTAGCAGTAGTTTTTCTTGCGATATCAGGAAGCTTATACCAAGAAGTTTATACTTTCTGATATCTTCATAAAGGGCGCTCAGGAATGTGAAACGGTAAAACTTAATTGAACCAAATTTGATTCATTGTATCACAATAAAGCAGAAAAGTGTTGAAATACTGTGCAACTTTTTAGCGAAAAGCGAAATGTATTTTCAATCACATCAATAAATATTTCAAATAGTATACCATAGCCAGGTCTGTATAATAAATATAAAAATCGTATATTTATTTGATTATGAGCTTCGCCTTCCAGCAATTATGCTCTTTCATAAAAAACAAAGCGATACCGGTAAGGGTTCTTCTCGTCCGTTATGCCCGGAATTTCGCGCACAACCTCCCAGACGCTCCAATCCAGATCCGGAAAGACGGTATCTCCCTCGAAAGCTTCATCAATATGAGTTACAATCAGCTCGTCGGCATAAGGCCAAAACAGCTTGTAAATCTCCGCCCCACCGATAATCATAAGCTGCTCCCGCTCGGCCAGCTTCAGCCCTTCGTCAAGGCTGTGAATCACATCCGCTCCATTCGCGGTATAATCAGAATCACGGGTCAGAACGACATTGTTGCGCTGCGGCAGGCTTTTGCCGCCGAAGGATTCCCAGGTTTTACGGCCCATCAGCACCATTTTGTCAAGGGTCTGCTCCTTAAAAAATGCCATATCCCGCGGCAGTCTCCATGGGAGGGCATTATCCCGCCCGATCGTTCCGTTCTTATCCATTGCCCATATCATGGAAATACTCATGTAAATCCCCCCTTTTTATGCAGCCGAAGGCTTGGCCTGACAGTTCTACCGTCTTTAAATCGCCACTGGCGCCTTGATCGCCGGATGATGCTGATAGTTCACAAACTCGAAATCTTCAAATGTATAATCGAAAATCGAATCAGGCTTCCGCTTGATTACCAGCTGTGGCAGCGGATAAGGCTCGCGCTGCAGTTGGGTGCGCACCTGCTCGAAATGATTTGAATAAATATGCACATCCCCGCCGGACCAGATAAATTCGCCCACTTCGAGACCGCACTGCTGGGCCACCATATGCGTAAGCAGAGCATAACTTGCGATATTAAAAGGCAGCCCCAGGAAGGTATCCACCGAACGCATCGTCAGCATGCAGGACAGCTTGCCGTCCGCAACATAAAATTGAAATACAAAGTGGCATGGCGGCAGCTTCATCCGCTCGATTTCCGCAACATTCCACGCACTCACTATATGTCTGCGCGAGTCCGGATTGTTTTTAAGGGAATCGATAACATTAGCAATCTGGTCAATCGTTCTTCCATCCGGTGTTTCCCAGGCGCGCCATTGCGAGCCATATACAGGACCGAGATCACCGTTCTCATCCGCCCACTCATCCCAAATCGTGACACCATGCTGCTTCAAATAAGCTATATTGGTATCGCCGCGCAAAAACCAGAGCAGCTCATGAATGACCGATTTCAGATGGATTCTTTTTGTCGTCACGAGCGGGAACCCTTCTGACAAATCAAAACGGAGCTGTCTCCCGAAAACGGAACGGGTTCCAGTGCCGGTGCGATCATTCTTGTCCGTTCCATGCTCCATAATATCATTCAGCAAATCCAAATAATTTTTCACTTCGCATACCCCTTTTCATGCAAGCATTGTATATGACAGCATTCGTCCGGTTTCACCAGATCACGTCATCGCTTATAAACATCCTGACTCTTAGTGTACCATGAGCCGCCGACTCTCTCCAGATGAAAAAACGTCTACCGACGTACATTCATAGAAGACAGACCGCGTTTAGCAGTAGTTTTCTTGTGATCCAAGGAAGCTTATACCAAGAAGTTTATACTTTCTGGAATCTTAAAAAAACAGAGAACGCGCTTGGCGTTCTCTGCTTTATACAAAATATATATTGCTGTAAAAGAATTAGCGGCGAGGAACCATCGTATGGATTGGATGACCCAATACCACTTCAGCTGCCTCGGCAACCAGCTCACCCAGTGTAGGATGCGCATGGATGGTAAGAGCGATATCTTCCAGCGTAGCTCCCATTTCAATGGCAAGACCCAGCTCGGCAATGAGGTTGGATGCTTCGATACCTACGATTTGTGCACCCAGCACAAGACCGGTTTCTTCATCAGCCACGATTTTCACGAAGCCTTCAGCACCATTAAGGGAAACGGCGCGGCCGTTCGCAGCATAAGAGAATTTACCTGTTTTTACTTTGTGGCCTTTGTCTTTCGCTTGCTGCTCGCTGTAACCTACACTTGCGCATTCAGGATCTGTAAATACGACAGCAGGAATGCATTTGTAGTCCACTACGGAAGGCATGCCGGAAATCGCTTCAGCCGCCACTTTACCTTCATAGGAAGCTTTGTGCGCCAGTGCAGGTCCTGCAACGATATCACCGATAGCGAAAATATGCTTATGATTAGTGCGACCTTGATGATCTACTTTTACAAAACCGCGCTCATCCATTTCCACTTCAATCAGGTCAAGACCCAGTTCACCGTCAGTGTTTGGACGACGTCCAACCGTTACGAGCAGGTATTCAGCCGTTACTTCTTTGCTCTCGCCGTTTACAGAGAACTTAACAGTAACGTCTTTATCTGTTTGCTCAGCACTTTCGGCTTTGGCGCCTGTGAAGATTTCGATGTTCGTTTTCTTCATGTTCTTCGCAACGAGCGAAGTCATATCTTTATCAAAGCCAGGCAGAACAGTATCCATACCTTCGATGACAGTCACTTTTGTGCCGAATTTGGAGTACATTTGACCCAACTCAGCACCGATATAACCACCGCCAATTACGATCATGCTCTTCGGTACTTCAGGCAGGTTCAGCGCTTCTGTCGAAGACAGAATGCGTCCGCCAAACGGGAAAGGCTTCAGCTCGATTGGACGGGAGCCGGTAGCGATAATGCAGTTTTTGAAACGGTAACGCGGAGATTCATGATCATTGAACACGCGTGCTTCGTTTTGGTTAATGAACATGCACTCGCCGTTGAAGATTTCCACTTTGTTACCTTTGAGCAGCGCACTTACACCGCTGGTCATTTTCTTGACAACACTGTTCTTGAACTCCTGCGTTTTGGTGAAGTCGACTTTAACGTCACCCACCGACACGCCGAAGAATTCGGCGTGCAGTGCGTTTTCGTATTGATGCGCTGCGGAGATCAAGGCTTTGGACGGAATACAACCACGGTTCAAGCACACGCCGCCAAGCTCCGATTTATCCACAATCAATACCTTTTGACCCAGTTGCGCAGCGCGGATGGCGGCTACATAACCGCCAGGGCCCGCACCGATGACCAATGTATCAATATCCAGAGAAGCGTCTCCTACTACCATTGATTACACCTCCATAACAAGCAGCTCAGGATTGGCGAGCAGCTGTTTGATATAGTTCATGAAGTTTTGTGCTGTTGCGCCGTCGATAATGCGATGGTCGAAGCTCAGGGACAGTGCCATGACAGGAGCTGCCACAATTTCACCATTTTTCACGACAGGTTTTTCACTGATGCGGCCTGTTCCGAGGATAGCCACTTCAGGGAAGTTGATGATTGGTGTAAAGAACATGCCGCCTGCAGAACCGATGTTGGTGATGGAAATGGTGCTTCCTTTCATCTCTGCAGGAGTCAGCTTGCCTTCACGACCGCGGGAAGCGAGATCGCGGATGGCATCAGCGATCATCCAGATGCTCTTGCGGTCCGCATCTTTAATGACCGGCACGATCAGACCGTTATCTGTATCTGTCGCAATACCGATGTTGTAGTATTTTTTGTATACAATTTCGTTCGCTTCTTCATCGATCATGGCATTCAGAGCCGGGAACTGACGGGAAGCTGCAACGAGCGCCTTCACGATAAATGGCAGGTACGTTACTTTTACACCTTTCTTCTCGGCGATCGGCTTCATGCGGGTACGGAATGCCACCAGCTCGGTTACGTCCACTTCGTCCATAAGTGTAACATGCGGAGCCGTATAAGCGGATTTAACCATCGCATTGGAGATCGCTTTACGGATGCCTTTGAACGGCACGCGTTCTTCTTCAAGACGCTGATCAGCCGCTGCTGGAGCTGCAGCTTTCTGAGCCGCCGGCTTCGCTGCTGCAGGCGCTGCCGCTTGTGCAGCCGGAGCTGCTGCCGCAGGAGCCGCTTGGCCACCGCCGTTTTTGAAGGCTTGAACGTCTTCTTTGGTTACTTTGCCGTTTTTGCCGCTTCCGTTCACAAGGGAAATATCCACGCCTTGCTCACGGGCAAATTTACGAACACTAGGTGTAGCAAGCACTTCTTTGTTGGATGCTGCCGCAGGAGCAGGAGCTGCTTTAGCTGCAGCAGGCGCTTCGGCAGCGGCTGGAGCTGCTGCTCCGCCTTCCTGTTCAGGAAGCTCGCCTTCTGCGTCGATAATGGCAACGACTTGACCTACATGGAACACATCGCCGTCCTTCGCGAACACTTCAGCAACGGTTCCGTTCACAGGACAAGGAACTTCCACAACAGCCTTGTCGTTCTGTACTTCCATAATAATGTCGTCGTCTGTTACTTTATCCCCTGGCTTGATGTGCATTTTGATGATTTCACCTTCATGCAGACCTTCGCCCAGCTCAGGGAACTTGTATTCAAACTTGGAGCTTCCGGAAGCGGCAGGGTTAGCTGTTGCAGGAGAAGATGTTGTGTCGGCTCCGCCTTGAGCGGCATCCTTCTCCTGTACGGCATGGCTGCCTGCGGTTGCTTCTTCCTGTTCAGGCACATCGCCTTCCGCATCGATGATCGCTACAACCTGGCCAACGTTAAACACGTCGCCGTCTTTCGCGAACACTTCTTTCACTGTACCGTTTACCGGACAAGGAACCTCTACGACAGCTTTATCATTTTGCACTTCCATGATGATGTCGTCGTCTGTCACCTTATCGCCGGGTTTGATATGCATCTTGATGATTTCGCCTTCGTGCAGACCTTCACCAAGCTCCGGGAATTTGTATTCAAAATTTGCCACGTTCAAAACCTCCCAATTTAATCCGGGTTCATCCATTCCCTGCTTTCATCGCCGGGAACAGCCAAAACCCTCTTACTGTGAGCTCTAATTAAAATTCCAACACTTTGTTGACACCGTCAATGATGCGGGCAGGGGTTGGAAGCCAGGTATCCTCGATTTGCGCAAAAGGATAAATCGTATCCGGCGGAGCAATACGCAGCACAGGAGCTTCGAGATGAAGAATGGCTTTTTCATTGATTTGGGCAACGACCTCAGCGCCTACACCGGCACTCTTCTGCGCTTCCTGCACCACGATGGCACGGTTGGTTTTCTTGATCGAGGCTACGATGGTGTCGATGTCGATCGGGGCGACCGTACGCAGGTCGATGACTTCCACTTTGATGCCTTTTGTTTTCTCAAGCTCTTCAGCAGCCTTGATAGAAGTGTGAACCATCATGCCATAAGTAATGATTGTAACATCAGAGCCTTCACGAACCACTTTCGCTTTACCCAGTTCAACCGTGTAGTCACCCTCTGGCACTTCATCGCGGAATGCATGGTAAAGGTTCAAGTGCTCCATGAAAAATACAGGGTCGTTATCGCGGATCGCTGCGATCATCAGACCTTTGGCATCGTAAGGATTGGATGGGATAACGACCTTGATGCCCGGAGTCTGAGCCAGCAGACCTTCCAACGCGTCTGTATGCAGCTCAGCCGCTTTTACGCCGCCGCCGTAAGGTGTACGGAATACGATCGGGGAGTTGTAGCGACCGCCGGAACGGTAACGCATGCGTGCCGCTTGAACGGCCATTTGGTCAAGAGCTTCAAAAATAAAGCCAACAAACTGGATTTCTGCCACAGGACGGAAACCCTGGATACCCAAACCTACCGCAAGGCCGCCAATTGCGGATTCAGCCAGCGGCGTATCGAATACGCGCTCTTCGCCAAACTCCTTCTGCAAACCTTCTGTAGCGCGGAACACGCCGCCTACATTACCTACGTCTTCACCGAAAAGAATGACGTTCGGATCACGCTTCAGTTCAACGCGCAGCGCGTCGCGAATCGCTTCTTTCATGTTCATTTGTGCCATTGCTTCATATCCTCCTTAAACATTAACAGATCACATTCGTACCTTATCCATCATGAACCGACCGGCTGCGTTCCCGGTCAGGTTAAAGCGGTGCTTTATTGAAAATCAGCTTTTTGTTCTTCCAGGTGCTTCGGCGTATGCTCGAACATGCTGTCAATCAGGCCCGGAACCGTCATTTTCTCGGTTTTCTCGGCTTTCTTGATCTCCTCGTTAACTTTCGCCTTGGCTTCTTCTTTCACACGCTCAGTGTCCTCTTGCGTCCACAGGCCTTTTTTCTCAAGATACTTGGCCAACCGTGCAATCGGATCCTTCTCGCTCCACTGTCCTTCTTCTTCTTTCGTACGGTATTTGCTGGCATCGTCGGAAAGGGAGTGCGGACGGAAACGGTAAGTGACCGCTTCAATCAGTGTAGCGCCTTCACCATTGCGCCCACGTTCAGCCGCTTCCTGAACCGCTTTGATGACTGCGAGCACGTCCATGCCGTCAATTTTTACACCTTTGATACCGGCCGCAACCGCTTTATGAGCGATGGACAGGGCTGCTGTCTGCTTGGAGAATGGCGTAGTAATGGCATAACCGTTGTTTTGCACAAAGAAAATAACCGGAAGCTTGTAAACCCCAGCATAGTTCAGACCTTCGTAGAAATCGCCCTCGGAGGAGCCACCGTCGCCCGTGTATGTAATGACGACTTGTTTTTGCTTTTTGAGCTTGAAGCCCATTGCAATACCCATAGCGTGCAGGATTTGTGCCCCGATAATAATCTGCGGCATCAATACGTTAACACCTTCAGGAATTTGACCGCCATGCTGATGGCCGCGAGAATACAGGAATGCTTGATACAGCGGCAGACCATGCCATACGATTTGCGGCATATCACGGTAGCCT
This sequence comes from Paenibacillus jiangxiensis, assembly GCF_046098255.1. Classification (NCBI taxonomy): domain Bacteria; kingdom Bacillati; phylum Bacillota; class Bacilli; order Caryophanales; family Paenibacillaceae; genus Paenibacillus; species Paenibacillus jiangxiensis. The sequence continues at coordinate 41,016 of NZ_JBJURI010000021.1, forward strand.
GGTGCGATAAAGTCTTCTTTCTCCAGCGCGTACTCACTGCCAACCATCGTTGCTTCCTGGCCGGATACCGGGGCATAGAAGCCGAGGCGGCCCTGGCGGCCAAGGTTAACGGCGCGGTCATCCCAGGTGCGGGTAAATACCATGCGGTACATAATTTCTTTCAATTGATCGTCAGTAAGCTTAGGCATCTTCTTTTCATTAATAATTTCACCTTCCGGCGAAAGCACGGAAAGAGCTTCCACTTCCTCCGTGTACACTTCGTAAGGAACCTTGCTCATTTTCTTCACCTCAACAAAAAATTTGAATATCAAGTTCCGCTGTTATAGAATTATTATACACCTGTTTTACCTCTCGAGTCAAAGATATCCGCCATTTTTATTTGTTTTGTGCAAATGGTGTATGTATAACAGGTATCGAAATTTAATATAACAGCATAGTACATCTTTTAAAATTTAACCAGTCTTTGCAACCACGGTTATCTTAACTTATTGTGATCATGATTGCAAAAAAATACCCGCGAAAGGTGACGAAGCATGACGGATTCCCGCTACCTGAAAAGAACGATTCTCAAAGATGAAATCCAGAGCCGGTTTTTGAACGCAAAACGCAATCTCCGAATCTATCTTCCGCCTGGCTATAACGAGATTTTGAGTTACCCTGTTGTCTACTGCCAAGACGGAGAGGAATTTTTCAACTTCGGGCGAATTGCCACCCATGCCAACCAGCTTATTCTGGATGAAGGGGTGGAACCATTCATCATTGTAGGTGTAGAAGTCGATACCTCCATCCGGACACAGGAGTACGCTCCCTTTGGCAGCCTGTTTGAGGCCTATACCTCCTGCTTTGCCAAGGAAATCGTTCCTTATATTGAAGACAAGTATCCGATCAGACAAGAAACCTCTGAGCGAGTGCTTGCCGGGGATTCCCTCGGCGGCAGCGTCTCGCTGCACCTGGCCCTGATGTACCCCGAGCTGTTCACAAGGGTAATCAGCCTGTCCGGCGCCTACTACGAGAAATCACGCGAGCTTATCGCCCGTGAACAGGACTTGTCCTATCTGGAAGTCTGGATGACCGTCGGCCTGCAGGAAACGGAATTTCAAAGCGATTCCGGAACCTATGATTTTGTCGATATTAACCGTAAGACGGCAGACCTGCTCAGAGAACGGGGCGCTACGGTTTCCTATCGCGAGAAGGACGGCAAGCATATTTGGGGCTTCTGGCAGAACGAGCTGCCCGGCGCGCTGAGCTATTTTCTCGGACTGGCATAATAAGCATGGTTTACCTACCAATACCCGCTGCACAGTCCTCCATAACGTCAAATTTTGCAGAAATTTGCAAACTTGTTCGGCAGCCCCCCTGTCCCGGTCTATTGGCCGGGATATTATTTTCTCCGGCCTCCAACTCATGGTTGCGCTTTCATCCAAACAACAGAAAAAACGGCACTGCTGCCGTTTATCCCTTTTGTCATCATACGACCATATTATAGCTTTTCGCTTACAATCTTGTCCAGAAGGACCTCGCACCCCAGATCAATTAATCTGTAGGTCTCCTCGAAGTTGCCTGTAAAATACGGGTCAGGAACCTCGCGGAGCGGCTCACCGGGGAGCAGATCCATGAATTTCAGGATTTCCGCATCCTCTCCCCCCTGAAGCCTGCGCAGGTTTTGCTCATTGGAATCGTCCATGCAAATGATATAGTCAAATTGCTCAAAATCCTGCGTCTGCATCTGCCGGGCAATCAGCCCTTCGCTGCTTATTCCATGCAGCTTGAGCTGCTTGAGTGTTCCTTCATGCGGCGGCTTGCCGATGTGCCAGTTGCCCGTTCCGGCTGAATCGGTTTCAATGGCCCCCTGCAGCCCTCGCAGTGCGGCCTTGTGCCTTAACACAGCTTCCGCCATGGGAGATCTGCAAATATTGCCCAGACATACAAATAATACTCGAATCATGCTTCTTTTCCTCTCTGAACCCGCCAGTCAACCGCTCCCGGCTCTGTTTCCGATGCACGGCGCAGCGATCGCCGCGGAAGTTTCCATTTATAATACACTGAAAGCATACGAAATACTACAACGCCTATAAAAAGCACGATCAGCTCTGCCGGGCGGTCCGCTAATCCGGTTCCTACCGCCAGTCCGGCCAGCATGGCCCATACGGCATAAATCTCGTCCCGCAGCACGAGCGGCTTGCGTCCGGCCAGCAGGTCGCGAATCATACCGCCCCCCGTTCCTGTCAGGAAAGCGGCAACCACGGCGGCAATGACAGGATGGTTCATCTGGGTGGCATACAGCGCCCCCTGAATCGCAAATGCGGCCAGACCGACGGCATCGAACAGCGCTTCTGTTCGTTTCCAGTGCCTGATCCATTCATAAGGCAGCATAAATGCGATAACTATGGAAATGACGGCCAGCGTAATGAGCATTCCCTGGCTCCAAAGCGTAGTCACCGGAACGCCAATGAGAATGTTGCGGATGACTCCTCCCCCGAATGCCGTCACCAGCCCCAGCACAAGCACTCCCAAAATATCGTATTCTTCCTCCATCGCCACTATTGCCCCGGACATGGCAAAGGCAATCGTACCGATAATGCTGAACCATTCAAAGATGTGTAATTCCAACGGCTTGCTTCTCTCCCTTTCTCTCCTGTCTGCCTGTTTTTGTAAAATCCCTTACTTTGCCTGTCAAGTTTTGCACTTCCCCATTGTAGCGAATCCAAGGGAATTTGTGCAAGCGATAATTATCCAGGTTATACTAATATATAGTGTAATTTTTTACAGAGGAGATGTGGCGGATGAGCACCAGAAGAGCAATCATATTTTCCGGCGGAGCACTGTCCTCGGATGACTGGTCTGAAATCAGGGACGGCGACTTGATTATCGGCGCGGACAGCGGGGCGTTATATCTGTTGGAGCACGGAGTCCATCCTGATATCGCGGTGGGCGATTTCGATTCCGTTCTGCCGGAGCAGTTGGTCAAGATCGAGGAATACAGCAAGCGTCTCATCAGCTGTGATCCTGTCCACAAGGATCTTACCGACACGGAGCTTGCGCTTGAGCTGGCGATTGAAGAGCAGATCGGGGAGGTGCTGCTCCTTGGCGCTACCGGTACCAGAATGGATCATACACTTGCCAATTTGCAAATGCTGCTGCGCGCCATGCAGCATCATATCCACTGTGTCATCCAGGATGCGCACAACCGGATCATGCTTACAGGCACGGAAGCCGTCATAGAGGACAGGGGATATACCTACACTTCCCTGCTGCCGATGACAACTGAAGTAACAGGCATCAATCTTGAAGGCTTTATGTACCCGCTGGTGAACGCAACCCTTAAAATGGGACAATCCCGGGGCGTTAGCAACCGTCTGACCGCACCCCCCGGAAAGGTTTCCGTCGAGAGCGGCATACTGCTTATCATCCAGAGCAAAGATTGATTACATTTCTATATTGATTACATTTTTATAATGAATTATTACATTTTTGTAATCTTATTTTTAGCGGATGCGCACGTGGCAAAAAAGTCTAAAAACCTTGAATCAGCAAGGTTTTTAGACTTTTTTTGTTTACCCACTTCCTTACCGCTTCATCCTTTTACAGTAATTTTAACAGTTTTTTAATAATCACACTCAAAGCCTTGACGGACAAGGGACGAGCCCGGTTTCCCTAAATGTTGGAAGGTTACAAAACTGTTATACTCAGTCCTGCAAGAGGGCAAGCATTCATCACGAATGACTAATACTTTTGGAGGTACAAATATACCATGAATTTCAATAGCTTGTTCAAGAAAGTTATCTCTGTCGGGATCGTTGCTTCCATCGGCTTTGGAGCCGTCGCAGCATTCGAAGCTCCAAGCGTACAGGCGGCTTCCGCCACAGCAGTATCCCAAGGTCAACAAGTCGTTAATTATGGCAAACAATACATGGGCACTCCATATGACTTCGGAGCTACCACCGCCACGACGAAAAAATTTGACTGCTCTTCCTTCATGAAACACATCTTCGGACATTATGGAGTGAATCTCCCACGCACTTCCGCTCAGCAATCGAAGGAAGGCACATATGTCTCGAAATCCAATCTGCGCGCCGGCGATCTGGTGTTCTTCTCCAGCGGCAGCCGCGCTAACGGCAAAAACGTAACGCACGTTGCCGTATATGCAGGAAACGGTAAAATTCTGCACACTTACGGTTCGCCAGGCGTAACCATCTCCGATTTGAACAAAGGCAACTGGAAGAGAACCTATCTGTTCGCACGCCGTGTATTGTAATTCATATATATAAAAGGGATGTCCAAAAGGTCTAGTACCTTGGACATCCCTTTTGTATGCTGTGAGACGCTGTCTAGTCCGTTCTTCCTGATGCCATACCGAAATCGGCTTATGACGCGGAATCGGAATTTCCTGCTGCAGGCTCCTGAAGAAGGTAACCCACACCGCGTACCGTACGTATCAGCTTATGCTTATGTCCATAATCAATCTTGAGCCGAAGATGCCGTATATATACATCCACTACATTGGTGTCCGCTATATATTCATGCCTCCATACATGCTTCAGAATCCGCTGTCTGCTGCAGGCCTGATTTACGTGCAGTGCAAGATACCACAGGAGCTCGAACTCCTTCGCCGTCAGCACGATCTGCTCTTCTCCTCGTCTTACGATCCGCAGCCCCCTGTCAATCGTCAAATCCGCCACCCTGATGCGGCTGTTCATTTGAATGGCGCCGCGAAAGATGAGGAGCAAATTTTTAATGCGGGCAAGCAGCACTTTTTCCGGCACTTCCCCCGCCACCACGTCATGAGCCCCCCGGTCAAAGCATTGAACGATCTTATCGGCATCCCAGGAATCCGTTATCATGATGATGGGAATCCGCCTTATTTCATCATTGATCCCAAGCAGCAACCGATCCGCCCCCAACGAGGGCAGCTCCGCGTCGAGCAGCAGCAGCTGGAATTCCAGGTTTTCCACACGATCCGCAGCTTCCTGTGCGCTATGCAGATGGATTACACGATATCCCGCTTCCCGCAAACCTTCCCGCATTTGTTCCCGGCTCTCCCCGCCAACAAGCAAAATACATTCCTCCATGCGTCACCTGTTTTCCGCTGCTCTGAAAGCAGCCTGGCGATATCTATGAACCCATCCATAGTTTGGGGAATCCGCAAGGAATACATGTATCAGGGCAAAAAGGGAATTACAGGATTTTAGCCAAAATAACGATGATAGAGCACACGGGCTTCCGCTATATCGTTCGTGCCGTGAATGAGCGTGCGGCCGTCTTCAAAAACAACCATCCGGTGTTTGCCAGTAGCAAAGGAAACGAGAAAAGGGTTGCTCTCCACCAGTCCGTCCCCCGTGGCGGCCAGACGAACAGCGGTCGCTTCCAGATCGAGCTTGGCGCGGCGGGCCGGGCGGATCTGCACCGTGTCCCTTCCGCACAGCACATCCGCCTTTTGCCGATTGGCGGCCATCAGATACGGATATACCCTGTTTTTCCCGCAGGAAGGGCAATCCTCCTTTTTGGCACCGGCCACGGAAATCGCTACGTTTTCGTTGCGCCACACATCAAAGGACAGCAGCTTGCCCCGCAGCGCCTCCTTGTGGCCGCTTAACAGCTTGAACGCTTCCGCCGTCTGATGGGCGGTCACCATCTGTACGGCCTGCGGAAGAATACCGACTGTGTCACAGGTATCCCCCCCGCCCGGGATCGTACCCAGCAGACAGTTCAGGCACGGCGTTTCTCCGGGAATAATGGTGAAGGTAATTCCATAACTGCCCACGCAGCCGCCATATATCCACGGCACACCGAGCTTTTGCGCCACATCGTTGATGATCAGTCTTGTATCAAAATTGTCGGTAGCATCCATGATGATATCCACATCCGCTGCCAGCTCTTCCAATGCTTCGCCATCGATATCAAGCACATGGGCATGGATGAGGCACTCGGAATTAATTTGCTCCAGGCGTCGCTTGGCCGCGATCGCTTTGGGCATCCGCTGCACCGCGTCCGACTCCGCAAAGAGCTGCTGCCGCTGCAAATTGCTCCACTCGACATAATCGCGGTCTGCGATGGTGACCGTGCCGATTCCTGAACGGACGAGCGTCTCGGTAATGCTTGTGCCAAGCGCCCCTGCTCCGATAATCAGCGCATGAGAAGCACGCAGCTTCCGCTGCCCCTCCCTGCCGAATGGCGCAAAGCGTTCCTGGCGTGAGTAGCGGTCGGCCGCGGCCTTTGCGGCTTCTGCAGCGGAGGGTTCGTAATCTGCCGGCACCGCTGTCTTGCGTTCATTCATTATGATGTAACCATCCCTTCTGTAGGGCTGCTTGCCGAAGCATAACGTTTAACGGGAATCATGCCCGCCTTGTACGCTTGTCTGCCCGCTTTTACCGCGAGCTTCATCGCCTCCGCCATGGCAACAGGGTCCCCCGCGCGGGACACTGCCGTATTCAGCAGTACCCCGTCCGAGCCCAGCTCCATCGCGCGCGCCGCATCGGCAGGCGAACGGATGCCGGCATCCACTATGACAGGAACCGAAGCCTGTTCGATAATGAGCTCCAATGTGTACGGATTGAGGATGCCCCGGCCCGAACCGATGGGGGAAGCCCCCGGCATGACGGCGTGTACGCCGAGCTGCTCCAGTCTTTTGGCCAATATAACATCGTCAGAAATGTAAGGAAGCACAATGAAGTCTTCAGCAAGCAGCATTTCACAAGCTTTTAGAGTCTCAATCGGATCGGGAAGCAGCGTTCTGTCATCCCCGATCACTTCGACTTTTATCATATCACATAAACCGGACGCCTTGGCCAGTCTGGCAATGCGGACAGCTTCAGCGGCGTTTGCCGCTCCTGCCGTATTGGGAAGCAGCGTGAAGCTGGACAGATTCAGCATGTCCAGGAAGTTTCCTTGTCCCTTCTCTTGCAAATTCAAGCGCCGTACGGCAAACGTAAGGATCTCGCTTTCCGAGGCCTGAACGGCCTTCAATTGCGTTTCAAGATCCGCAAACTTTCCTGTCCCGAGCAGCAGTCTTGATTTAAAGGTTTTATCTCCAATGTGCAGCATATTATCCGCCTCCCACAAAATGTACGATTTCAAGCTGATCCCCGTTCTTCAATGCGGTTTCGCCATGAACTTCCTTGGTCAATATGCGCCTGTTCAGCTCGACGACGACCGTCTTGACACGCAGGTCCAATGCATTCAGCAGTTGGTCCACATTGTGCACTTCCACATCAAAAATCATTTCCTGGCCATTAATAATAAGCCTCATCGCAATCCCTCCTCGGAAGCAACAGGCTGCCTTTTCATTCTTTCCGGAGACAAGGCCGTCAAATTTAACTGCTCCGCCGTACGGCCTGTCATCATCTCCGCGATGGCTTCCCCTGTCGCCGCACTCAGCAAAATTCCGTTGCGGTAATGTCCGCAAGCGGCGTAAAGGCCGGCAGTATCAGGGACGGGGCCTATGAAAGGGAGGCCATCCTCCGTCTGCGGCCTTAATCCCGACCATGCTCGCAGAAAAGACGACTCCCCGATGTCCGGCAGCCAGCCCGCAGCGCGGGACAGCAGCTGCATCAGTCCGCCTGCGGATACATCCGTTCCCCATTCGCGTGGCTTGCTCGTTGCACCAATCCACAGCTCCCCGTCCGGCTTTGGCACCAGATAAACATCCTCCCCATAAATGGTATACTTCAGCGGGCTCGCGGGCATAGTGACGGCAGCAACCTCTCCTTTGACAGGATACAGCCCCAGACTTAGGCCGTAGTTATTAAGCAGCTTTGATGCCCCAAGTCCTCCCGTAATCACAACATTCGGACAAGCAATGTCCCCCCTGCTCGTTCTTACACCGCGTATCGTTCCGTCGACGATCCGAATGCCTTCTGCTGTTGTGTCCGTCAGCAGTTCGGCACCATGCTTTTCCGCCCCCGCCACCAACGCCAGTGTAAGCCGCTGCGGAAGCAGCTGGGTTTCCCGCCTGCGGAACAAGCCCCCGAGCGCCTGTCCTGTCAAGCCGGGAATCCTTCTGGAAATCTCTGCGGCATCCCACCATTCCACGGCTGATCCATCTTTGTACCCGGCCATGGCCGACAAGCGTGCCGCCTCCTCCGGAGTCCGGGCAGGAAGGACGAAACCCGTGGTTGTATAACCAGTCACCAGTCCTGTCATCCCTTCAAGCTCCCGTACCAGCTCCCTGAACAGATTGCGGCTGCGCAACGCCAATGCGGCCAGCTGCGGGTGGGCAAAAGCCTCGCACTCCGCGGCCAGCATTCCGGCCGCCGCCCGTGTGGCCCCTTGTCCCGGGACCGATTTTTCGATCAGAATCGTTTTGAAGCCCCGCTTCGCCAGCTGATAGGCGATGGAGCTGCCGATCACTCCCGCACCGATCACAGCACAGTCTGCCGAATAGCCCATGTCGTTCCTCCTCCCATTTTCCTGTGTTCATCGGGATTCAACTGATCTGAAACACCCTGCTTCAAGTCATGAGCAAACTTCTGTATTCCTTTGCCGCCTCTGCCGGATTCTCCGCCTTCCAGATGCCTGACATCACAGCGATTCCTGATGCGCCTGCCCGCCTGATGTCCCGTACATGCCAAGGCTGAATGCCGCCAAGCGCGATAACCGGTATGGAGACGGCACGACAGAGCTCTTCCAGGCTGCTCAGCCCCCGCGGTGGCAGCCCGGGCTTGGAGGCGGTATCGTATATATGGCCGAACAGCACATAATCGGCCCCCGCCTGCTCCGCAGCCAGCGCTTCCGGCAGCGAGTGAACGGATGCCCCGCAGCGCAGCTCCGGAAATTTCCTCTTCACAAGCTGCAGCGGCAGGCTGTGAGAGGTGAGCTGTACCGTCCCGGCACCAAACAGCAGCGCCGCATCCACACGGTCATTGACTGCAAGTTTGGCCGGGGGGCAGCAGCCGCGCTCCGATACCGTGGACATATATACATACAGTTCCGCTGCGCTCAACCGTTTCTCCCGAATATGAAGCAGATCGATATCCGGTTCGAGCAGCCGCATGATGTCTGCCGTTCGCTCAGCGCTTTGACAGCCGTCCGTAATAAGATGAAGTTCCATTAGTTTGTTGCCTCCATGACAGTGATTCGGGAACGCCAAAAAGCCGCTTCCGGTCAGGAAGCGGCTGAACTTGAATGTTCACCGATTACAAGGAACAGCACCCCGCTCATAAGCGGGCCGCATTTGCTCCGTATTCGGCTAATGTCCACTTCCCTACGCTGGTATGATCCAGATCAGGTGCGAAGGGTCCGGAATGCATTTGTTCCGTCTCAGCCGCCAGCCGCGGCTCCCCCAGTGTGATACAGACTTGTTGAATCGCCTGTATGACTTTATATGCTTTTGTAATCCCATTTCATGGTAGCACAATCCGGTTCACTTGCCTAGACGTGCAGCACATTTCAGTCCGAAAAATCCAAAGCTGCACTTTTCTGCACATCAGGCTTTCGCCGACCACTCTTCCACATTCCACACTCTCGTTACCCAATCCTTGTAAAAATCAGGCTCGTGGGATACGAGCAGCACGGTGCCTTTAAACTCCTTCAGCGCACGCTTCAGCTCATCCTTCGCCACCACATCCAGATGGTTGGTCGGTTCGTCAAATAGCACCCAGTTGCTTTCACGCATCAGCAGCTTGCAAAGGCGGACCTTGGCCTGCTCTCCCCCGCTTAGGGCGGACAGCGGTCGGGTAATATGATCATTTTTCAGCCCGCAGCGGGCAAGATGGGCACGGACCTCATGTTGGTTCAGATGCGGGAACTCGTTCCACACATCGTCAAGCGGTGTAATCCGCTCAGGACGAACCTCCTGCTCGAAGTAAGAGGGATACAGAAAATCTCCAGTATAGGTCTTGCCGCTCAGCGGAGGTATTTTTCCGAGAATTGTTTTGAGCAGCGTCGATTTGCCAACACCGTTATAACCAACGATAGCGATCTTCTCGCCGCGTTCAATGGTAATGGACATTTTCGGCAGCAGCGGGTGGCTGTAGCCGATCTCGAAGTCAATGCCTTCAAAGACCGTTTTGCCGCTGGCCCGCGCTTCCTTGAACTGGAACGTCGGCTTGGCCGCTTCTTCCGGCTTGTCGATCCGATCAATCTTATCAAGCTGCTTCTCGCGGCTCTTGGCCCGGCCGGATGTGGAAGCACGCGCCTTGTTGCGCTGGATGAAATCCTCCTGCTTCTTGATATACTCCTGCTGTTTTTCATAAGCCTCGATATGCTGCGTCTTCTGAATGTCAGCCATTTCAAGGAACTTCTCATAGTTAGCTGTATAACGGTTCAGCTTGCCGAACTCCAGATGATAAATGACGTTGACGACCTGATTCATAAACTCCGTATCATGGGAAATCAGCATAAAGGCATAAGGATAGTCCTTCAAATAACGTGTAAGCCACTCGATATGCTCAACGTCCAAGTAGTTCGTCGGCTCGTCCAACAGCAGCACATTCGGCTTCTCCAGCAACAGCTTGGCAAGAAGCACCTTCGTGCGCTGCCCCCCGCTTAAAGAGGCTACATCGCGGTCCAGTCCGATTGCAGCAAGTCCAAGCCCGTTGGCCATTTCCTCCACTTTCACATCAATCAGATAAAAATCGCCGATCTCCAGCTGCTCCTGGATTTCCCCCATCTGCTCCAGCAGCACCTCAAGCTCCTCCGGCGTGGCTTCGGCCATTTTATCCGTGATCGCATTCAGTTCCTTCTCAAGCTCAAGCAGCGGCAGAAACGCATCCTTGAGCACATCACGCACCGTCTTTCCCGGAGTCAGCTTCGTATGCTGGTCCAGATAACCGTAACGAACCTTCGGCGTCCATTCAACCTTGCCACTGTCACGCAGCTGCTGTCCTGTCAAAATATTCATCAGCGTCGATTTACCGACACCGTTGGCTCCCACCAGACCGACACGCTCTCCCGGCAGCAGGCGGAACGATACATTCTTGAATAATGTTCTGTCCCCGAAATTATGGGAAACGTCTTCTACAGTTAATAAACTCATTTCCGTTAGCTAGCTCCTTTAGCGTTTACTTGTAAACGCGATCCATAAACTTCAATATGACTTCGGGTTTGCTTTCAAAGCCCTATTGTAGCATAAGTGGCAGCTTTACCGGAACCGTCAAAACGAAAATGCATTGCCTGATCTGCACTGCGTAGTCTCACCATCTTCGGAAGGAAGCAAACAACGGTTTTCTCCGCTTCGATTCAGGGATCACATCCTTGAACAAAGCTTGCAAAGCCGAGTCCATTTCTGCATATGGCTCAAAAGGGTCCAGATGAAGAGGGAGCGCATAGACATTGCTTGTACTCAACTCTTTTCCAAGGCGGCGGGCGGCCTCGCTTGTCGCCAAAGGAAGGCAGAAGCTCCACTTCTGCTGCGGGTACCTGGCAAGGGCTCTTGCAAACGTCACCGTATCCGGAAGCCTCCACTCCGCTCCGGACCCGACAACCAGCGGATAATCGGCCCTCAGAAACTCTTCCAGCCCTTCATGATCCACGCCGCTTCCCAGGTCAAAAACAATAAAATCAAAGTCCCCGCTCAACATCGGGATGATGTCGTCCGGCGAGGTTTGGCGGCAGTACTGCACCCCTTCAAAAGAAAATTGCTTTGTTCCCTCCGCCCGCGCACGCTCCTCTCCCTCCAGCAGCGCCTGTATTCTGGAAAAAGACTGTGATCGTTCGTTCAGTTCTGCTACAGCCACCCTGCCGCCCTGTCGTGAAAGATAGTGGCTGATGGCAATAGCCGTATGCGTTACCCCGCAGCCAGGCGATACACCAAGCAGCGCAATCACCCGTGTGCCGGAATATCTTGCCTCCGTTGTTGGTGCCGGCCGTTCGCCGGACTCCACGGATAACCGCCTTAACTCATGCACAACCTCCCTGGCGGTTTGGTATCTTTCCCCTGGATCGGTCTTCAGCAGCCTGTGGATTACCCTTTCCAAATCACGCGGCAGCCTGGATCGAACGGCCTCCTCCACGCCAGGCGCCCATTCGCTGTGTCTTCCGCCTGTACATAAATATAGCATTAGCGCACCAAGACCATACAGATCGGAGCGTGCATCGGATTGTCCTCCGCCATACTGCTCGGGAGCCGCGAACCCGACCGTTCCCAGCTTCACAGTGTCCTGGCTGCTGCTGGTACTGTAATTCCTTGCCGTGCCGAAGTCGATCAGCTTCAGCTCAAGCTCCGGGGTGATCATAATGTTGGACGGCTTCAGATCGCGATAGATGATGGAAGGCTTATGGCTGTGCAGATAGTCGAGCACATCGAGCAGCTGCAGGGCAAACGATATGACTTTTTGTCCTTCCATTATCCCGCCGTTATTCCGCATATAAGCCTCAAGTGTTATGCCTCCGATGTAATCCATGACAACATATACATTGCCTTCGCTGCTGTAATCGAAAAAATCAACGATCCGCGGCAGCCGCGGATGATTGAGTGCGCTCAGCATCTCCGCTTCCGCTCTCCACGCCCCCATCAGCTCCCTATCGGCCGCCGTCTCCTTAACAGCCCATATTTTGCCCGTCAGCTTCAGGTCCTCCGCCATATAAACCCGGCTCATGCCCCCTCTGCCGATCAGCCGGCATATGCGGTATCTCCCGCCCAATACATAACCGGGCTCATGCTCCCGATTTTGCCTCATCGCTGCCCTTCCCTCCTTGAAAAGCAAAAAAGGAAAGCCCTCACCGTAAATGACCTCAACAAAAGAAGTCACTTACGGGATGCTTTCCCTGCTTATTAAACGATATGATTTACACAATTTGGACTAATTATAGTGTACTTAATACATTTCTGCAATGATATTTTTAAGCATATTTAATCATATAAAGTGTTATTTCATCCCGGTTATGGAACAGCTGCTTCGCCTGCTGCACCTGCATTCCCGCCTGCTCGAAGGAGGAGATGACATCCTGAATAAGCGCGAGCGGTTTTTTGTGCATCAGCTTTACCGTCACGATGGCCGTTCCCCCGCTGGCGAGGCTGTATAACAGGCCTGTAACAAGTTTCGCCATCTGCTTCGGACTCCAGCTCATATCGCATACCAGCACATCAAACTCGCTGTCACGGAACTTGACCTCTCCCGCATTTTTGCGAAGGAAGGTCAAGCGCGGCGATTGCAGGACGGACGGATCCATGCGCGCCGGATCCACTGCCGTCACCTCAAGCCCGCGTTCCAGCAGGAATGAGGTCCAGCCTCCCGGAGCCGCACCGATGTCCAGAGCTTTTCTGAAGGCTGTAAAATCAATCCCAAAGGCCGTTTCGGCCTCCAGCAGCTTGAACTTGGCGCGCGACACCTGCCCCTCTTCCTTCTGGAAGCGCACAGCCCCTCCGTTCCAGTCGGACAGGTTGTTGTCAGGTCTGGAAATGCCTGCATACCAGAAGTCATGAGCGGCAAATACGGACAGCACGTAATCCGCTCCGCGCACGGCAAACTCCAGCGGCGCGTCCGTCAGCTTGTCCGTAATGGCCTGTTTTAACGCTCCCGTGCTGTCCTCCCATGGGCTGTCACTGCTTTTGCGGACCTGCACGGACAGAATCTGCCCCTGCAGCTCGCTCCGGTTCATGACGAAAGCCGCCAGCCGATTCTGCACCGTATCCATGCTGCCGCCTTCCTCCTGAAACTGGACGGGGAACAGATGGCGCAGAAACATCGGCGATTGCGCTTTAATTCTGTCCACCGCCGCTGCGGTCTCATCAGGCAGCGTGACGAGCAGCACTTCACCCGGGATGAGCACGGTCGATTTTACCGAGCCGAACAGCCGCCGCAGCTCTTCCTGGGCGTACGGGGCAAAACCGTGATTGGCTGTGCATATAAAGCGCGACATCTCGCTAGATTTTTCCTCATTTTCTCGCATATCTTCATCCATTGAATTCAAAATAACGTTAACCTCCAGCGCATACCCTGATCCACGGGCGTTCATCATCCCACTGCAGCTCGACCGGAATCTCATACGTATGCATTATCGTTTCTTTGGTCAATACCTCTTTCTTCGGGCCGGCGGCCGCCACTTTCCCATCCCGGATTAAAGCGACGTGCGTAAATAAAGGGACAATTTCCTCGATATGATGCGTTACATAGATAACGGATATGTCACGCTGGCGCAGACGGTCGATCTCCAGCAGCATTTTTTCCCGCTCGTACAGATCAAGTCCGGCACAAGGCTCATCCATAATGAGCAGCTTCGGCTCAGCCATAAGCGAACGCGCCAGCATCACTTTTTTGCGCTCTCCCTGGGATAGCGTGCCAAGGGGATGGTCAACCAGACCGCCAAGATTCATTTCCTGCAGCAGCAAGATGGCCTTCTCCTTCACCTCTTCAGGAATTTCCTGATAAAAACGCAAAAATGCGTAAGCACCCGTAGCCACGACTTCCCACACAGGGTCCTTTAAGGCCAGCTTCTCCAGCAGCGACTGGCTGATATAACCGATCTCCTTGCGCACTTCCCTTACGTCGCATTCTCCATATACGTTCCCCAGCACCTCAACACGGCCCGTAGTCGGAAACAGATAACCTGTCATCATTTCGAGCATCGTCGTTTTGCCTGAACCGTTGCGTCCCAGAATCGCCCAATGCTCCCCTGTCCTGACCTCCAGATTCACATCGTCCAAAATCCGGTCCTGGCCGCGCTGAAGCGTAATATGCTCCATTTTAATCACCGGCAAACTCCCCTTATCTGCTCCAGCAAATTTTGCACGGATTCCATTTTGTATATCACTTTCGGCTCGGAGCTTTCGCCATTGAAAAGCAGCAGCGCGGGCACGCTGGATATCCGGTATTCCTGAACCAGATCGGGTATGGAGTTAATATTGCTCTGTACAATAATATCCTCCTGCAGCATATGCCCGACAATCTCCAGCATCTTTTTGGCTACGGCACAGGTGCCGCACATCGGAGTATATACCAGCACGGCCAGCCTGCAGCCTTCCCAAATATCTCTGCGCAGCTCCTGCTGATTGCGCTCCCTCATCGCCGTTCCCTCTGTTCAAGCTGGCTGAGCAGTTCAGGGGGAACCGGATGATTGTACAGCCGCACTCCCTCCGGCAGGCTGCCGTACAGCACTTCGTACATCTGCCTTCTGCCCGACGGGCTCGACGAGTGCAGGTAAATCTGCTCCGGGAACAATTTTTCCCTGACGATCGCGGCTGCCACTTCAAGCCCCGTCGGCTCCCCTGGCCCCAGATCATAATCCAGCGAGAGGATGTCAACCTTGTATTCACGAAGCAGCAGCAGGCACTCCTCCGCATCGCGGGCCAGCGTAAAGCCCTGCGGGCAGCGCCGGTAATCATCCATATATAAGTTCATTCAGTTTCCTCCTCCCTGCTATCGTTATGTCATCCGGTTGCCTCAGCCCATTCCAGTACTTTGCGAATATCCGCCCGGTGTGTTCCGTCTGCTCCCGGCTCAGTCTCCATGATCAGGGGAATCTGCTGGAAAGGACGTTGTCCCAGCAGCCAGCGAAAGCCCTGCTCGCCTATATATCCTGTACCAACTCTGGTGTGACGGTCTTTTCTTTCACCGCCGGGATAACGTGAATCATTCAGATGAACAGCGCACAGAGCATTCCAGTATTCGAGCCGGGACCCTTTTTCCAGCAATCCTTCATCCACACCGCCATTCCAGAGTCCAGCGGCAAATGCATGACAAGTATCCAGGCAAAAACCGATTCGTTCCGGAAATTTGCTCAAGCTCCGGACCTGCGCCATTTCCTCCAGTGTCGTTCCCATCGGGCCATGATCGCCAGCCTGGTTTTCAAGCAGAATTTTGGCAGCTCCGGTCCAGCGACCCAATACGGCATCCAGACAGCTGATAATATTTTTATACCCCTCCAGAGGATCGCTGCTGCGCAAATGGCCAAAATGAACCACAATCCCCACAGAGCCGCACGCTTCCGCAATCGCCAGATCATTCAGCAGCGACGCCACCATGAGCACATACGCTTCCTCTCCCCTGGTTGCGCCCACCGCTGGATTGACCGGATAAGGCGAATGAGCGATCGATTTCAAATGATGGGCTTCACAGTAACTCCTGCAGGCCTCGGCGTCGGAAGCATCCGGTGTCTTTAAAGACAGACTGCGCGGATTTTTCGGAAAATACTGAAAGGAGAGCGCCCCGGCCTCCCTTGCCCGCTGCGCCGCCTTGTAGAAACCTCCGCGCGTGCTGACATGCGCTCCCACATAACACTCAAGCTTCATGCTGGCAATCCGGACAGTAAAATACCTTGCGTCCGGCTTGCTCCTCCCTGCGTATCGTTCCCCCGCACCGCGGACAGGCCTCGCCTTCACGGTCATAGACCTGGCATCTTTCATCGAAGCCGCCTGTTTTGGCATCCCCTTGAAACAAGGGCATCTCCATATAGCCGCCATACATATAAGCTTCGCTGAGCACTGTGCGGACCGCTTCGTACAGCTTTCCGACCTGCTCTGCGGATGCGGCAATGTTTTGCATCTTCGAAGCCGGCGCAAGCCCTGCCGCGAAAGCAATTTCGTCCGCATAACAATTGCCGATGCCGGCGATGACATGCTGGTTGATCAAGGTGCTCTTCAGCGAGCCGCGTCTGCCTTTCAGACAAGCGGCAAAAGTCTCCAGTGTCATACGCGGATCCAGCGGCTCCGGCCCAAGATCCGCCAATACTTCATTGGTCTCCTTGGCTGTAAGCAGATGCAGGTATCCCAATCTGAGCCCGATGAACAGCAGCCTTTGTCCGCCGAATTCGATTTCAACCTGGGTTGAACGCTCGATGGATTCGCCGGGATCGGCCAGATACAGCATACCTCCCAGCATCAAGTGCAGCAGCAGCCGCTTGCCTGAGTTCAGATGAAAGATCAGATGTTTTCCGCGCCGCTCAATGTACACAATCGAGCTGCTTAGCAATTGCGAGCGAAAGTCCGCCGCATCCAGATTGATTGATTTTTCCCGGTGGACCGTAACTCCGGTAATCGGTCTATCCAATAAACGCCCGGACAATAGTGCCCGGTAGTTCTCCATTTCAGGAAGTTCCGGCATATCGTATCTACCCTTTCTAGGCTGTTATATTTTGGTCAATTACAATGATTATTTGGCCGGCGGCAGACAGCCTCCCCAGAGCTCGCTCAGACTGCTGCATACATAATCAGGCCGTACCCCAGCCGTCTGGATGTGCTGTTCCATATTGGAGGGCGTTGTCACCCCGGTCATGACGAGTGCCGTTCTGCAGCCTGCGGCTGCGCCGGCTGCAATGTCTGTCAGCATATTATCCCCGATAACGACAGCTTGCTCCGCCTTGATCCCCAAGCGGTTAAGCGCGTAATCCATCAGGATGCCGGACGGCTTGCCGATGACGACGGGACTGGTCTGCGAGGCAGCCTCTATGGCCGCCCCGATCGTACCCGCGCCCGGGATGAGCCCTTCATGTGAAGGAAGCTGCACATCCGGGTTGGTCATAATAAAGGCCGCGCCCTGCATAATGCATTGCATGGCGGCTGACAGTTTGGCATATGTAAAATTGCGGTCAATTCCCTGCACAACATAATCCGGCTGCTCCTCAACGAGATGCAGGCCTGCGCTGATAAGCGCCTTTTGCAGACCTTCTTCTCCAATACAGTACACCCTGGCTTCGGGACGTTCCCGGGATACATACTGTGCGGCTGCCTGCGCGGAGGTGCATATTTCTTCTCCTGCTGCCTCGATGCCCATTCCGCGCAGCATATCCGCGATCGCCTCCGGGGCACGTGAAGAGTTGTTCGTCACGAATAGGAAAGGAATGTGCTGATCACGGCATGTACGGATAAACCGATCGGCTCCTTCGATCATACGATTCCCATGGTACATCGTTCCGTCAAGATCAATCAGTAGAGCTGTCAAGTTGTCTTCCTCCCTGCCCAAGCCCTAATTCATTTCATTAATTATTCAGGGCATAAGTCGATTTGCCTGCACTGCAGCGGCCTCATCTATCTATCTTAAAAAAATCAGAGCCGTACGTCCAATGATTTCCCCTTGAATTTAGCAGAGGAATTAGCGGATTTGTCAAAAAATTGTTATGTAAGCCATCTTTGCGCATAATCTGCGTCGAAAACCATCGACAGCTGTTTTTTCAAGGAAGCATTTTCTCCACACATTTGTCAGTTTCTGCGCTTTCCCGGAAAATAATCAGCCTCTCCTTAGCAGCTTTCTGAAAATAAAAGGTACCGAAACAGCTCCGGCACCTTTATTTCTTGGACACATGCGAGCCTTGCTTCGGCTCAGCAGGGAACCTGGAACAGCAAATGCTCTTCTGCCAGCATGCTGTTTGGAAAGACAGACTTGGCCTCATCCAGCAGTTCCTTCAGCTGCTCCATATCCTTGTACCTTGAGCTGAAGTGGGTCATGATCAGCCCGCACGCTTGTGCAGCTTTGGCCGTCTCGGCTGCCTGCAGCGCAGTGCTGTGATGGTATTCATGGGCTGTTTCCGCCAGCTCATGAAGAAATGTGGCTTCATGGATGACCAAGTTTGCGCCTTCGGACAACAGTACCGCGTTCCGGCAGGGACGCGTATCCCCCAAAACGGTAACGATCCGGCCTTTCTTCGGCTCGCCAAGCACCTCCTGCGGCTGCACAATACGCCCATCCTCAAGCTCAACCGGCTCCCCCCGCTTAAGCTTGCCGTACAATGGGCCAGGCCGGATACCGTATTCTGCCATCGCCTCTGCGTCCAGCTTGCCCGGCTTATCCTTTTCGGTCACCCGGTAGCCATAGCTGTCGATCCGGTGCTCCAGCAGCGCTGCCTCCACCTTGAACTGATCGTCCTCGAAAATCAGTCCCCCGTTATGCTCAATAACATCCAGCTCATAGTTGATGCGCGACTGGCTGAGCTCCAGAGACATGTCAATATATTGCTTCAGCCCGGCAGGCCCGTATACGGTCAGCGGAGACGTCCCCCCCTGGTACGCCCTGCTGGACAGCAATCCGGGCAGTCCGAACAGATGGTCTCCGTGAAGATGTGTAATGAATATTTTCTCTAGCTTGCTCAGCTTCAGGGGCGACCGCAGAACCTGCTGCTGTGTTCCTTCTCCGCAGTCGAACAGCCACATCGTTCTGCGCTCTTCCAGCAGCCGCAGCGCCACTGAAGTAACATTGCGCTGAAGCGTCGGAACGCCGGCGTTTGTGCCCAAAAAATAAATGTCCATACTTATCCAACCTTCTTCCTCTGGGCAGCAAAAAACCTCCGAAGCCCGGAGGATTCTGCTGCCAACCTCTTCTGCTCCTATACGCTGCGCACAACCCGGGAAGAGGCAGCACTCCTCCCGCTTGCCTCAGACCGCCTAGGCTTTATCCACATTGAAATATTGAGCCTGCGGATGGGCGAAGACCATGGCGGAAACGGAAGCTTCCGGCTCCATCATGTAGCCCTCCGTCAAAGCGACTCCGATATCCTCCGGCTTCATCAGACGGAACAGAGGCTCCTGATCCTCAAGATCCGGACAAGCCGGGTAGCCGAACGAGACACGGATTCCCTGGTATCTTGCCCCAAGCCGCTGCTTCATCGTCATATCTGGCGGATCCGGGAAGCCCCAGTTGTCCCGCATCATATGATGAATCCGTTCGGCAAGCCCTTCGGCCACCTCCAGGGCAACCGCCTGCAGCGCATGTGAGCGCAAATAATCCCCCTGATCCTTCCATGTCGTGGACAGCTCGCGGATTCCATGACCGGCTGTAACGACCAGAAAGCCGACATAATCCATTGTACCTGAACTTACCGGTTTAAGGAAATCCGCCAGACAGAGGTAAGGCTCAACCTGCTGCCGCGGGAAGGAAAAGCGATGCAGCACCTTGCTATGATCAGCCGGATCATAAATCAAAATATCATTGCCCTCCGATTGGGCGGGAAAGAAGCGGTACATCGCATGTGCCTGCATGATCGCATCCAGAACAGCCGACTGCAAAATCTCGTCCACCGTCTCCTTCAGGCTGACCGCTTTGGGGTCGCCTGCTGCCAGCAGCTGCTCAACATTGCCTTTCAGGCCCAGGTGGTGTCCCAGCAGCATCTGCATATTCACATATGGCAAAATGTGGCTGATCGGATAGTTGCGGAGCACATGGCGCTCAAGATCAGGCGGAATATAGACAGGTACATCCGTTGAGATATTGGAGCGTTCGACGCGGCTCAATTTCGGCAGCGGTTTCGGCTCGGCGATTGCTTCTGTATCTTTCTCGTTCTCCGCCTCTTCGATCATCACCCTGCGCGTGTCGGGATTCATTAATTTGTTGGCCAGATCCAGGCCGTCCATGGCATCCTTGGCATACAGGACAAGACCGTTGTATTCCGGCCTGATCCGGTTTTTGGTAAATTTTCGGGTTAACGCTGCCCCTCCAACCATGATTGGAGCATCAATACCCGCGGTTTTCAAATCCTGGGCGGTCACGACCATCTGCTGCGCGGATTTCACCAGCAGTCCGGAGAGACCGATGGCATCCGCCTTCTCTTCGCGATACGCTTCAATAATCCGCTCAGGTGGTACTTTTATACCCAGATTAATGATGCGGTAACCGTTATTGGAGAGAATGATTTCAACCAGGTTCTTTCCGATATCGTGAACATCCCCTTTAACGGTGGCGAGAATAATTTTACCCTTTACCGAGCTCTCGTTCTTTTCCATAAATTGTTCAAGATGCGCAACGGAAGTCTTCATCACTTCAGCGCTTTGCAGAACTTCAGCGACAATCAGCTCATTGTTGTTAAACAGCCGCCCAACCTCTTCCATGCCAGCCATGAGCGGACCATTGATGATTTCCAGCGGCGCATATTTCTTTAAAGCCTCATCCAAATCCGGAACAAGCCCCTCTTTGCTGCCCTCTACCACATAAGCGGCCAGACGTTCTTCAAGCGTCAGATTCGAGACCTGCTTTTTCTTTTCTACCTTTTTGTCCCGGAAAGCCGCCACAAAGAGCGCCAGAGTCTCATCATTCGTATTGTAAATGAGATCCTCCGCCAACTTCCGTTCATGCACCGGAATGGAAGCATAGCGCTCCAGCTTCTCCGTATTGACGATGGCATAGTCCAGCCCGGCTTTGGTACATTCATAGAGGAACACGGAATTAAGCACCTCGCGCCCGGCTTCCGGCAAACCAAAGGAAACGTTGCTGATGCCGAGAATGGTGTGCACGCCCGGAAGCGCCTCTTTAATGAGACGAATGCCCTCAATGGTCTCTTCGGCCGATCCGATATATTGCTCATCTCCCGTTCCAACCGGGAACACAAGCGTATCGAAGATCAGGTCTTCAGGAGAAAGGCCGTACTTGTTCACCAGCAGGTCGTATGACCGTTTGGCTACCTCCAGCTTATCCTCCCTTTTAATGGCCTGCCCTTGCTCATCAATCGTGCCGACCACAACGGCCGCCCCATATTTATGAATCAAAGGTACGACCATCTCAAATTTTTCTTCCCCGTCTTCAAGGTTAATGGAGTTAATTATTCCTTTTCCTTGCGTATATTTCAGGGCAAGATCAATTACGGCAGCGTCTGTCGTATCGATCATGAGCGGCACCTTCACTTTGTTGACGACAAGCTTCAGGAAGGCTTCCATATCGTACGCTTCATCACGGTCCGGGTCCTGTACACAGATATCCACGATGTGCGCTCCGCTCTTGACCTGCGCACGGGCGACTTCCGACGCTTCCTCATATTTGCCTTCCACGATCAGACGCTTAAACTTGCGCGAGCCGAGAACGTTCGTGCGTTCCCCTACCATATAAGGGCGGTTGTCCTGCTCAATGTAGACCGTTTCAATGCCCGCAATCGCTGGCGGATGCTGCCCGCGCAGAGGACGGGGCGGGTACTTTGCCATTTCGTCGGCCATCGCCCGGATATGGGCGGGTGTCGTACCGCAGCACCCTCCAGCAATGTTCAGCCATCCTTTTTCCGCGAATCCCCCCATTTTTCTCGCCAGCGATTCCGGAGATTCATGATACTGGCCGTTTTCATCCGGCAGCCCTGCGTTAGGGTAACAGCTGATCGCAGAGGAGGACATGTCTGCCAGTGAGCGGATATGGTCCCTCATAAATTCAGGGCCGGTCGCACAGTTCAATCCGATGGAAACTGGGCGCAGATGCTCCAGTGATATATAGAAAGACTCGATATTTTGACCGGCAAGTGTTGTGCCCATAGGCTCAATCGTACCGGAAATCATCAAAGGCAGTTCAATTCCGCTCTTGGCATACGCTTGCCGGATTCCGATGCTGCCTGCTTTTACATTTAATGTATCCTGTGACGTTTCAAGCAGCAGCAGGTCCACCCCGCCCTCAATGAGAGCCAGCGCCTGCTCCTCGTAGCTGTCAACAAGCTCGCTAAAAGTTACACCGCCTGTAACAGACAGCGTTTTCGTTGTTGGTCCCATAGCCCCTACCACAAACCGGGGTTTGTCCGGTGTCTGGAAGGCATCCGCCGCCGCACGGGCGAGGCGGGCTGCAGCGAGATTGATCTCCCGCGCTTTATCTGAAATGTCATATTCGGCAAGGACAACCGAAGTAGCGCCGAACGTGTTCGTTTCAATCAGATCCGCCCCTGCCTCCAGGTAGTGCTCATGAATCCGTTGAATGACGTCCGGTCTCGTCAGCACCAGCATTTCATTACAGCCTTCGAGCTCCTCACCCCCAAAATCCGCCGCGGTCAGCTCCTCCTGCTGTATCATCGTGCCCATGGCACCATCGAGAATAAGTATCCGCTGCTGTATTGCATGCTGCAAACTTTCTTTCATTGCCCTTGTTCCCCCTCGCAAAACGTTAAATCTTAGTTTAGCAGAAACGCTTCCACTTGAATACATACAACTGTGATATTTAGAATCTATAGTATTCAACAAAACTGAACAATTCTATAAGCCGGAAGAGAAAACTTTCTCATATCACAGTCAGTCTCCGTATACGCAGGTCCAATTCATACTTATAAGCGGTATCCTCTGTACGTTCTTTATAATCACCATGATATAATGGATAAAATATATCAAATTCACATCGACAGGTGACCCAATATTCGCTATAATGCATAATTAATATGATAATTCCAAGTGGAAAAGAGGGAGAAAAAATGGCTGAGATCGTAATCCGCAATACGAATGAACGCATCAGCGATGAGGCTGCTGTACAGGAATTTCTGGCCAAGCAAGAAGTACTGTATGAGAAATGGGATATCAGTAAGCTCTCTGACGAGCTTAAGGAGAATTTTACTTTATCAGATGAACAAAAAGCCCGGGTTCTGAGCACCTTTGACAGCGAAATCAAAGACCTGGCCGCCCGCCGCGGGTATAAAATTTGGGACATTATCACATTGTCCGAAGCGACTCCGAACCTTGAAGAGCTGCTGGCCAAATTTGAAAACATCCATACCCACACGGAAGATGAAATCCGGGCGATCGTAGGTGGCAAAGGCATTTTTATCATTAAAGGCGCCAGCGATCTCGGGTACTTTAATGTGGAATTGTCGCCTGGCGATGTCATTTCCGTACCGGAAGACACACCACACTTCTTCACTTTGATGGAAAATCAGAAGATTGTGGCTGTCCGTCTCTTTATTGAAGAAAACGGATGGGTGGCACACAACTATGATGATCCGACTTTCGTTAAAGCTTGAGAAAAACGTCTATCGACATACATTCACCGAAGAAGACCGCGTTTGTAAACAACCCTGTTGCAGTCTATCCAGGCTGACAGCAGGGTTGTTTTGTCGGTGAGCAGAAATTGAAAAACCGCCCGGCGCGCATTTCGCGTCCGGACGGTTAAAGATCAGGATAACGATTGAATTACATTCTCGAGTTCAGCAAGATGCCTGATTTCAAAGTCAGGCTGAATGCTCTCCGTATTTGTCTTGCTGTTCCGGTTTACCCAAACCGCATGAACCCCAGCTGCGAGCGCACCTTTGATGTCCGTCGTCAGCTTGTCGCCAACCATAACCGCCATGTGCGGATCAATCCCGAGCAACCCCAAAGCATGTTCAAAAATGGAGGGATCAGGCTTACCTTTGCCGAACGTGCCCGAAATGACGATATGATCAAAATAAGGGATCAACCGTGGCACTCCGTCCAGCTTTTCCTGCTGCAGCGAAGGAGATCCGTTCGTCAGCAGCAGCAGCTTATATCTGCCCCTGAGCTCGTCAAGCACCTGGAATGTTTCTTCATATACAAATGGGCGCGCTCTCCGTTCAATCCCGAACTGTTCGGCAAGTCTGCCTGCCAGCTCTTCATCGGCTACCCCCACCTTTTCGAGTCCTCTTCTCCAGGATTCCTTGCGGTATACAGGCGCCAGCTGTTCCAGCTGCCGGAATTCGGGCTGATCTCCGCCGGCAAAGGTTGCCCACAGGCCTTCAAAAGGATTAATGCCTATCATTTTGGTAAAAGGAAAGGTTTCATAGGATTCATAAAGTAATCTGGCCTCTGTCCTTACCGCTTCCTCCAGCTTGACCGGATCCACACCGGTTGCCTTGGAGGCCGTCTGACATACGGCCGCAAATGCTTCCTCAACACTGCGCTCATCCCAAAGCAGCGTATCATCCAGATCAAACATTACCGCTTGAATCGTCATCCCGCTCGTCCACTCCTTCATTCAATTAACCTGATGGCTGCTGTATCCTGCTCCCCGCATGTGATTACTTATTTATTTGACCCTTTCGCTTGAAACGAAAGCTGATTGGCGGTTGCAAATTTCTCAAGCCGTTCCGCGATGGAATCGGTATCATAACGGCCCAGTGTTTTATTAAAAACCCAGTTGCCGCCTTTGCCCTGCTTCTCAACGATAACATAACCGGACTGAACCTGGATGCTCTTGATCTGATCCGCAGGCATCGAACGCTCCCTTCCGCCCTTCAGCGTATATAGCGTGTTTTTGCCAACCCGCAAATACGGACGGCGGAGAAAAAATACGAGCGCAAGCAGCATATAGAGCCCAAACACAAGCCAATCCATGCCCCTCATGCCTACCTGTGTCCATAACATGGTCAAGACCAGATACAGGACGGACAGACCCGCCAACATAATCGGAACCGTTACATTACGCCCATAATATGTATCACCGGCATTTCCCGTGCTGCTGCCGATCGGTTGGCCCCCCTGCTTTTTACGCTGCTTGTTCACCTTCTCCATGTTTTTGCGAATTTTTCTTTCAAATGAACCAGCCATATGCACATTTCCTTCCTCTAAATAGTAACGGTTATATAGTGACGGTGCCTCCGCCCGGGCCGCCAGCAAGTGGACCGGACCAAAGCACCGGCTGTATATCGTTATAAATGTATTTAATGCTTCGGTCCTTTGCCATTGTCCGGCTCGTCATCCACAAGCTCGATGGATTCCAGCTGCTGCCGGAAATTTCGGCGGATGTTGCCCAGGTAAATTTCACGAAGCTCGGCTCTTTCCTTTGTTTCGGCTTCGGTCAGGCCCTCTCCTTTTGCTTTGCGCGCCAGCTCATTAATGCGCGCCACCAAGCTGTCAATATCCAAATTTTGTCCCCTCCAAATACGCAAAGATACTATACACTTTGACACGTTAAAAAGAGCTTGTCAAGGTTCCCCCGCAAGCTCCGTTCCATTCGTTCATATTCGTCTCAATCCCATATGTTGAGAACTATATATATGATTCGGCTGCAGTAGGCAAATCCCTCAAAATTCCGGCAGCAGCAGCACATCCCCTGCCCTGATTCCGGAGCTTTCGAGCCCGTTGATCCGAATAATTCCTTCTATATAAACTCTCGTATCCATGTAGTCCGGTTTATGCTCCTGTGCAATTCCCCACAACGTATCCCCCGAAAGCACAACCACTTTCTCATCAGATGCATGTAAATCGGACGAACCTGCAAATACTGTAAACAGGCCGGCAAAAGAAATCCAGAGCACAATTACGGCAACGAATAAACGAAGCATGCTGACCAGTGAGCTTTTGTTCTGCACAGCAGCTCTTCCGTCCGTGTGTCCGCCCTGCACCACTGCCGTATTATATATGCTTTGATAGGAGCTGTATTTTAACATGTTAACAACCTCCAAACATTTGTTCTTGTTTATTTCGAGAACACTATAACACGAACACATGTTTTGTTCAAGCAAAAATTAGAACACAAGTTCTCTTTTTTTCGCTTCCAGATTTCACAAGAAAAACGCAACTGTAAAAGCCCGGTTTACGGCTGTACTGCTTGCTGTCACAGCAGACATTCTGCCATGCAAATTGTTTGCCGACTTTCAGAACTTATGTTTGTACGAACGGAAGTTCTATGTTATAATTTTCCCAAACGTTACTTAAATGGGGTTGATGGGACATGTCTAAGATTTCCAGCAGACAGCAGGCAATTTTGGAATTTATACGTAATGAGGTTCGCTTAAAGGGATATCCTCCCTCTGTAAGAGAGATTGGAGAGGCGGTTGGACTTGCTTCCAGTTCTACTGTCCATGGGCACCTGGACCGGCTTGAGAAGAAGGGGCTAATCCGCCGGGATCCCACCAAGCCGCGGGCCATCGAGCTGCTCGGCCAGGAGGATTCGGATCAGACACATATGTTCAGCTACACGGTAACCCGCGTTCCGGTGGTCGGCAAGGTAACCGCAGGCATTCCGATCACGGCTACGGAGAATATTGAGGATTATTTCCCGCTGCCTCAGCAATTTGTCGGTGATGACAAGATGTTTATGCTGTCTGTTGTAGGGGACAGTATGATTGAAGCAGGCATCACTAACGGGGACTTTGTCATTGTAAGACAGCAGCAAACGGCCAATAATGGAGACATCGTCGTGGCGATGACCGAGGAAGACGAAGCGACCGTGAAGACCTTCTACAAAGAGAAAGATCATGTTCGGCTTCAACCCGAGAATCCGAAATACGAACCGCTCCGCTTGACCAAAGTCAGCATATTGGGCAAGGTAGTCGGTTTGTTCAGGGATTTTCACTAGCTCATATTAGACCTAAGACACCCCTGCAATTTGTGTGATCGAGCATAAATTGCAGGGGTGTTTCTGTCTATTCAAAGTTAATGCCAATGAGCGGTTGATTCTGCTTCTGTGCGAATGCTGATGAATGCCTGTCGTCAGGCAATTGTCCAGTCAAGCGCGGCTAAATGGCATATGTTATATCAACATATCCGAAAGGAGTTGTCAGAATGTCTTTTTATCCAACAGCAGGGCCTATCGTCTACCCTCCGATTCGATTCATCAATGATCGCTACTTTCCAACGGTCGTTCCGGTAGTTCACCCCATTGAAGTGATCAACCGCTGCCATCCGGTTCCAGTTCCGCATCATGTATTCCCTGTATCCGTGAGAAACGACCCAAGCTGTTACATCTGCTCTGTAGGCAAAAAAAGAAGAGGCCGCTAAGCAGCCCCTTCCAAATGTGACGAATCACAATCAAAAGCCTTGGACGCTCCAAGGCTTTTTCCGTTCGACATTCATTTGCACGTTTATTTTCCATCACCAAAAAAGATAAAGCCCTCAGCGCTGGCGCGCCAAGGACTCTCCTCCTTAATAAAGAGTCAAATACTGATCTCTCTCCCATTGGTGAACCTGCGTGCGGTACATATCCCATTCGATCTCTTTGAGCTCGTAGAAGTATGCAAGAGCGTGGTCGCCAAGAGCATCGGCAATGACTTCGCTGCGCAGCAGCTCGCCAAGTGCCTCTTTCAGATCAGCCGGCAGGCTGGCGATTCCTTCTTCTACCAGTTCTTCTTCCGTCATGACATAAATGTTGCGGTCGATTGGAGCTGGCAGCGAAAGCTCACGCTTGATACCGTCCAATCCCGCTTTAAGCATAACAGCCAGTGCAAGATAAGGGTTCGCAGCAGGGTCCGGATTGCGGACTTCAACGCGGGTGCTCAGACCGCGCGAAGCAGGTATACGAATCATCGGGCTGCGGTTGCTTGCAGACCAAGCTACGTAGGACGGTGCTTCATAACCAGGCACCAGACGTTTGTACGAGTTCACAGTCGGATTCGTAATTGCCGCCATGGCACGGGCATGCTTCAGAATACCGGCCATATAATGACGGGCTGTCCGGCTCAGGCCGAGCTTGTCATTTTCATCATAAAAAGCATTCTCGCCGCCCTGGAAGAGCGATTGGTGGCAGTGCATACCAGAACCGTTTACACCAAACAGCGGCTTAGGCATGAACGTTGCATGCAGGCCATGCTGTCTGGCAATCGTTTTCACCACGAGCTTAAACGTTTGAATCTGGTCGGCTGCTTTAATAGCGTTGGCATATTTGAAGTCAATCTCATGCTGCCCAGGCGCCACTTCGTGGTGGGAAGCTTCGATTTCAAAGCCCATCTCTTCCAGGGTCAGCACGATTTCACGGCGGCAGTTCTCACCCAGGTCTGTAGGGGCAAGGTCAAAGTATCCGCCTCTGTCATTCAGCTCTTCGGTCGGATTGCCTTTTTCATCGGTTTTGAACAGGAAAAATTCAGGCTCAGGCCCCACGTTCATGGACGTAAAGCCCATTTCCTCCGCTTCCTTCAGCACTCTCTTCAAAATGCCGCGTGGATCTCCTGCAAAAGGAGAACCGTCAGGCATGTAAACGTCACAGATAAGACGCGCAACGCGATCCGTGGCTACCCAAGGGAAAATGACCCAGGTGTCCAGATCAGGATATAAATACATATCGGATTCTTCGATACGCACATAACCTTCGATCGAAGAGCCATCAAACATCATTTTGTTATCCAGTGCCTTCTCAAGCTGGCTCACCGGAATTTCCACGTTTTTGATCGTGCCGAGCAAATCCGTAAACTGCAGACGGATAAAACGCACATTCTCTTCCTGCGCAATGCGGAGAATATCTTCTTTAGTGTAACTCAATGTAACCTCTCCTTTTATCTGTTATGTGTGGACGATATTCAAAAGGATTTTACATCAGAAGCAAGACGATTGCCTCACTTATTATTAAAAAAGCGTGAAAGCTCCCCTTGAATGAGCGATACCTGTCCCGGTCGCTTGCCCGCCACCAGCTGCTGCTTCAGCAAACGGTGCAGCTGCGTATCGGACAGCTCGCGGCGCTTGACCTCCGTATCGGCCGTGATGACCGTTGCCTCCTCGGATTCCTTGCTGACAGGGTTCATCACCTGCTTGATTCCTGCTATATTTACACCTTTTTCGATCAAAGCTTTAATTTCAAGCAGCCGTTCCACATCATTAAAGGAAAACAACCGCTGGTTGCCTGAGGTCCGCGCCGGAACGATCAGGCTGTGCTGCTCATAATAGCGAATCTGTCTTGCAGACAAATCAGTAAGCTTCATCACAATCCCTATCGGGAACAAGGCCATATTTCTGCGAATTTCGTCACCCATCGTTTCATCAACCTTCCAGTGATCTTTTCTACTGACCCCATTGTACATTTACCTGATGTAAAATGTCAACGGCGTGTTAGGTAAACTCACAGTAAATTACGGTCCTTCATCGTTTGCAGGGCCTTTAACACCCCGAATTTGACGTGCGAGTACGTTAGTCCGCCCTGCATATAGCCGATATACGGCTCCCGAATGGGTGCATCTGCGGACAATTCCAGACTGCCTCCCTGTATGAAGGTGCCTGCCGCCATAATAACAGGATGCTCGTATCCCGGCATATCCCATGGCTCTGGCACCACATGACTGTCTACGGCGGCAGCCTTTTGAATCCCCTGCACAAAAGCAATCAGATGCTCCGGCCCGTCAAAGGACACGGCTTGAATCAGATCGGTCCGATGCTCGTCCCAGGCCGGCTTGCTTGTAAAACCGATGGCTTCAAATACGGCGGCAGCAAAAATGCTGCCCTTCACCGCCTGTCCCACGAGCGTCGGAGCCAGAAACAGGCCTTGATAAATGCTGCGTGTCGTCCCCAGCATTGCTCCAACCTCGGCGCCAATTCCCGGTGCCGTCAGCCGGTACGCGGCCAAATCGACGTACTTTTTGCGTCCGCAGATATAACCGCCGGTTTCGGCAATGCCTCCGCCCGGATTTTTGATGAGTGAGCCTGCAATCAGGTCCGCTCCTGCCTCGGTAGGCTCCATCTCTTCCGTAAATTCCCCGTAGCAGTTGTCGACGAACACGATCAGATCACTGCGGATCGCTTTGATCCGCCGGATCATCTCCCCGATCTCCGCAACAGAGAAAGAAGAGCGCCAGTCATAACCGCGGGAACGCTGGATACCGATGACCTTCGTTGCAGGCGTAATGGACGACTGCACCCGCTCCCAATCAACTTGCCCATTCGCCGTGAGCGCCGTCTCGCGGTAGCTTACGCCAAAATCCTGAAGCGAGCCCGTTCCGTCCCCCGGCGTCCCAATAACCTTGTGCAGCGTGTCATACGGACGGCCTGTAATATACAGCAGTTCATCACCTGGACGCAGCACACCGAACAGCGCCGTTGCGATCGTATGCGTACCTGACGCAAAATGAGGGCGGACCAGCGCCGCTTCCGCGCCAAATACGAGGGCATACACTTCATCCAGCACTTCTCTGCCGCGGTCATTATAGGCATATCCGGTAGAACCGGCAAAATGAAAATCGCTCACCTGGCGGCTCTGGAACGCCTCAATGACCTTCCATTGATTGTGGTCCACAATCCGGTCAACCAGCTGCAGTCTGTCTTTGATCTTTGCTTCCGCTTCTTCTCTGATGCGTTCAATTTCCTCTGAAAATAAGGCCATTCCCTCTCAAGTCTCCTCTTCATGCAATCCCGATAACCGATTAGATCCGCCGGATCATATAACCCGCAGCTTATCTAACCTGTATCATAAAGCTCCTATTAAAATAACCTGGACACGCCACGAAATGTTAACCTTCTGTAAAGTTTTCGAGGGCGTGGCCGTATTTTTCGTACTCCCCTGTTTGGATGCGCACCTCGTACAGAACATCGTTGCCGTCGTATTCTGTGGCGATCACATCACCGATCCGGTACAGCACAGGAGTCAGATCGCCGCGCTCCGCCGGAATCCGGAAACGTCTCGTTTCGCCGGTTACGGCGTTCTGCACCGTCTCCCTGATGCGGAGCAAATCTCCTTCATCGAAGGCGCTGATTTTCAGGTAGCCTTCACCGGAAGGCAGCATCTCCAGCTGCTCCGGAGTGCAGGCATCCTTCTTGTTAAAGAGAACCAGCTGCGGCTTATCGGCAGCGCCCAGCTCCTCCAGAATGCTTTGCACCACTTTCATATGATCCTCACGCATATCCGAGGAGGCATCTACCACGTGCAGCACCAAGTCGGCCTCGTTCACTTCTTCAAGCGTGGCTCGAAAAGCGGCGACCAGATCATGGGGAAGATTCTGGATGAAACCGACCGTGTCGGTCAGAACCATCTCTTTGCCGCTTGGCAGCTCCATCGTCCGTGAGGTTGGATCAAGCGTCGCAAACAGCTGGTTTTCAATATATACGTCCGCCGCCGTCAACGATTTCAGCAGCGTTGATTTGCCGGCATTGGTATAACCGACGAGAGCCACCTGTACAATTCCGCTCTTCTGGCGGCGCTCGCGGTGCAGCCGCCGGTGGCGTGTTACCTCCTCCAACTGGCGCTTGAGCTCGCCGATGCGGCCGCGAATATGGCGGCGGTCCGTTTCAAGCTTGCTTTCCCCCGGACCGCGCGTACCGATGCCGCCGCCAAGACGGGATAAATTTTTACCCTGCCCTGAGAGGCGGGGCAGCAGGTAGGAGAGTTGTGCCAGCTCAACCTGTATAATCCCTTCTCTGGTTTTGGCCCGTTGTGCAAAGATGTCCAGAATAAGCTGGGTGCGGTCAATAATTTTCATATCCAGAGTCATCTCAAGATTGCGCACCTGGGCGCCGGACAGCTCCTGGTCAAAAATGGCCGTGTTGGCCCCGAGCGTGTCGCCAATGGCGCGCAGCTCCTCCACTTTGCCCTTGCCGATAAACCATTTGGAATCCGGCGTTTCCCGGTTCTGGCTGAGCACGCTCAGCACCTCCACGCCGGCGGTCTCCGCCAGCTTGACCAATTCATCAAGCGAGTATTGGGGATCAATCCCGCTGCGCTTTACTTGATCCGTTACAAGACTGACCAGAACGGCACGATCCTGAACCTCGGTTTGCGTATCATATGTAGAATTCGCCATGAACGTCAGCTCCTTTATTGGCAATAGGTCTCATCTCGTGCAGAAACCGACCTGATTACAGGCCGGCCTTGGTAAAACTTCCATGGAGAATCCTATTATCGTCTATTTCTTCCCGATTTTCAAATCCTCCGGGCGCAGCGTCATCAGCTCCAGTCTGCCCGGCTGTCCGCTGGCATATTGATTCAACAGCCGCACGGCCTGGTGGCGGATCGATCTTTCGATCACATTGCGCACATAGCGGGCGTTACTGAAATTATGAAGGCTTTCATCCTTGGCGGTGATCAGATGCTGCTTCATTTTAAATATGGTCTGCGGCATTAAAATATAATCCCGTTCCTTGGCCATCAGCTCACTGATTTGAATGAGCTGGTCAATCGTATAATCGGGAAATTCAAGCTGCAGCGGGAAACGCGAAGGCAGGCCGGGATTGGTGCTCAGAAAAAAGTCCATCTCTTCGCTGTACCCGGCCAGAATCAGAATGAACTGGTTTTTCTGATCCTCCATGGCCTTCACAAGCGTATCAATCGCTTCTTTGCCAAAATCCTTTTCCCCCCCTCTCGCCAGACTGTAAGCTTCATCCACGAACAAAATTCCGCCCAGCGCCTTTTTCACAAGATCCCGTGTTTTCTGCGCCGTATGACCGATATATTCGCCCACCAGATCCGCGCGCTCCGCTTCAATCAAATGCCCTTTGCCGAGCACGCCCATTCTTTGCATCATTTTGGCCACGATCCGGGCGACCGTCGTTTTTCCCGTCCCGGGATTTCCTTTGAATATCATATGATATACGTGCGAACTGCTCTGCAGCCCGGCTTCCGAACGCATCTTTGCAATCTGCAGGAAAGCGTAAATCTCGAATACCAGCTCTTTAATGCTGTCCAGTCCGACCAGCTGGTCCAGCTCTTTTTGAATTTCCTGGTACATGCTGTAGTAAGGCAGCTCTTTGACAGCCCCGGCTGTATCAGCTTCAGGCGTGCTTGGAGGCTCCTGGCTGCGGATTACGACATTGATCTGTCTGGAAGGTCTCTCCTCCGGCCGCTTACCGGCGGCTGCTCCCCGTCCGTTCATGCATCCATCACCTCGATATTTGTTCGGACTTCGGTCCCTTACACAAATGTATTCAAGGCGGCATGTCCTTATTAGCATTTTGCTGCAAGCCTGCTAAGTCAATATTGCTTGTTTTTACAACACGGTGAGCTGCAGCCGGTCGAGCTGCCATTTTACATACGCCAGCACCTCGCGGGAATGGTATTTCCAGGGGGACAGCACCCTGGATTTGACGAGCGCCAGCTGCGGTTTCTCATAGCCGAGATAATCCGCAATCTCCGCGGCGCGCGGCCCGTGAAACGTGTGCGTGATAATGATCGCTGAGGTCCAGCCCCTTTCCTCCATAATACTTTGGCTGTACAACAGGTTTTCATACGTGCTGGTCGCCTTGTTTTCCAGTACCATATCCGCTGCGGGAATACCCCGGTCAAGCAAATACCGCTGCATGCCTTCCGCTTCCGTGTACTTGAAGGACGGATCATCCAGCCCGCCGGTCAGTATAAGCTTGTTAACTTTTCCGCTCCTGTACTGCCGGACCGCTTCCTCAAGCCGCTCACGGAGTCCGGGGCTGGGAGAATCCCCCCACATAGAAGCTCCCAGCACGATGCCGACATCCGCAGCCTGCAAATCCGGTGTGCCTGCCGCAGTGCCGATCGTCCATAGAAAGGATGCTGCCCATATCAGAAAGGCAATAATCACGGCCGCCCCAGTAATCGTAAAGATTTTTCCCCTGCCAACCGGGAGGAGCAGCCTTTTCCAGAGCGGACGGCGCGGTGCTGGCTGCAGTTCATGCATCACATCTTTCATTTGCGCTTGAACTCTCCGTTGTGAAACCACTCCGCCCGATGGCGGAGCGACATCTGAAAATAAGGAAACTTGTGGGCATCAATCAGCCGCAGCAGCTCCGCAGCCGTCTTGTTGGCCAATTGCGCTTCACCGGCTGTGATATGACCCTTCTGGAGCGCCTCCTGCAGCTCATCCTCATCCACCAGAAACACTTCGCCATTGCCGAGCACGACAATGTCCAGATACAAGTCGTCAAACCACGGTACACCCTGATCGGTTACGCCCTGACTGCGGCATGTATCGATATACCACTCCACAATTTGCTGCTTGTCATTAAACATGGCGGTCACTACAAAATGTGCATCCTTCGGATAATACTGCAGCCAGGAATAACCTTTGTCCGCAATGCAGAAGGTGTGGCCGCCGTAGGTTTTCCACAACGGTTCTTTCAGCCCCAGCATCGTATACAGTGTTACATACCCGGTAAAAGAATCGCTTTGCACATATTTGCAGGCAAATTTTCGGCTCGTTATTCGCCTCCAGTTTGCCCTGTCTCCGAATTTCCGTTTCATTGTAGACTGTCCTCTCCAACATTGGTAAATTCAGCTTACCATATTTGCAGATTACACTCAAAAATGAATCAAGCAGCAAAAAACCTGCGGCTGTCAGACCGCAGGTTAACATAATTTTTTATACGTTTATCTGTTATGTCCATTTCCATTTCCGTTGCCGTTCATTAAACCATTGCCTTGGCCAGGGTTCTGATCTTGTGTAGTCATATCCCCGGGGTTACCTTCAGCTCCCGGATCGGGTGTATCCACCTGGCCGCTGCCCGGAACCTCTTCTCCGGCAGGCTGATCCTGGCTGCCCGGATCGGTCTGCCCATCCGGAAAGCCGGTGCCCGTGTCAGCACCCGTGCCGTCACCGGCATTCTGATCGGGCGGCGTTGTATCTCCCGGAACACCGCCGTTCTCTCCGGATCCGGTCCCGTCACCTGGAAGCGAATTGCCCGGATCAACCGGCGTGCCATCGCCCGGAGGCACCGTCTCGCCATCACCCGGCTGTTCGCCCGTTGTATCTTCCGGAGGAGCCTGGGCCTCGATGGAAATTTGCACCGTACCGGACGGCTCGGATTCCCCTTCAGCATTGTAGGCTGTCACATAGTAGTCGAACGTACGTCCTTCAGCCGCATCGATATCATCCGTATTGGTGACCGAAAGCCCGTCGATAATCGGTGTAAAGCTGCCCTCGGAGGCTTCCTTTCTAAATACCCGATACTGGACATTCTCTCCTTCCACCGTATTCCACGTCAGGGATACGATCTGTGTATCCGGATTGTAGGATGCGGACAATCCGGCAGGAGCTGTCAGCTTCTGCGGCGCCTCTGGCGGAGCTTCAGTCTCCGGCAGTCCTTCAGGCTTTTCAAAATCCTGCACCGGCTCGCCTTCCAGCGCCTGGCTCATCACCTTGGCAAAGAACGAGGCTGCGAGGCTTGAGCTGTTCTTCAGCATATGGGTGCTGTCAGGCTGATCATATCCCATCCAGATGGCACCCGTATATTGTGGGGTATAACCCACAAACCATACGTCACGGTTGCCGCTGTTGCCTGCGATTCCGCTTTGTGTCGTACCGGTCTTGCCTGCCAGCGGTCTGCCGATGTCCGCGCGTCGGCCTGTACCGCTGTTCACGACCTCCCGCATCATATCCGTCATCTGATAAGCCGTCTGCTCGCTCAAGACTTGTCTTGTATCGGATTTATGCTCATAAACGACGGTGCCTTCGCTGTTCTCGATCTTTTTGATCGAATAAGCGGACTGGAATTGGCCCTTGTTGGCAAATGCGCTGTAGGCCTGCGCCATTTCCAGCGTGTTTGTCCCTTTGCTCATGCCGCCAAGCGCAATGGCCAGCGACTTGTCTTCCTCGGTCATCGTAATGCCCAGCTTTTGTGCAAATTCGTAGCCTGTTTTTACGCCGATTTGGTTGAGCAGCCATACCGCAGGAATGTTTTCCGATTTCGTAATCGCGTCCTGCATGCTGATCGTTGAAGAGTATCCATGCAGGTTCGTCGGGCAGTAGTTGCCGAAACACTGCTTTTCATTGCTGAGCTGCGAATCGGATGTAAAGTTGCCCGTTTCCAGCGCAGGCGCATAGGAAACAATCGGTTTCAGTGACGAACCCGGCTGTCTGCGGCTGGCATTTACCCGGTTAAAGCCCTGACGCTGGTAATCCCGCCCGCCCATAAGGGCCGCGATGCTGCCGTTCTGGTTGTTCATAATGACCATGGAGCCCTGCACCGGCTTGTCGTCAGGACTTTTCTCGAACAGATCGTCATCATCAAAAGCCTTCTCAAGCGCATCCTGTGTTTTTGCATCCATCGTGGTATAAATCTTGTAACCCCCGACGTTCAGGTCATCACTCGTTAAGTTGGTCTCTTTCTCAGCTTCATCCATAACGTAATCGATAAATGCCGTGTACTTGGTTTCCGAAGCAGGTGGCTCATAGTTATAATTCACAGCTTTCGCTTCATCCATCTGTGCCTTTGTGATATACCCCTGCTCGTACATAAGCTGCAGCACAACCCCCCGGCGCTCCTTGGAGTTTTCCGGATTGGAGAGCGGGTTATATTTGGACGGCCCTTTCGGCAGCGCCGCCAAGGTGGCCATCTGCCACAGCTTCAGCTTGTTTAGATCGCTCTCACCGAAATAATATTCGGACGCGGCTTTAATCCCGTAACGCTGATGGCCGAAGAAAATCCGATTCAGATACAGCGTCAAAATTTCATCCTTGGTCATGTTGCGTTCCAGAGCCGTTGCGATGGACACTTCCGTTGCTTTGCGGAAAAACGTTTTGTCTCTGGTGAGGAACAGGTTTTTCGCCAGCTGCTGGGTGATCGTGCTTCCGCCCTCCACGGCCGCCCGGGCGATCACGTCACGGACAGCCGCGCGTCCGATCGACCATATGTCAACACCCTGATGCTCGTAGAACCGCTTGTCCTCGGTCGCTACGAAAGCATCCTTTAACAGCTTGGGGATCTCGTCGCTTTCAACCGGCTCACTCTTCTGGATGGAAAGCTCCCCCATGAGCTTGCCGTTGCGGTCGAAAATCTTGGAAGGCTCGTTAAGGGTGATTTTATCCAAATTCGCCTGATACAGCTTCTCTCCATTAACCATGACGTACAAATATCCAGCCAGTGCTACGATTACTGCAAGCGCCGCCGTAAAGAAGAGCGTCCAGCCGACACGCTTTGCCGTAATTTTTTTCTTCTTGCCCTTCGGCTTGCCCGCGGCATTTTGCCGATTGCGGTTACCGGACCTGGACAATGAATCGTTTGGCATTACTCTGACTCCCTTTCGGTGTTGCGTAGTTTTTTCTCTCTCTTTTTTCGAAACGATAAAACCTCTGAAACCGATGAGACCTCTTAATGAAAAGAACAACCTCTGTCAGGTTGCTCCGTATCAATTTCTATTCAACTAGACGAAATTTTACACTCAAAAGTTTCATCCTGAGGGGTCAGCTTTCGCTGCCGCCTTCCTGCTGCTGCTGCATCAGGGAAACATTCCGCTGCGGTGTAAATGTTGAAATGGCATGCTTGTAAATCATCTGCTGCCGTCCATCGGAATCGATCACAATTGTAAAATTGTCAAAAGCTTTAATGGTCCCCCGCACCTGAAACCCGTTCACCAAATAAACGGTGACTGGAATGCTTTCCTTGCGAAGCTGGTTTAAGAACGTATCTTGGATGTTGATGGACTTGTTCATTAGCCGTACCCCCAATAATCATTTGAGTTATTCTGAAATATATTCAAGATCTGTACCGAACTTTCCTGCCACAATTTTCTTCATCTCATCAGCAGTTTCCGAAAAATGTGCAGCATTCGTCACATCCATCCACCGGATATCCTTCATGTGCCGGAACCAGGAAAGCTGCCGTTTTGCAAAATGGCGGGTATCTCTCTTCAACAAAGCGACCGCGTCTTCAAGCGTTGCTTCCCCACGCAGATAGGATGAAATCTCCTTGTAGCCCAGGCCCTGCATCGAGATGGCATCACTTCTGACTCCGCGCTCCATTAAAGTCGCCACTTCCTCAACAAGCCCTTGCCGCAGCATGCCATCAATACGGTCTTCAATACGGTTATATAGCATTTGCCTATCCATTGTCAAACCCACAATGCACAAGTCGTAGGGAGATTCCTTTTTTTGAGCGGCTAACAGGGAGCTGAAGGTCCTGCCGCTGACATGGTATACCTCAAGCGCGCGAATGACCCGGCGCAGGTCGTTCGGATGCAGTTTCGCCGCGCTTTCAGGATCTACTTCTGTCAATTTGGCATGCAGAGCCTCGTTCCCCGCGTGTTCGGCATAGGCAAATTGTTCCTGCCGGAAGGCCTCATCCGCACCAACCTCGGAAAAGCGGTATTCATAACAGACGGACTCTACGTACAATCCCGTCCCTCCTACAATAAACGGCAGGCTGTTCCTGGCATGAATTTCCGGGATCAGCCGGCGGCAATCCTCCTGAAATTCCGCGACCGAATAAGGGTATTCCGGCTCATGGATATCGATTAAATGGTGAGGAATGCCTCCCATTTCCGCTTTTTTTATTTTCGCCGTGCCGATGTCCATATGTCTATAGACCTGCATGGAATCACCGGAAATGATTTCGCAATGAAAAGAGCGGGCTATTTCAATACTGAGCTGTGTTTTGCCGACCGCGGTAGGTCCGACCAACACAAGCAGCTTCTGCTTAGGCTGTGCTGTCAATCTGAATCACTCCGTACACTGTTTTCGTTTGTCCGCGCTGCTCAACCTGGAATCCGAGCCGGCTGAATTCACTGCTTTTTCGTTTCTCTTTCATGAGCACGGTCTTTCTTGCCACCCTGCATGCCTCCCGCACGCTCTCCGCCTCAAGGGGAGCCGGATTGGCATAGGTCCGCAGAGGCCCGATGGCGCTTGAATCCGCAACGGGGTCACGGAACATCGGATCAAAATAGACGATATCCACGCTCCGGTCGGGAAGACTGCGGAGCACATCCAGATGGTTGGCGCTCGTGACATGAATGCGCTTGAGAGCCTCGTCCACGGCAGGAAAGCCGGAACGGTAATATTTCATGCCTTCCATGAGCAGCGCGCATACGGGCCTTGAACTCTCGACGGCTGTCACAAATCCGTCCGGGCCTGAAGCGACGGAAAACACGAGGGAATCGGCTCCCATGCCTGCGGTACAGTCCAGAACGGTATCCCCCGTCTCAAGCCTTGCGGCAGTCAGCATCGGGTCAGCCTCTCCCTTTAATACCCGTCTGGCGCGAATATATCCCATGCTGGGGTGATATTCCAGCGGGGGATGTCCCGGACGGATCAGCCGCACGCCGTCCTGTACAAGCACGAGCACGTCAGAGGCGACGTGCCGCTTCGCCAGTTTGGCTACGGAAAGGCTGCCGCGCGGGATGTAAGGCGCTCCGGTGGAAGCTGATAGCCGCGCTGCCCGCTCCAGCGTCGCTGCGCCGGGCGAATCGCCTGTTGTGATGATAAAGCTGTGATGATTGGGTTGTATCAACAATGTCTCTGGCTCCTTAAAGAGGTAGTTCAAAAAGTCATCTTTTGATCACGAGGGAAGTCAGGAAGCGGACTCGACATCGAATCTTGAATTCAGCCGGGCCTAAGCGGATGCTTCCGAAGCATGTTTCCTACGGAAACATTTCAGGTGCTCACGTACCCCCACGTACGCTCCGCTCCTCAGTCCCTAGCTTCATTCAATCTTCTCGGTGCTGAAAACCTGACTTTTTGAACACGCACTTATATTACATCACTCGTTTGAACAGCTTCTCCAAATCATAGGTGGAGAAGGAAACGAC
The DNA here is from genome assembly GCF_046098255.1 of Paenibacillus jiangxiensis. Classification (NCBI taxonomy): domain Bacteria; kingdom Bacillati; phylum Bacillota; class Bacilli; order Caryophanales; family Paenibacillaceae; genus Paenibacillus; species Paenibacillus jiangxiensis. The sequence continues at coordinate 80,678 of NZ_JBJURI010000021.1, forward strand.
AATCGGGCGGCCGTGCGGGCACGTATAAGGCTGCTTGCACCGGCCGAGCCGCTGCAGCAGCACACTCGCTTCCTGTTCGGTGAGCTTCTGGTTCGCTTTGATGGATGCACGGCAGGAGCACATGATGGACGAAGCCTCGCGCAGCTTGGCCAGGTCAATCGTTTTTTCCTGCAGCACCCACTCTGCCATCTCTTCAATGACGTCGGCCTCTTCACCCTTGGGCAACCAGTAAGGGTAGGAAGTAACGCGGAACGTCTGTCCTCCGAAATGCTCCAGATGCACGCCCGCCTGCTCGAACCAGTTCAGCCTCTCCTTCAGCTTTTCCGCTTCGGATGGCGTAAATTCGAGCGTAATGGGGAGCAGCAGCTCCTGGGAGGCTGCCTCCGGGTTGCCGAATTTCTCATAATAAAATTCATAGTTGATGCGCTCATGGGCGGCATGCTGGTCGATCAAATACAGACCACTGTCATTCTGTGCGATCAGATACGTTCCATGATGCTGCCCGATCAGGGTCAGCTCCGGAAAACGCGGTATTTCAGGGGCTGGGCCTTGAAGCGCCCGCTCTGCTGCAAGCTGCTGGGCCTTCTGTGCCGCCTCCTGCCGATAGGGAATTCTCCGTTCCTCTGCCGCCGGCTTGTAGGTTGATGCCGCCGTCTCGCGGATACCGGGCTGCTGCCTGGAGAAGCCCCCTCCGTCCCGCCCTGCAGCCTGACCATCCCGCTCACCTGTTCCGGAAAGGGCTGTCTGTGTTTCATACGGCGCCGCATGCTGGCGATCGGCGGAAAACCCAAGCTCTGGTGGCGGTGACGGCAGGTCCGCTGGTGCCTCAAGGTCCTCCTCTGCAGCGCTGACAACCGGCTGACGCGGTTCAGCAATTTCCTGCTCCTTCGAGAATTGAAATTGCTCCTGAATGATCGATTTGCTTTCCCTGCTGGCTGGCTCGCGTTTGACTGCCTTCGGGATCAGCACCTGCTGCTGCAAGGCGGCTCTGACCGTCTCCTCCACGAATTGATAGAGCTCCGCCTCCTTGCTGAACCTCACCTCAAGCTTCGCCGGATGCACGTTCACATCCACCAGCGAAGGATGCATCTCCAGCTTCAGCACGGTCAGTGGATAGCGGTTAATGGGCAGCAGCGTGTGATAGGCCTTCAGAAGCGCCTGATTCAAGCCATAGCTGCGGACAAAACGGCCGTTGACCACCGTAGAAATCGCGCTGCGGCTGGAACGGGTCCATTCCGGCTTGCTGACATATCCGCTGACCTTGTAGTCCAGGCTATCGCCTTCCACGGCCAGCATCGCTTTGGCGGCGGAGGTGCCGTATACGGCGGCGATGACTTGCAGCAGATCGCCGTTGCCCAGCGTCTGCAGCAGCACATTATCGTTGTGGCGCAGCGTAAAAGCGATCTCCGGATGAGACAGGGCCAGACGATAGAGCACGTCCGAAATGTGGCCGAGCTCCGTCTGGATCGTTTTCATATATTTAAGTCTTGCAGGTGTATTGTAAAACAATTCGCGGACCGTAAAATCAGTGCCCTGCTGTGCGGCGGCATCCTCATGCGACACAAGCCTTCCGCCTTCAATGACGATGCGGCGGGCGCGCCCGTCATCGCTGGCGGAGGTCAGCACCTCGACCTTGGCTACCGCCGCGATACTGGGGAGGGCTTCTCCCCGGAAGCCAAGGCTTGTAATCTGAAACAGATCGCGGCCATGCACAATTTTACTGGTGGCATGCCTGTAAAAGGCCGTCTCGACATCTTCGGGCTCAATGCCGCTGCCGTTGTCCAATATGCGAATGCTTGCCAGCCCGCCTTCTTCAACCATGACATCGATGCGCGAGCTGCCCGCGTCGATCGAGTTTTCAAGTAGCTCCTTCACGACGGAAGCGGGCCGTTCAACAACCTCACCCGCCGCGATCTGGTTGGCGATGTGCTCGTCCAGCACCTTGATTTTCGCCATGACGTTCTCCCTCCCCGTCCGAATATAATAGGCCGGTTACAAATCAACCGCGCTATGCTTCAGCTCGTTCAGCAGCTGCATCGCCTGCAGCGGCGTCATATTCATGATGTCCGCCTGTTTGACCTTGCGGATGATGTCCAGAACCGACGGATCTACTTCTGCCTCTGGCTGTTCAGGAGCTATCTTCCGTTCAACCGACTCCTCTTCCTCACCAAACATGGACAGCTGGACAACCGTCTCCTTCACCTGGTTGTTCCTGTTTTCCTGGTAATTCTTGCTATCGGTATCAGACTGTAATCCGACTGCGGGCATTTCCCGCGCTTCTGGCATCTGTCCGGCATCGGAGTCGGCTGCCGCTTCCACGCCGGCGGTTACCTGTGCGGCAGCCTCCACACCGGCAGTCACCTGGGCAGCAACCTGCTCGAAGCCAGCCAGCAGCCCGTTTGCCCGGTTTATGATCACATCGGGCAGACCAGCAAGCCGGGCACAATAGATGCCATAGCTGCTGTCAGCCGCTCCGGGAATCAGCTTGCGCAGGAAATTCACCTTGTCTCCGCTTTCCTGTACCGCCATCGAGAAGTTGCGCAGCGAGTGCAGGCTCTCCTCCAGATGGGCCAGCTCGTGGAAATGCGTCGATACGAGCGCCTTACAGCCGATTTTGTCATGCACATATTCGATGACCGCCTGGGCGATGGCCATGCCTTCGCTCGTGGACGTGCCTCTGCCGAGCTCGTCGATAATGATCAGGCTGCGGGCTGTCGCTTTCTCCGTCATGACCTGGATGTCCGCCATCTCCACCATAAAGGTGCTTTGCCCTCCGATCAGGTCATCCGCCGCCCCGATGCGTGTAAAGATGCGGTCCAGAATCGGCACCTCCGCCTTCGCGGCGGGGACAAAACAGCCGATCTGCGCCATGATGGCGATCAGCGCAACCTGGCGCATGTAAGTGCTCTTTCCGGCCATGTTAGGCCCGGTAATCAGCAGAATGCGAGCGGCCGCTTTTTCCAGACCAGTGGCGTTGGCGATAAAACCTCCGTCCTTCATGACCGCCTCCACGACCGGATGCCGCCCCTGCTCCACCTTGAAATCATACCCGTCCGTCATCTCCGGCTTCACAAATCCGCGCTCCGCGCTGACGGAAGCCAGCGACTGGTAGACATCAATCTCGGCCACCTGCTCGGCCAGCTTCTGCAGCCGCTGAATTTCTCCGTTCAGCTTTGCCCTTAATTCGCTGAAGAGGCTGTATTCCAGATCGGCCATCTGGTCCTCCGCCTCCAGAATCAGCGTCTCCTTTTCCTTCAATTCAGGAGTTATGTACCGCTCCGCATTGGCCAGTGTCTGCTTGCGCTCATATCTGCCTGCAGGCAAGGCGGAAAGATTCGATTTGGTGACCTCGATATAGTAGCCGAAAACCTTGTTGTAGCCGATTTTCAGGGAGCGGATGCCTGTCGCCTCGCGTTCCTTCGCTTCCAGCTCGGCAATCCAGCGCTTGCCGTTCACGCTCGCTTCACGCAGCTCATCCAGCCGCTGGTGATAACCTGCCTTGATAATCCCGCCTTCGCGTACCGACACAGGCGGTTCCTCCGCGATGGCCTTGTCGATTTCGCCGCACAAATCGGCGCACTCATCCATGGTGTCCGCTATGCTGAGCAGAGTCGTCGAAGGCGACTCGCTGCAAAGCTGCTTCAGCTCCGGGATGCGCGCCAAGGACAGCTTGAGCGCAATCAGATCGCGCGCATTCGCATTGCCGAAAGCGATGCGGCCGACAAGCCGCTCCAGATCATAAATGTCCTTCAGCTGCCCGCGCACATCCTCCCGCAGAATGAACTGGTGATACAGCTTGTCCACGGCTTCCAGGCGCTCTTCTATAGCGCTGCGGGACAGCAGTGGTTTATCGATCCATCTCCGCAGCAGCCTGGAGCCCATGGAGGTCTCCGTGCGATCCAGCAGCCACAGCAGGGAGCCTTTTTTCGAGCGCTCCCGCACGGTCTCCACCAGCTCCAGATTGCGGCGTGTGAACGGATCGAGAATCATGAAATGATTCGGCTCGTAGGCGGAAATAGTTGTAAGCTGACCGAGCGAACGCTTCTGCGTCTCATGCAGATAGGCCAGCAGCCTGGAGACACAGACGCGCCGCTCCATGGTTGTCCGCGCCCATTCGGCTTCGCCGAACTGCTGGCGCACAAGATCATCCTTCGCCTTGTCCCAGGCCGTATAAACAACCTTGCGGCCTGTAACCGAACTTCTGGATGCAATGAGCTCAAGCAGCTTTCCGTCCCCGATCATTTCAGAGGGCTCGTAAATGTTGACTTCATCCATCAGCCATTCCTCGGAATAAGGCGCGGAAGTCAGATAAAGCTCCCCTGTGGACAAATCGCAGGCAGCAAGAGCCAGCATGCCGCCGCTCTCTGTCGCACAAACCATGTAATTGTTCGAGCGCTCGCCCAGCGCTTTACCCTCCATCACGGTGCCCGGCGTCACCACCCGCACAATTTCACGTCTTACCATGCCTTTGGTGACGGCCGGGTCTTCCATCTGCTCACAAATCGCAACCTTGTAGCCTTTTTCAATCAGCCTTTGGATATAGTTCTCAGCCGAATGATATGGGACGCCGCACATCGGAATTTTTTCACCGATTCCCCCGTCCCGTCCGGTCAGCGTAATTTCCAGTTCCTTCGCCGCCAGCACCGCATCATCAAAAAACATCTCGTAAAAATCGCCGAGCCTGAAAAACAAGAACGCGTCCTGTGCCTGCTCTTTTACCTTTAAATACTGCTCGATCATCGGCGTGTACTTTGCCATAACTACCCCCACCAAACTTGCTTTTTTATAAAATCAGCCATCCTGTTGATTGTGTTGTATTTCCCGAATCTCTATTGTGCGTGTTCAAAAAGTCAGGTTTTCAGCACCGAGAATGTTGGATGAAGCAAGGGACTGAGGAGCGGAGCGTACATTAGGTACGTGAGCACCTGAAATGTTTCCGGAGGAAACATGCTTCGAAAGCATCTGCTTAGGCCCGGCTGAATTCAAGATTCGATGTCGAGTCCGCTTCCTGATTTCCTTCGTGATCAAAAGATGACTTTTTGAACAACCTCTATTATACCAAAAAAGGCCTCCCGGATCATGGGGGCGACGGGAGGCCCCACAGCGGGCGAATATCCCGCGTCTCATCCCACGCCTCCCTGCCGCGGAGGCAGCGGATAAACGGGGCTGTAAATTCCCTGTACTCCTCATAAGAGGGCAGGCGCTCGATATCGTTCAGGAGCGGTTCCAATGCCTTATACAGCTTGGGCTTATCTCCTTTGTAAAAAGCCTCATGGATGGCATCCTCCTGCAATGGACGCTGCGCCAGCTCCCTGTAATGGCGGGCGATCAGGTAGGCAAAACCGATGACACCTTTGGCAAGCAGCGGGGAGACGAGAAAGCTGGGGAGCGTGCGGTATTCGAAGCCCCCGTGGGGCTTGCGGCGGAAATCTCCCAGTGTGCCATAACGCGGACGCCGCGCATGGGTCCGCTGATCCTCAAGCAGCGCTACCGGCAGGGCAAGGTAGTTATCCAGCACCCGCAGCAGCTCGCCGCTGAGCTCAATTCCGCTGAAATGCAGATGGCCGCCCAGGGGCAGCCCGCGCTGCGGCATGCCCCCGGCCTGCCAGATCAGCGTCCTGTCCGTGATGCGCCGCGAGGCAAACGCCATCGCGTTCCGCAAGTGGCGCAGCAGCCGTGATGGCTCAGGACTCGGCGCAGGGCGCAGCTCCGCCACCGGGAAAAGCGTCCTTCCGCGCCGTGACACGGCGTCGCAGCCCGCTTCCCCCTGCCGGTCAAGATACCTGGAGGCGGGAACCACTCTTTTCTCGGGCAGCCTGACGAGTAAAAATTCGGGGTCCATGCCGATGAGCGGCCGCTCTCCGGCCTGAAGCAGCTCCTTCTCCGCGGCAGATACTGCAGCAGATAACGCGGATTGATACAGCTCCCTCAAGCGGCTGTCGTGCCGCCAGGGCTCTTGCCTTACGCGCGTTACCCCGTATCCCCCGTTTCGGTCAGGCATAAGCACAATTTCCCCGGAATCAAGCCCAAGGGTATACAGACTGCGCACCGCAAGCCTCCCCAGGCGGGTATGCAGGAGGGAGCCTGCTGCCAGCGGGCTGCTTATGTTCGACGGTGCGGCAATACCCGATCCTATGCTGCGGATTTCCAGTACTTGAAGCCGCTGCACCTGCACAGCGTAACCGAGCGTAAATGCATCCGAAGCTGACCGCACGGTCAGCATTTCAGCGATCCCCGTCCGCTGTAATCTGCGGCATTTCTCACGGACAGACATTTTTCTGAACACCTCCGGCAAACGATCCAGTTCCTGCATGCCGACCGAGCCTCCCTATAAGAAGTTGTTCAAAAAGTCATCTTTTGATCACGAAGTAAGTCAGGAAGCGGATTCGACATCGAATCTTGAATTCAGCCGGGACTTCCGGTGCTCACGTACCCCGAGTACGCTCCGCTCCTCAGTCCCTATCTTCATTCAACCTTCTCGGTGCTGAAAACCTGACTTTTTGAACTCGTACTATAAGGCATCAAAACTTAAAAAAAGAGGGCATTCGCCCTCTACTTTGCTGCAGCCCCCGCATATGATGCTGCATAAACCCAAAACAAACCTGATTACAATTCGTCGTCAATAAGATCCAGATCGAGCTCTTCAAAATCTTCTTCGCCCGAGACGTACTCATAATCTTTTTCCTCAGCATCCCCGCAGCTGTCGCATACGAGTACACACACCTTGGTTTCTGCAACCATTTCTACCGCGAACTCGCGCTCCACGCGGATAATGACGCTGCCCCCACCGGGAGATACACTGGCTTCGACACAGCTTGGTTCCTGCGTTGCCTCCGCAGAAACCTCAACTGTTGACTTCCTGTGTTTCGAATCCAGATAGGAGAGGCCCACCTGCTCGACGTAGGATACCGTTTCTTTAGCCACGTCGGTTTGGGAGTTGTTATCATAGGAGTACCAGATGTTGATATGGTAAGTTCCAACAACCTCAATCCCTTCACCGGCAGAAACCGCTTCATACTGGTGGTTGATAACCCAGGCCCCCAGGATGCTTGTCGGATTATTTGGCGGAGTCACGGTATGAGTTACGGTAGAGAATTTGCGGCCTTTACCACAAACCGCTTTGGTTATGACTTCTCTACATTTGTGTTTATGACTCAATGACATTTTGAACCTCCTCCATACAATCATTCACTACATGTGTATGCAGGACATGGGCGAATGTTGAGTGAATAGACATAGAGAAATTGATATTATTTAGAAAAGCCGGAGGCCTGCGGTTACCTTGAGCTATTTTTAGTATATGGGCGACCGCCCGCAAACATGATTGTTGGCCAAGGGGAAAGCGCATGTTTTGATAAAACATATTCGGCCGGACATCCAGTTAACACCGCTCGCAGGCAGCGGTGTTCTTTTTTTGTTACCTCTTAATCTTTTTTCACAACAAAAAAACCGAATCTCACTGTTCTGAGAAACGGTATTTAGGATTCCTTATGCTTCTGCCTGCTTCAAGTCCACCGGTGACGGAGCCTTGTCCTTTTTGGCGATTTTCAGGTATTGCGACAGTTCACGGCTGAGCTGCAGGATGGCCGATCTGACTTCGAATTCCTCACGCGTAGCCGGCAGATCCATTTCCTTGAATTTCTCATCCACCTGCTGCAGCAGCTTCTCCGTACGGCCTGTGTAGTGCTCCGTCACAACATCGACGCTCAGCTGCTCAAAAAGCTCCGCCACAAGCTCCGCCTGCGGCATATGAAGGTACATCTGCGAGATCAGCTGCATCATGTTCTGGATGGAATCCAGCTGCTGTCTGCGCATATAGAAATACACCTTCCAGTCCTCGCGCGGGTGCAGCACCTGATTTTCCAGCGAGCGGCCCGCTTCGCTGATCCCTTTCGTTATGGCCTGATCCGCCGCAATCATTTCACTGCCGTCCCAGTCATCATCCGGATTCCGCAGCGTTTGCGCGATTCGGGTAAATATAATGGAAAAAGTCTGATCAATGTGCTGGCGAATTTCCAGCATCGTATTATCCGTCCGCGGCATGTAAGCCAGGTTGACCACCATCGCGGAGCCAAGCCCGATCAGCAGCAGCCACAGCTGGGTCAGCAGCACCTCCATATCGACCACGCCCTCGCTGAACACCCGGAAGACGACAACAGATCCCGTTACAATTCCTTCCTTGAAGCCAACCCTGACAATGACCGGAAAAGCCGTTAAGATGTACAGGGCCAGCACCCAATAATGAAAGCCGAACACATCGAATAAAACGCTGGCAAAAAGCAGGCCCACCACGGAGGCAAAAAAGCGCGCCGAAATGGTGCGAATGCTTCTTTTACGCGTGACATCCACGCCAAGTATCGCAAGCAGCCCTGCCGATGTGGGTCCGGGAATGCCGAGCCCGTCCGCGACAAGCACAGCCATCAGCGCAGCAATCGCCGTTTTAATCACACGAAAGCCCATGAAAAAATTTCGCCCTTCCTTGAAAACTGATTGATTATTTTCATAATACCTTACTTTGTACACTTACGTAAACTTGGAAAGCGGCAAGAAAGGCATTGACGTGTTACCGGATATCGCCGGGATCACTGTTTTTACGCCAGCATACTACACTAACACAATTTACGCCAACACAAAAACGGCCGGGTACAGGAACTCTTGCCCCTGCTCCGACCGCCGTTTACCATGTCTTTTAATGCTTTTAGTACCGTCTGCCCGCCAAAAGCCTTCGCTCCATATAAGCAACCCCCTGGTACATCAAGGCCGCAATGATGGAAATCAGCAGCAAGCTCGACATGACGAGCGTAAAATTGAACACCTGAAAACCATAAATGATCAAATAACCCAGACCCGCACGGGCCGCCAGAAACTCGCCGACAATGACCCCGATCCAGGCCATGCCGACATTGACCTTCAGTGTGGAAATGATGGCCGCAAAAGAGGCGGGAAGCACCACCTTCCGGAATTCGTCCCGCTTGCTTCCGCCGAAGGAACGGACCACCTTAATATAATTGGCGTCCACCTCGCGGAAGCTGTTATAGACGACCAATGTCGTAATGATGATAATGATGGATAAGGTTGTCATCAGGATCGCCGTAAAGCCGGCCCCAAACATCACGATGAAAATAGGGCCAAGCGCTACCTTGGGCATGCTGTTGAATACGACCATATAGGGGTCCAGCACCCTGGAGAGAAACGGAAACCACCAGATCAGTACGGCCAGCGCCGTTCCGAGCAGCGTACCCAATACAAATCCCGCAATCGTCTCACCGACGGTAATCGCCAGATGGCCCCATAATTCCCCGCTGACGGCATCTCCGTAAATTTGCCCAAAAACCTTGCTCGGATAGCTGAAGAGCAGCACATCGATCCAGCCGAGCCTTCCCGCCAGCTCCCAAAACAGAAAAGAGGCGATCAGAATCGCCAGCTGAACCGCACGCACCCGCCATTTGGCGGCCTGGTTGCGCCGCTTGTATTCCAGATGAATGCCCTGCATCCATACCTGCGTTTCCGCTTCCGTGCCAGTATTCATAACTGTGTCACTCCTTTGCGCCGGAGGCTTCGAGCTCGGCCCAAATATCACGAAAAAGCTCGTTGAACCCCTCCTGCTCCCTTGCATAAAAGGGCTGCGCCTTCCGGATCGGTTCGGGAACCGTGAACGAGCTGCGGATTCGTCCGGGATTGCGGTCCAGCACGAGAATCCGGTCGCTGATTGCAATGGCCTCAGCCAGATCATGCGTAACGAGGACAGCCGTTTTTCCGTGGGCGTGCAGCGTATCTGCGATCAAATCCTCCAGTTGCAGCTTCGTCTGATAATCCAGGGCGGAAAACGGCTCATCCAGCAGCAGCAGATCCGGGTCCGTCGCCAGCGTCCGAACGAGGGCCACGCGCTGACGCATTCCTCCCGACAGCTGGGAGGGGTACAGATTTTCGGTGCCTTTAAGCCCCATGTCTCCCAGCAGACGCAGCACCCGCGCTTGTGAATCCTCCTTAACGGCCCGGGTCAGCTCAAAGCCCAGCATCGTGTTTTCCAGTATTGTACGCCAGGGAAACAAGTAGTCCTGCTGCAGCATATAACCCACTCTGCGGTCCGGTCCCGCTACCGGCTTGCCCTGAAGCAGCACACGGCCGCCTGCTGGTTGAAGCAGACCTGCGATCATGGACAGAATGGTGGTTTTGCCACAGCCGCTCGGACCGACAAGACTGATGAATTCACCGGGCGCAACCGTAAAGCTTACGTTATCGACAGCAAGTGAGGCCTCTTTTTCCGTAACGTAGACATGTTTAATATTTTGCAGTTCCACCAGAGGGATCAATCCGATTCCTCCTTCCCTCGTAAGCCTATCTTTTTTACCTGTTACTTGGAGCTTGCAGCCTTTTCCGCATACTGATTGTTGACGATCTCTTCCAGCGGAACCCTGCGCTGCAGTTCGCCTGCACTATCCATTACGTTCTGAAGATTGGTCCATTCCTTGTCATCGATCACCTGATTTTCCGCATAAGTGCCCTGTTCCTTGTACCGCTTGACGCTGCTGATCACAATATCCTTCTCCGTGTCCTTGAAATAAGGGAGGATCGCTTCGGCGATTTCTTCCGGAGAATGCTCTTTCACCCACCTCTGGGCCTTCTGCAGCGCATTCGCGAATTTTTGAGCGGTCTCGCCGTTCTGCTGCAGATAGCTTTGTTTCGCCATATAAACCGTATATGGAAGCAGCCCGCTTTCCGTACCGAAGGAAGCAACGACACGCCCGCGCCCCTCTTTCTCAAAAATGGAAGCCTGCGGCTCGAACAGCTGTACATAATCCCCAGTGCCTGACGCGAATGCGGATGTGATGTTGGCAAAATCTATATTCTGGATCAGCTGCATATCCTGATGAGGGTCAATGTTATGCTTGCGCAGCGCAAATTCTCCGGCCATCTGCGGCATTCCGCCTTTTCGCTGTCCGAGAAATTCACTGCCCTTAAGCGACTCCCAGTTGAACTCCCCTTCGGTGCTCCTTGCAAACAGGAAAGTCCCGTCGGTCTGTGTCAGCTGAGCAAAGTTAATTACCGGATCCTGGGTCCCCTGCTGAACGACATAAATAGATGTCTCCGACCCGATCAGCGCAATATCCGCCTGATTGGACAGGAGCGCCGTCATGGACTTATCCCCACCGGGAATCGTCGTCAATTCCACATCCAGTCCTTCCTCCGCAAAAAAGCCCTGACTTAACGCTACATACTGAGGCGCATAAAAAATGGTGCGCGCCACCTCGGCGAGCCTAACCTTCGTCCCGCCCTGCTCCGGCGAGCATCCCCCCAGCAGCAGCAATCCGCACAGCGCTACCGCGGCCGCGGCCTTCATCCAACCTGCTGCTTTCATCACCTTTTCCTCCATTTCACTGTGCAAGTCTGTAGTATGTATATGCACAGCCCGGATGGTTGGTCAAAGTGAATCATACCAAAGCCGCTCCGAAAACGAAGCATTCCTCCAGTCGCTGTTGACCCTGCGGGCCAAAGGCGAACGCTGCGCTCTTCCGGAATTGCTTCGTTTTCTCCGCAGGTGCGTGCAAATCCACTTGTGAACCAACTAATAGGTTGGGAGGTAACAAAAAAAGCCGGGAACCAGAGCGTGATAGCTCGGTTCCCGACCCTTTGCGTCAAGTTATAGTTTATAGATTTCGGTATATTTCGCTTCCAGATAATCGGCCAGATAGTCCGGATTCAGCTCCTCGCCCGTAATGGACAGGATCAGCTCGGACGGTGTGCGGCTCTTGCCGTAAACATAAATTTTGTCCGTGAGCCATTCCTTGATCGGCAGCAGATTGCCCTGCCCGATGAACTGGTCGAAATCCGGCATCTGTTTACGCAGCGTCGCCATAATCTGTGCGGCATACATATTGCCGAGCGAGTAGGAAGCAAAGTAGCCGAAATCCCCTCCCGACCAATGCACATCCTGCAGGACGCCCAGTGAATTATTCGGCGGCGTAATGCCCAAATATTCTTTATATTTGGCATTCCATACTTCCGGGAGGTTTTTCACTTCAAGTCCTTCATTAAACAGCATCTTTTCAATTTCATATCTTACAATAATATGCAGGTTATATGTAAGCTCGTCGGCTTCGATCCGGATCAGCGAGTTCTCCACCCGGTTCACAGCCAGATGGAACTGCTCCAGTGAAACCCCGGCAAGCTTATCCGGAAAATGCTTCTGCAGCTCCTTGTAGTACCGCTGCCAGAACGGCTTGCTGCGGCCGATCATATTTTCCCACAAACGGGATTGCGATTCATGAATGCCCATCGAAGTGCCTTCCGCCAGCAGCGTTCCGGCCAGTTCAGGGCTGATGTTCTGTTCATACAACGCATGACCGCCCTCGTGCAGGGAGCTGAAGATTGCGCTCAGCACGTCGTCGTGAACGTAATGTGTCGTGATGCGTACATCCCCCGGATTTAATCCGGTTGCAAAGGGGTGTACGCTTTCGTCCAGGCGGCCTGCCTCAAAATCATAGCCCATCTGCTCCAGTAAATACAGCCCGAACTTTTCCTGCTGGCCTACATCATATACATCCTTCAGAAAGGATACATCAGGCTTGAGCGGCGAAGCCTGTATTTTCTCAAGCAGCGGAACGAGCCTTTTTTTGAGCCTGTCGAATACCGCATCCAGCTTCTCCACCGTCATGTCCGGTTCATACATATCCAGCAGCGTATCATAACGGGTATTTTTAACTCCCCAGTAATCTATAAATTCCTGCTTCATCGCCACGATTTTGGTCAGATAAGGCTCAAACCCCGCAAAATCATTGTCGCCCTTCGCCTTTTCCCAATAGCTTTCCGATTGGGAGGCCAGAACAGCGTATTCCTTGATTTTTTCGGCAGGCACAGACTTGTTCTGCTCATAATCCCTGCGGCATTCCTCGACCAGCCGGCGGTCGATGTCTGCGAGCTGCGCGGCGGCTTCCGGCGCCGACAAAACCTCCAGCAATTCCTTCATTTCATCCGATACCTGAAGCTTAAATACCTCCGTTGACAGCATGCCTACCGTCTCCGAACGGATCTCAATTCCTTTGCGCGGCGCTCCTGTCCGCATGTCCCAATGGAGAAGCGCGATCGCCTCGCCATAACTTTTGATCTTGTGCACCAGTTCCTTGAACTGCTGCAAACGGTCCGTTAACTGCTGCTGCTCCATTCCATTCACCTCAATTTAGGTTTAAATACCGGTTTATCAACGCTCCCGGTTTGTTCCATACATCTTGATGATAATAATTAATCGCCGTATAATCAAATGCTAAGGGATCAGAACGTCAGACTTCAACTACAATAAATAAAGTGAGGAGATGGAGAGATGAACCATATTCAGGCCATTTTGGAGCATAATAAACAGTTTGTGGCGAGCAAAGAGTATGAAGCCTATCGGACAGGCAAGTTTCCGAACAAAAGAATGGTAATCATCACCTGCATGGATACCCGTCTGGTTGAGCTTCTGCCCCGTGCCATGAATCTGCGCAACGGCGATGTGAAGGTTATCAAAAATGCCGGCGCCATCATTTCACAGCCCTTCGGCAGCGTTATGCGCAGTGTGCTCGTCGCCCTGTATGAGCTGGAAGCTGATGAGGTCGTCGTTGTCGGCCATCATGAGTGCGGCATGGCGGCTCTGAATTCCGAGGTCATGATCCAGCATATGCTTGAGCGGGGAATCGATCAAAAGGTGCTGGATACGCTGGAGCATTCGGGAATCAAGCTGAAAAAATGGCTGCGCGGGTTTGACAACGTGCAAGAAGGGGTAAAAAGTACTGTGGAGATCATTAAGAATCATCCATTACTTCCCCCCCGAGTACCTGTACACGGCATGATTATCCATCCCGAAACCGGGGCGCTTGATCTCGTGGTTGACGGGTACGAAAATTAGGCATCTCTCTGTTTTGGGCACGGATTTCATAATCCGTGTCCTTTTTTTGCGCTTTGCAGCGTAAAAAGACGGGCTGTCCGCGGGTAAAGTTGAATACCATACAGTTCTAGTGTACACTTTCATTATGACAGCAGCAAATGCTGCAGTATCCAGCCGCTGATAAATTTCTTTTCTTGTAATAATGGATGAAGGAGATAACGCTTATGAATTTATTGTCCTATGGTTTGTTGGGACTTTTGGCCCGGCATGAATCCTCGGGGTATGATCTGATGTTGCGTATTCAGCCTTTCTGGCAGGCCAAGCACAGTCAGATCTATCCGCTGCTTGCCCGGATGGAGAAGAACGGCCTGCTCTCCTCCCGCTGGATTCAGCAATCGGATAAACCGGACAAGAAAATCTATATGATTACGGACAAGGGGATCCATGCGCTGCAGCAGTGGACCCATGAATCGGTGTCTCCTCCGGTTACCCGGGACGAAATGAGCCTGCGGCTTTTCTGCCTGTGGCTAGCGGATAAGGGAAGCGCCATCCGTATGTTTGAGGAGAGAAAACGTCATTTTAATCAGCGTATTGCTCACCTGGAGGACTACCTGAGCACCGTTCCTGCGGAAAATCTGAGCTTCGGCAGCCAGGCCTTCGGCGATTACATTCTCGTGCAGAAAGGGCTGCTGAACGCCAAAGCCGGGCTGGACTGGTGCAATATGGTGCTGAAAATGCTCGCGGTCGGAGACGTTCGGGAGGAGCAAAATCCGTTTATGCTGAGAAATTAATTTATTTCTTTTTGAAACCAAACTCCGTATTCATCGTATATAGGGTTAGCGGCTGGAGAACAATTATTTTTACAATAATCATTTTACAGGGGGTAATAACTTATCATGAAAGCATTTTCTTTCAAGAAATTCACCATGATCATGATGGCTTTGACACTGCTGTTCGCTGTAGTTGCACCGTCAGACGTGGATGCACGCCGTGGAGGATTCAGCTCCGGCAAGAAATCTTACTCCACAACGCCAAGCAGGTCAAGTGACAGTACCAACAATAATAACGTGAACCGCAGCGAGACAAGAAATAATAATAACAGCACGGTGGCCGGCTCCACTACCAACAGAACCGGCGGCGGATTTTTCGGTGGCGGATTTATGCGCGGCATGATGATCGGCGGTCTGGCAGGCCTGCTGTTCGGCGGCCTGTTTGCAAATATGGGCATGCTCGGAAGCCTGCTTGGACTCGCCATTAACCTGCTCGGCATTTATCTGCTTGTGGTCATCGGTTTTGCCATCTACCGCAGCATCAAAAATCGCCGCAAGCAGCAAGATTCCCGTGAAGGACGTTACTAATCCATGGTTCTAAGTATGGATGAAATCATCAACGCCGTCTGTCTTCATATGGCGGCCCGCAAGGACGTAAAACCAAGCGAAGTAACGGTTGAGCTTTTGTGGGATGAGGAAACCGGTTATTCTGCAGAAGTGTGGGTTCAGGAGAGAAGCCAGTATCTTGTGGAATCCAATATTATTGAAGCGATTCTGCGGTATGTTCATTCCGAACACGGCATTCGTGCCTACCGGGAAGACGTTACATTGGAACTGGATGAGGAAATAACCGCTCACGTACGGGCATAACATTACTATTACAAAGGCTGTTTCAAGTTCTGTTTTCGATTTTTGATGCTCCATATAGTATTACATTTGGTGTGAAAAAGGACCTCATGACCCACCTTTAACGTGGATTTTGAGGTCCTTTCGTTTGTTTAGAACTGTTTCTTACTTATGGAGTGTGATTTTGACTGCCGTATTGTCATCAAGCAGTGCCAGATTATTAACAGCTACCGTTTCCCCTTTTTCAATGCCGCTTGTAATCAAGGCCTGCGAGCCGGACTCGCTTGCGACAGTTACTTCTTTACGGGCCACATGACCGTCATTCACGACGAAAACATAAGCTTTGCCGTCTTGCTCCAGCACGGCACCGGAAGGTACAATCATGCCCTGCTGCGCATCGTTATTCACAAAGCTGATGTCAGCCAGCATACCTGATTTCAGCATCATGTCCGGATTGGCCACCGAAACTTTCACCGGATATCCCTTGCCGCTTGAATCCAGCGGACTTACATTTTTAACCGTTCCGGTCGTAATCAGGTCGGAAGCCGACACACGTACCTGAACTTTGTCACCGACTTTGACCTGATTAATCTGTTCCGCAGGGACATAGATAAGTGTATTTACCGTGCTAAGGTTTGCGATCACAAGAGCTGGCGATGAGGCGGATACCATTTCTCCCACCTCTGTATTTTTAACGCCCACAATCCCGTTAATCGGGGAAGTAATCACGGTATCCTCCAGTGCGTCCTGTGCGATGGAAATGTTGAGCTGAGCCTGCTTGAGGGACTCACGGCTCGATTCAACCGTTGCGGTGCTTTGCGAAACCTGCAGCTGCCGCTGCGCGTTGCTGTATCCGCTGTTAGCATTCTCATAGCTGCTGGTTGCATTTTTATAGGCCTCCTGGGCTACCGCCAGCGCTTTTTGGGCTGCATCCAGCTGATTGTCAGCATTGGACTTGGCATTCACTGCGTTTTCGTATGCCGTCTGGGCGCTTACCACTGCGGTTTGAGCCTGTTCCAACTGAGCCTGTGGAACAGAGCCTTCATTGAACAAAGCTTGTGTCCGGGTGAGCGTCTTTTTGGCATCAGCCAAAGCCTGCTCTGTCTGCTTGATGGTATTGCCTGCGCTGGATAGGCCGTTCTTCGCCTGCTCCACGGCCGTTTTCGCCTGATTTACGCTCCCCTGCGCCTGGTTAATGGCACTTTTGGAAGAAATGACGCCGTTCTTTGAGCTGACAATACCGGAGGTTGCCGATACGACACCGGACTCGTGGGAAGCTTCCGCCGTGCCGACGGCGGCTTCGGCAGCGGAGGCCGCAGCCTTGGCCTTGGCCAGATTATTGCGGAGATCGTTGTCCTCCAGCTTGAACAGTACCTGGCCTTTTTTTATCTCAGAGCCGACATCCACCGGTAGCTCCACGACTTTGCCCGCCATCTTAGGAACGATGTTGACCGTCTCGGCCGGAGTAACCACCCCGGTATAAATTTTGCCTTCACCTAAAATACCTTCCTGAGCCTGACCTACCTTCACCGGCACAACCATTTCCTGAGCCGCTCCTCCGCTGCCCGAGCAGCCGGCTAACACAGCTGTTCCGAGCAGAACCGCGGCTAACGTAGTTTCCAATTTTGTTATCTTCATTATGTTCCCTTTCTTTCTATCATTTTTAATGAGGGCGCATCACGATTGTCTGCCTTGCCTTGCCATTACTCGCTTGCTGCAGCTTCCTTCTCCGCTTTCTTCCGTCTGATAAACAGGAAAATAAGCGGGATGGAACAGAACAGCGGTACCGAGGATACCAGGAAGGTGTCCCCGATGCCTCTAGAATAAGCATCCAGCGATATTAGACCGGAAACCGTAGACTGCCAGGAGCTGCCAAGCAGTGCCTGGAATGATCTGGCGGAATCAGGCGTAATGGATTCGGCAATATGCTGGGAATGCATGGCCGTCCGGCTCTGCATAATGGAAGTGAATACCGCAATCGCCATCGAGGCCGCTACCGTCCGCACCAGATTCGATGCCGTGGAGGCGTTGCCTACCTTGCTTGGCGGTACTGCGTTCATGCCGACCGTGGATAATGGCATCATACAGATTCCGATTCCAAGACCGCGCAAAGCCATTACGATTTCCAGCCACTGGTGAGGCGTGTCCGGAGTAAGCTGGTGCAGATGATACGTCATAAAGCTGGTCAGCGTGAGACCGACCAGGCCCAAGGGCACAATCCCGAATTTATCGAACAGCTTGCCCGCGATCGGCATCATGACGGCCATTGCGAGCGCCTGCGGAATGAGCAGAATGCCGGTGTCTATCGGAGACACGGACTGGATATTTTGCAAAAACAGCGGTGTAAGGAACATCCCGCCGTACATCCCCATCATAACGAGACTGGAAGCAATAACGCTGATCGTATATCTGTAGTTTTTAAATAAGGAAATTTCGATCACCGCATTGTCTTTGCCGGCTTCAACGTAAATAAGGAACACCAGCGCCCAGAATGCAATGAAGAACAATCCCACAATTTTAAATGAAGTCCAGCCGTCGGATGAACCGTTCGACAAAGCGTACAGCAGGGTGCCTGCACATGTTGCTGCCAGTAAAAAACCGGGCAAATCAAATTTTCGCGGTTCCCCTTTAGGCGGTTCCTTGATCAGAACAATGACCATCAAAATCGCAAACAAAGCAAACGGAAGACTGATGATAAACAGAAAACGCCAATTGAACCATTCGATCAAATAACCGCTTAGCGTCGGGCCAATGGCGGGTGCCGCCATCGCGGAGATACCCCAAATGCCAAGAGCCATGCCAATTTGCTCCCGCGGCATTATTTTGTACACAATCGTCATACTGAGCGGCATAATGACACCGCCACCCAAACCGGCAATGATCCGCGCGGCAATCAGCGAAGAATCATTCCAGGCAAAAATACAAATCGCAGTACCAAGCGAAAAAACGCTAAGCGCTAATATGAGAAACTTTTTGTAACCAATGCGCTGCTCCATAAAACCTGTAATCGGGACGATCACCCCGGATGCGAGCGTATATCCCGTAATAACCCATTGAATCTTCGTCGTGGTCGAGCCGAGGTCTGTGGTCAGACTGGGGATGGCCACGTTGATCAGACTGTTGTTGAGAATGGCGACAAACGCCCCCAGGATAATTGCTAAAAAGGCAAGCCAGCGTTCTCTGACCGAGCCTGCGGAAGGAGCAGCGGCAGTATCTGCGGAAGACACATCGACTCCCCCTTTTATTTGGTATGAATTTTAACTTCCACGTTGGTTCCCGGAATCAGCTGCAGGTCCTCCGGCGAGTTAAGCACGATTTCCACCGGGATGCGTTGGGTCACTTTATTGAAGTTTCCGCTTGTGTTCGTGGCGGCAATGGCTGCGAATACCGAATTAGAAGCCTGCCCCACCTTGCGCACCTTGCCCTGGATGGTCCGGTCGCTCGCGGCATCAAGCGTAATGTCCACCAGCTGTCCCGGCTTCACCCGGCTGATGTCGGTTTCTTCAATGTTGGTCGTTACATAAGCGCTGTTCAAGTCAGCCATGACCGCAACAGCGGCGCTCGGCGATCCGATCTCGTGCACCTTGGAATTCACTTTGATCACAGTGCCGTCGATCGGCGCCCGCATGACCGACTTGCTGACGGAAGAGGCGTCAAGATTGGCAACGTCCTGTTCGGCAACCGGCTCATTTTGCTTGAGCACATCGCCTTCCTCCACATCGATATGGGTAATCTCTCCTGTAATCTGCGGCATCACCTTATACTGGTCCACCGTAATGCGGGCATCGTCACTGGTAACAAAATGGCTTCCCTGATACCAGTAATAATAACCAAGCGTGCCACCGCTTAAGATCAAAATCACAATGAGAATCGGCAGTACAGTCTTCTTACTCACTTCTTCCACCCCTGTTACTTGAAAAATTATTATTTAACGCTAATATTTTAAATTTAAAATATACGCGGTCAAATCAATAGATACAAATATGCTGAATAAAGAAAAGCATGACTTTTAAGCCATGCGCTTAGCGATACAAAAGCGATCAACAACTAATGTAACTAATTATATTTAAAAAGTTTCATATCGAGCTCACAAAAATTAATTATAGTTAAATTTATCAAATTGGCAAGTAGTTCTTTTGGACTATTTTAGGGATTGTACCGCTTTCAACACGCAAAAAGACGCCCAGGGTCATAGACCCTTTGGGGCGTCATCGATACATTTTTCGCACTAAGAGGTAGTTCAAAAAGTCATCTTTTGATCACGAAGGAAGTCAGGAAGCGGACTCGACATCGAATCTTGAATTCAGCCGGGACTTCCGGGGCTCACGTACCCTAAGTACGCTCCGCTCCTCAGTCCCTAGCTTCATCCAACCTTCTCGGTGCTGAAAACCTGACTTTTTGAACACTCACTTTAAGAAATGTAGAGTGTGCCGCTTTTTTTCTCTGTCCGCGGAAGCAGATTAGTTTGATGCCGCTTCGCGCAGCCCGGACAGAGACATCCCCCTGACATATGGCCTGATTCCTGCAAGGAGTCACGCAGCAGCATGACATAATCCATTGATCTGCCCAATGAGGACGGGCCAATCACATAAGACACCTTCTTCCCTTCCAGCAGGCAGTAGAATTCAATCATTTCGGGCACATAACCAAAGGCGTAATGGCTGAACACGGTAATAAGATGCATATATGTGCTTATTAAATAAGGGTCGTAAGAAAGCATGTATTTCTGAATAAGCAGCGAATCGGAATGCTGCCCCATCATCCAGGCTGCCTGTATGATCACCGACAGTTCCACGTTCAGCTCTGCTGCTGGAATCTGAAACTGCTCGAACAATATGGCAGGCTCGTGGAGTTGCCGGTTAGCCGCCCCGATTTTACATATCCCGCCGGTCACCTTGTCTTTAACCTCCCAATAATGGGAACAGGACTCAAAGTCTGCGTGCTGCTTCGGCCACCACTTTTCAAGCATGTACTGCACAGGGATTTCACTTCTGACCTCATATGGGGTGCTGTAGTATTCATGCAAAGCATGGCTGACCGCATACAACACATGTTCCCGCCAGTGTCTGCCCGGCTTGCGCTTGTCGCTGCTGCTGGACTGCTGAAGCTTGCGGGGGAGGTCCCACATGTATTCTATTTGATAATCGTAAAGCACAGGCACGGAACTGCTGCGCTGCTCTTCTCCCATCATCACATCGGTCCTTTCCTCAGGATACCGTAATGTCTGTCTGCAAAAACCTGCGGCCGAACTCACGGCATGTTTCCTTTTCCGCATCCTGCGGATTAAATTCAATCTTAAGGCTGTCCTGCACCAATAACGCTCCCCGCTCCTTCAGCTTCTGCTCCAGCACGTCAACTGCACCGCAAAATTGCGCATAGGACGTATCCCCGCTGCCAAAAACCGCCGTTTTGGACCCTTCCAGCTCAAGCTCGTCCAGTTCCTCATAGAAATCAAGAAACTCATCGGGCAACTCTCCGTCGCCCCATGTGTAGACTCCAAGCAGGTAACCGTCATATTCAAGCAGCTCCGCTGCATTGCATTCATAAGCTTCCTTAAGCACCGCCGTATGCCCTGTCTGCCTGATGCCTTCAGCAATCAATTCGGCGATTTCTTCGGTATTTCCCGTCATCGAAGCGTAAGCAATCAAAATCTTGGCCAAAATGAATCCCTCGCTTTACTATCATCTTGTTAAGATGAATATAAATGATAATGATTCTCATTGTCAAGTTCTTCCCCTCCCTGCTGGCGGCGCAAGCTGCAATTGTGTACAATAGTGTGCATACGACTTTTTGAAGGATGGATTATGACATGTATGTAGCTGACAAGTGGAAAGATTATGAAGTGATTGATACCGGCGGCGGCGAAAAGCTCGAACGCTGGGGAGATGTAATTTTGCGGCGCCCTGATCCGCAAATCATTTGGCCTTTGACCAAGGAAACGGCGGAATGGCGCAGCACGCACGGCCATTACCACCGCAGCTCGTCCGGTGGCGGCAGCTGGGATATGAAGAAGCCTGTTCCCGAGCGCTGGACGATCAGCTATGAAAACCTCAAGTTCCATATTCGCCCGACCAGCTTCAAGCATACCGGCCTCTTCCCTGAGCAGGCGGCCAACTGGAGCTGGATGATGGATAAAATTGCCGCGGCAGGCAGACCGATCTCGGTGCTGAATCTGTTCGCTTATACAGGCGGTGCAACGGTTGCCGCCGCTTATGCCGGAGCAAGTGTCGTTCACGTGGATGCGGCCAAAGGCATGGTGCAGTGGGCGAAGGAGAACGTGCAGCTGTCCGGCCTCGCTGACAGACCGGTGCGTTTTATTACGGACGATGTGTTCAAGTTCGTGCAGCGGGAGCAGCGGCGCGGCAACAAATACGATGCGATCATCATGGACCCGCCTTCCTACGGCCGCGGACCCAGCGGCGAAACGTGGAAGCTGGAGCAGAGCCTCTATCCTTTCCTGGAATCGTGCATGAGCATCGTATCGGACAACCCTTTATTTTTGCTTATCAACTCCTATACAACCGGCATTTCGCCTACCGTATTAAAAAATATGCTCAGCATGACGATGCAGCCCAGATATGGCGGCAGCATCACTGCCGGCGAAATCGGGCTTCCGATCACCCGCTCTGGGCTCATTCTGCCCTGCGGCATTCTCGGACGCTGGGAGGCGTAGCCCCCATGCCGCTTGTGCCAAACGAGGAATCCGGGATCAAGGTATTGTATGAGGACAACCACGTGCTGGCGGTTGAAAAGCCGGTCAACGTTCCCACCCAGGAGGATGCGAGCGGAGATCCCGATCTGCTGACCCTGCTGAAGCAGGATTTGAAGATCAGGCATCAAAAGCCGGGCAATGTGTTTTTGGGGCTGGTTCACAGACTGGACAGGCCCGTTGGCGGCGCGATGATTTTTGCCAAAACGTCCAAAGCCGCATCCAGGCTGTCCGAGGCCGTCCGCAGCCGCGGCTTTCACAAGCTGTACGCAGCCGTGGTGCACGGCTCCCCTGGAGCGCAGAGCGGCCGGCTTGAGCATGATCTGCTCAAGGACCCGCGCACCAATACGGTGCGGGCGGTCAAGCCCGGCACACCGGGAGCCAAGCAAGCCTTGCTGGACTATAAGGTTGTAGGAGAAATGGGCGGATTAAGCCTGCTCCTGGTCGAGCTGCATACCGGCCGTCCCCATCAAATCCGTGTGCAAATGCAAAGCATCGGCTGCCCGCTATACGGGGATCAGAAATACGGGGCCAATGTGAACCGCCCGGGCCAGCAGCTCGCCCTTTGGTCACTCTTGGCCGGCGCTCCCCATCCTGTCACTAAGGAGCCTCTGTTGTTCCGGTCGCTTCCACCGCGCCAGTTTCCGTGGAGTGAATGGCCGGAGGAGGTTTATGAAGAGACTCATACTAAATAAAATATCGGCTGCCAAAGACGTAGGATTTTGTCTTTGACAGCCGAAACCCTCAGAACCCTATAACCAGTTCGTACTTCGAGTGCCGTCCGTCACTTCAAATTGAACTCACTGTTCGTGCCTTCTGTTAAAAATGTAATCTGCGCTTCATTTCCTTGCGGAATCCCTTGTCTGTGAGCAGCCACATACCGAAAAATGTTAACAGGGAATATAACCCGGCCGCAACAGCTGTCCATAATACTTGTGACATGCCTACGGCATATAACAGCAAAGGGATAAATCCAAGGAGAATCAAAGCCAGCAAGTATCCTGTGAACTCCCGCCACCGCATACTGCACATAATAGTAACCAAAAAGGTTGCAGCCATCACCAGGAACGGAATGACATAACCGGTCGACCAGTAATTCTTGCCTGCCACCGCATTGATCCACAATAGCAAACCAGACAGCCCGAGCAATTGAACGATGACTTTGGCGCCGAGGTGTGATCGTGATATCACAGTATGTCTTATGAACAGCCAGACGTACAATACACAGGGAATCAGATACAGACTCCACCAGACATCGCTTTTTCCTAACGTGTTGATAAGGATGGAGAGGCTGATAACGACTAGCACGATAAAGGCAAGCCACTTGGAAAAAAGATTGCTAACATGCTGCTCTTGTGTAAATGTATAAACAGGGTACCAGCGATTGCCGGCCGTTTGTGTTGCACCCATGCCACTTAAGTTTCTTCGGCATAAGGGACATGCGGTATGCGCCGGATCTACGGATACGCCACAGCTCATACACCTCATACTCCCATCCCCCAATCATTGCTGACAATCCTCAAGTCCAGTCCGCTTAGACTGGAGAGATGGCGAAAAAAATGCATGATCACATCGCTTTCGACAATATTGCGTGCGAAGGTGATCGTGAGTTCCTCATTGATGGAGCATACAGCACAATTTATCGGGCTTTTAGCTGTCGGGTACAACGTGGCCTCCATGGCCTCGACATGCGCTGACATACTGGAAGGAATAGCGATTCTGCCCAGATTGGTAAGCGTAAGCGTTTTGACTTCTTCACCGTAATGGTCGAAGCCATACCGGAGAGCCAAGTTCTTCAGCTTGAGCGGTGTAAATCTGGACAAAAGATTATTCTCGTATTTCATGCTGGCAGCCATTACTTGACTTAAATAGGGCTTGGTTGTTTTTTCTTTCATCTGTGCATGTACGATTTCGAGCACTTGCTCGAATGTCATGTCTTCACCCATCTCCACACCAATGTTAATCACTGCAAAAAAGTTCCTCAGACTGCTGGAAGGGAATATTTTTCGCAGATTCACCGGTATGCATATTACAATGGGCAACTTCTCGTTATTGAAAGGCAATGTGGAGGCATGAACCGCCATGATCAGAATCGCTGTCAGATAAGCCGTGAGGGTTACGCCCTTCTGCTTGGCCACCGTATTCAGCCGGGAAGCGTGAATCATTCCATGTATCACATTGTGTCCATAAGGCGTAAAACGTGTACCCGGAATCTGCAGGGCCTCCGGTGTCCTAATTTCCGTTTCTGATGAGACAGGAGCGTAATGGGCTTTAAAGCTGTCCTGTTCTTCAGCATAACGAGCAAACGACGCGGGGGGTAAAATCAGACCTTCCTTGTCCTCCACGTTCTCGCCGCTCAGATATAAATATTGGAATACCAAGGTTTTGAGAAACTCAAGTGCCCCTCCTCCGTCTGTCAGTGCATGAAAAATCTCCACGCTGACTTTGTTGCCATAATATAAAACTTTTACCAGACCTCCGCTCTTATCCGAAAGGGTTACTGGCGCACAGGGATAGGTCGTTTCAGGTTCTATCGTCAGAGGCGTCTCTTTCTCGCGCAAAAATTTCCAAAAAAGCCCATTTCTCAATTCCATCTTCAAGAGTGGAAACCTCTTAATCACCCCGTCCAAAGCCTGCTGCAAGAGCGGCGGATTTACGGGACTTGTGAGTATCATTGACAACCGAAAAGTTGAGGAGTTCTCCTGACCCGCAACTGCCGGGAACAGCTTCCCGGCGTGGTCAAGTTTATACCATTCTGCCATACGTTGATCTCCTTCTTTTGTAACATCGTTTCCAAACTCTTATAGCTTGACCTGCAGCACATGAAAATCCAGTGTTTTGCGAAATCCGATCTTCTCGGCTACACGGATGGAAGAAAGATTGTCGTCGTCGCACACCCAAAGCGGGAGGCGGCCGTTCTCCAGACAATACTCAACGCAAGCTGCAGAGACCATTTTAGCGTAACCTTTGTTGCGGAAGGCCTCGTCTGTAAACAAGGCAAATTCCAGCTGATTCCCGGAAGCAAAGACGGACAAACACCAGCTGGCTATTGTCCCGTCCTCTACGATGCAATAGCCGATTCCCTTCCTTGCAAAATCGCCGATGGATCGCCAGGATAGCCGGATCCACTGCAGAAGCGCATCCCTATTGTTGAGCAAATCGTCATTCAAGAGACTTTCATCGATCTGCTTCAGACCGGATTGTGTCTGTATTTCCTTCCTGGGCGAACGGTTGGCCGGATCGAACGTATAAAATCGTTTTCTGACAGTCATTAGCTCCAGCCGGTCGGACAATGCCCATTGAAGCGCCCTTTTCCATGACTCGGAAGGAAAGTACACATTGATACCCGGCATCCCGTACGTTCTGGCATTCGGGATCAGTTTGTGAACAAATAAATTAGCAATCTCTCGATGGAACGACGCATCCCTCGGATCTCCTGAGCATAACACCTCAAATCCTATTCCGTAAATGATCCCTGTCTTCGGGTCCTCGATATCGTCTACATAAATCTCACCACGAGTGTTCCCGTCGATGACGGAGGAAACGATCAATTGGTGATCATAACCGTCGAATATCGGCCTTGCCTTCGGATACCGCTCTGTGGGCAGTGCATGCACGGCCTTCATCCCCTTCCTGATCATTTGAAAATCGCATTATTGATAGAGAAAAGTCATCACATCCTCGACCGGAGGCACCATGAAACGATCTCCCATAAACAGCTTCATATCAGCAATCCCCTGAATCACGGAAAAGAAGAAGAGCGACAATTGATAAGGATCCCCTTGCTTAAATTCGCCCAGCTGTTGCCCTTCTTCAATTAAGCGGGCGGCCTGTTGGAACAGCAGCAGATCGATCTTTTTCAGCTCCGCCATTTGGGGCAAAGGCTCCAGTGCCAGCAGCGAGCGGGTCATCAATATAAAATACTGCGAAATCAGCTCATTCTCCTGAATATCCTTAAGCAGACCGGACGCCACCTGAGTCAATGTCCGGGAAGGATTCCCATCGGAATCGAGAAACTGTATTGTTTCCGCCATTTCCATCATCGTATTGTCAATCAGTTGGGTAAACAGCTCCTGCTTGGAGGCAAAATGCCGATAAATCAGACCTGTGCTGATGCCCGCCGCTTTCGCGATATCCTTCATGCTGGTTAAGGCAAGGCCCTTTTGGACAAAACATGCTAGACCGGCGGATTCGATTTTTTTTCTTGTTGCCGCCGACATTTGGTCGTTCTGTTCCTTTGTGCGGGCCATTACGATTTCTCCTTTATATAATGAATTAAAGGTAAATTCATTATATTTTATTGGGGATGGCACGTCAATAAAAGTACAGACACGGCATCACCTTGTACTTATCTTTGCTTTATTCGCTATTTTAGAAAGGCTTGTGCTGTGATATTCAATTTCCGCCAAGACCACTATCAGCTTTAATGATTTGTTCTCTCCGTGCATCAGCTATCAAATATTGTTTGTTTTCCATTTATTCATCCACCTTTATATTATTGATTGTTCGTTTTTTATTTTGAACGATTAATCAATTTTTATTTCAAACACTTTTCTGGCTCCTGTCAATGGTTATGGCGCTTCTATAATCAGCGCTGCTGCATGGAAAATGACATTAAAGAGGCTAAAACATAGACACGGGCACGATATTGCATCCTCTTCTTGTCCTGTGACAGAGAACAAAAAGACGACATTCCTTCATATATTTCCGAGTGAAATGTCGTCTTTTTTGATGAATTCTTTTTTTGAGCTTTTGAAAAGTTATTACGAAGAAACAGCCGTGCGTCTCTTTTTCTCCACCACTTCACGCTGCTTCTGCGGATTTGTATTTTGAATAAAGAATGACAGGATCAGGGCGGCAATGCTCAAGCCTGTGGCAATCATAAACGCATAGTTGATGCCATAAGTCATAGCATGGTTGGTGATGCCCGCCAAGCCTGTGCTGTCCGTCATGGATACTCCTTGCGCTGTGGCCAGCTCCTGCGTGCGGCTCTGCGTTTTCATCGTCATGACCGTTACGAGCAGAGCTGTCCCGATCGAGCCTGAAATCATGCGCAGCGTATTGCTCATTGCCGTGCCATGAGCATTCAAGTTTTGAGGAAGCTGGTTCAGCCCCGCCGTTTGGATTGGCATCATAATCATTGACATGCCGAACATGCGGGCTGTATAGATGATCATTAGCTCCATAAACGATGTGGTTTCAGTAAGCCGTGTAAACTCCCAGGTCGTGATGCTCATAATGGCTAATCCGATGACGGTCAGCCAGCGGGCTCCGATTTTATCGAAGATGGTGCCCGTAATGGGAGACATGATGCCCATCAGAATCGCTCCGGGCAGCAGCAGCAGCCCCGACTGCATGGGTGTAAAACCGCGGATGTTTTGCAGATAGAGCGGCAGCAGGATCATGCCCGCATACAGAGCCATGGTGACGATCACATTAATAATCGTGGTCAGACTGTACATGTTGTAATTAAAAATACGGAATTCCAGCATTGGCTCATCGCTTTTAAACTCACGTATAATGAATAATACCAGCGCAATGGCGCCAATGGCGAGCGTTGCAAGCACAACCGGGCTGCTCCAGCCGGCATTGGCCGCCTCACTGAAACCGTACAGCAGGCCGCCAAAGCCCAGTGTGGACAAAATGACAGCCGGAATGTCCAGCTTCGGATTGGACAATTTCGTCACGTTTTTCAGAAAAAACGCACCGATTAACGTTGCGAGCACCGCGATCGGCAGGATAATCCAGAACAGCACACGCCAATCATAATGCTCGACAATATATCCGGAAAGCGTCGGTCCAACGGCCGGGGCAAAGGTCATGGCAATACCCATCATGCCCATTGCCTGTCCCCGTTTCTCAATGGGGAAAATATTCAGAAATACAACGGTCATCAGAGGCATCGTAATACCGGCCCCGGCGGCTTGAACAAGTCTTCCGAGCAAGACAACAGTAAAGTTAGGAGCAACAGCACACAGAAGCGTTCCGATGCTAAATAAAATCATAGAGCTTAAAAAGAGCTGTCTGGTGCTGAACCGGGCAATCAGAAAAGCGGTCACCGGAATCAGCACACCGTTGACCAGCATGAAGCCTGTTGTCAGCCACTGGGCTGTCGACGGCTCGATGGCCAGATCAGCCATCATTTTCGGTAATGCGATATTGATTAACGTCTGATTCAGCAAACCTACAAATGCGCCGAGCAGCAGCGCGGCAACGATCGGCGCTTTTCGTATTTCGCCTGTGTCAGCAGTTTGGGGATTGTTCACGTTGTGTCATTCCTTTCTCTCGAAGCTTCTGTACGATTTGCTGATGGACCTGCAATGTAAAATCAAGATCCTCTTTCGGAATCTCCAATATGCTTGAAACTCGCTCCATCCAAAGTGTATCAATGCGTTCCCGGACGTCCTCTCCCTCAGCAGTCAAATTCAATGTCAGCGACCTCCGGTCGTTCATGAGACGGGCACGGGTTATATACCCTCCCTTGCACAGCCGCTCCACAACGCCGCTCATCGTACTGCTTCCCATGTTGGCCAGCTTTGCCAGCTCGGCGAGACCGATGTCCGGCCGCTCATGCAGAATGGAGAGCACGAGATACTGGACAGACGTTAACTCCAATTGCAGATCACTGTGCCAAAACACCTGGAACAGCGTCTTGTTAACCTGCCTAAATGATTGAACGATGCGGTATATCTCATGCTTATCGTCCAATGTTTAAGCCTCCTTCATTTCTAATTAGCATCATAATCATTCGTATGCGAATTGTTATGACTCCATCCATATATTTTAACCTTTCATTTATGTAATAGTCAACATAACACGCTCTTTTTTTCTGTAAATTAGCAAAAATAAAAGACAGTTTTCTGAAAATCGAAAATAAACTGTCTGATTGCATCCATTATTAAGATTCCAGAAAGTATAAACTTCCTGGTATAAGCTTCCTGGAATCGCAAGAAAAACTACCGCTAAACGCGGTCTGTCTTCTGTGAATGTACGTCGATGGACGTTTTTCTTTAGATTATAGAATTTACAAGTTTTCAGCGGAGCTGAACAATTCTATAATCGCAAGAAAAACTACCGCTAAGCGCGGTCTGGCTTCTTTGAATGTACATCGATAGACGTTTTTCTTATACTTGTCCGGCCGCTGTAATTTTACCCAATAGATAAACGAGCAGGCTCTGGTTATGAATGGAGATTCGGCCAAGCGCTGCAGACAAAAAATCATTACGAATTTGAATGCCCCGGTCTGCTTCCTCCTTGCCGCGGTCCGTGATCAGGATCCATACGATTCTGCGGTCCTCCTGATCCCTCACCCGGGTGACAAGCTCGTTCTTCTCCATTCTGTCCAGCAGCATGGTAACTGCGGCGGGTGTCGTGGCAAGGACCGGGATCAGCTGGGAGGGCTTCATACGGCCGTTCTCCTTAAGCACTTCCAGCACCGTTAGCTGGGACTCGGTCAACGAAGGCGCCAAGTGCTGTTCCATATATGCTTTATAATCTTTGGTCAACTTAAACCACAGCTTGGCAAATTCAGACGTTTGCACTCTTTCATCTCCTCTCAGAAGTCATCTGTATGCACGTCGTAAAGCAACTTATTCATGCTGTTAAATTTCGCCGTGGCGCCTTCTTTTCCTGCCCTGTTCTGCTTAAGACAACCAAAACAGGAAATTAGTCATACATACACCCAAGGGGTATGCTGCATTTCGACAGCCGTCTTTAAAAACCTTGCCTTCCTGACAGACAGAGCCCGACAATAAGCGGAAAAGCCAAATCGGAAGCCTCATAAGACTCGGCGATCCTTTATACGTTCTGAGGCGCTCCAAGAACGAAGCATTCCTACAATCGCTGTTGCCCCCAAATTTCTCAATGATTTTTTGAGCGGTAGAAATTCGGAGGCAAAGGCGAACGCTACCGCTTTTCCGGAATTGCTTCGTCCTTTCCGCTGCTTCGTGCGCGTGCCTAATTAAAAGGAATCGCCAAGCTTACGCGATTCCTAAAATAATAAGAAAGGTCGAGAACAGGTGAAACCCTCGTTCTCGACCTTTGTGATCATTAAAAAGCTTTTTATTCTTTTCATCTTCGAATCAGCAAACAAAAAAATATCCCTTGAACAGGCAAAGTGTTCAAGGCATACTACCCTGCCAAGTGCCCGGAATTGTCCTGAAGAAGCGGAGCGCTCGCCTTTGTCCCCGGATTTCTTCCGCTGCCTATTCAATCAGGAAATCCGGGGACAACAGCGATCGGAAGGACAATCCGGGTACGCCCAACCAGCGATCGGAAGGACAATCCGGGTACGCCCTACTCGACTTCCGACGAGCTCTGCGGCTCTGGACGGAGCAGCACGTCCGCGACAAGATCCTTCTTCTCCATCGTAACGAGCACTTTTCCTGTATCCTTGCGATCCATTAACGGCGCTTTCTCGGAGAGGAAGGACAGGACTTGCCCTTCGGCGGTAACGACGCTCACTTGCACTGCGTCCGTAACGTAGAAAGCGGCCACCAGCCTGGAGCCGTTCGGACGCACCCGCTTCCCTTCCTTGAATTCAAAAGTCGCGATGCCTTTGCCGCCCCGGCCCTGAGCCGGATAATCGAGCAGCAGCGATCTCTTTCCGAATCCGAGATCAGACACGACCAGAATCTCTCCTTCATCTTCCTGAACCCACAGCGCGGCGATGACTTCATCATCGTCCGCCAGTTGGATGCCACGGACACCCGCAGACACACGCCCCATCGCATTCACCTCGTTCTCACGGAAGCGAATGCTCATTCCGGCACGGGTGACCAGCAGCAGACCACGCGAATTGTCGCTCAGCGTGACCGACAGCACTTCGTCATCCGCAGCCACCCTGGCCGCGGCCACCGCGCTGGAACGCTTGGTCGCGTATTCCTTCAGTTCCGTGCGTTTGACCTGTCCTTTGCGGGTGACAAAAACAAGACTTTTACCCTCTTCTTCTATGTTCTTCACCGGAATAATGCTGACAATCCGGTCTTCCTTGGATAAAGGAATGACATTGACAATCGCCGTGCCTGGCTCTTTCCACTTGTATTCAGGGATCTGATGCACTGGCAGCAGGTAGTACTGTCCCCTCTGCGTAAAGATGAGCAGCGAATCCAGGGTGTTCACATCCAGCAGCTCTGTCACATAATCGCCTTCCCTGACACCGGAGCTGTAGCGTTCTCCTCCGGAGCGGGTAAAGGATAACAGGCTGGTCCGTTTCACATAACCCTGTTTGGACAGCGTCACGAGCACATCCTCGGAGCTGACCATAACCTCAAGGTTCACCTTGATTTCTTCAACTTCCTCCTGAATCGCGGAGCGGCGGTCGATGCCGAAACGCTCGCGGACTTCAAGCAGCTCCTTGCGAATGACATTGATCAGCTTGCGGTCGCTGTCCAGAATGGCGCGCAGCTGGGCAATTTTCTTTTGGATGTCAGCCAGCTCTTTTTCCAGAGAAGTAATCTCCAGATTGGTCAAACGGTACAGCTGCAGGGTCAGGATAGAATCCGCCTGGCGCTCGCTGAAGCCGAACATCCACTGCAAATTGTTCTGTGCATCCTGACGGTTCTTGGATGCCTTGATCGCCGCGATCACCTCATCGAGAATATTAAGCGCTTTAACGAGGCCCTCGAGCACATGAGCACGGTCCTCCGCCTTCTCCAGCTCAAATTGGGTGCGGTGGGTAACGACTTCGCGCTGATGCGCAATGTAAGCCTCTAGAATCGGTTTCAGCCCCAGCTGATGCGGCGCCTTGTTCACGATGGCCACCATATTGAAGTTGTAGGCCACCTGTAGATCCGTTTTCTTCAAAAGATAAGCCAGAATGCCTTCCGCATCGGCGTCTTTCTTCAATTCAACGACAATGCGCAGCCCTTCGCGGCCGCTTTCGTCACGAACCTCGGCGATGCCCTCCACCTTTTTCTCCAGGCGGATATTTTCCATAGCTGTCACCAGCCGGGATTTAACCACCTGATACGGAATTTCCGTAATGACAATCTGCTGCTTGCCGCCCCGCAGTGATTCAATCTCCGTCTTGGAGCGGATATAGATACGCCCTTTGCCTGTTCTGTACGCGTCCAGAATGCCGTCCCCGCCCATAATCAGGCCGCCTGTCGGGAAGTCGGGACCTTTGATAAAGGTCATGATCTCCTCCAGCTCAATGGAAGGCTTCTCCATAACGGCGATGCAGGCATCGATCACCTCACGCAGATTATGGGTCGGGATTTCAGTGGCAAAACCGGATGAAATGCCGCTGACGCCGTTGACCAGCAGATTCGGATATCTTGAAGGCAAGACGACCGGCTCCTTGGCCGTATTATCGAAATTGTCCTTGAACAGAACCGTGCGCTTCTCGATATCCCGCAGTATTTCCATCGCGATCGGTGAAAGCCTTGCTTCCGTATAACGCATCGCCGCAGCCGGATCATCATCCACAGAACCCCAGTTGCCATGACCGTCGATCAGGACATGGCCCATTTTCCAAGGCTGGGCCATGCGGACCATTCCTTCGTAAATGGACGAGTCGCCGTGCGGATGATAATTACCCATCACGTCGCCGACGGTCTTCGCCGATTTCCGGTACGGTTTATCCGGCGTGTTGCCCGAATCGTACATGGCATACAAAATGCGGCGCTGCACGGGCTTCAGACCATCGCGCACATCAGGAATGGCGCGGTCCTGAATAATATATTTGGAATATCGGCCAAAGCGGTCGCCGACAACCTCTTCCAGAAAAGCTGGCAAAAACTGTTCTGATAAGCTCATCTAAGCACCTCTTTTTAAAAATAACCGTTAATCATCTAAGTAAAAAACGCCGCCTGTAGCGTGAAAGGCGGCGGGGCAGGCTGAAAAACCGCCCGCCTTTTTTTGCAAACATGGGTTTACTCTTCATATTCGGTAAAATCCACATTTTCGACAATCCATCTTTTGCGCGGATCGACCTTGTCGCCCATCAACGTTGACACTCGGCGCTCAGCCTTGGCCGCATCCTCGATCTGCACCTGCAAAAGGATGCGCGTCTCCGGATTCATCGTCGTTTCCCAGAGCTGCTCCGGATTCATTTCGCCAAGTCCTTTGTACCGCTGCAGCTCGAAATTCCTCCCGAATTCCTTCAGGTAATTCTGCAGCTGCTCTTCGCTCCAGGCATATCTGACCGTTTCCAGCTTTCCTGATTTACGGGTGATTTTGTACAGCGGCGGCTGTGCGATATAGACCTTTCCGGCATCGATCAACGGCTTCATATAGCGGTAGAAGAACGTAAGCAGAAGCACTTGAATATGGGCGCCATCCGTATCCGCGTCCGTCATGATGATAATTTTCGAATAATTGCTGTCATCGACGGTGAATTCCGTTCCAATCCCCGCTCCGATGGCGGAAGTGATGGCACGATACTCCTCATTCTTGAGAATGTCGGCCAGCTTCGCTTTCTCGGGATTCATCGGTTTGCCCTTCAGCGGCAGAATGGCCTGAATCTTGGAATCCCGTCCCTGCTTGGCAGAGCCTCCCGCCGAGTCTCCTTCGACGATAAACAGCTCGTTGCGCGTAAAGTCCTTGGACTGCGCAGGAGTCAGCTTGCCGTTCAGGTTGGAGCTCTCGCTGCGCTTCTTGCCCGAGCGCATTTCATCCCGTGCTTTTCTTGCCGCTTCACGCGCCTTGGAGGCCTGAATCGATTTCTTGATCAAGGTTTGCGCCACCTGCGGGTTCTCCTCCAGAAAACGCTGCATGTTCTCGGCCACAATTGCATCCACGGCACTGCGCGCCGATGCGCTCCCCAGCTGATCCTTGGTCTGTCCGACAAATTCCACCTCAGACATTTTTACGCTGATGACGGCCATCATGCCTTCGCGCAGGTCGTTGCCCTCTAGATTTTTTTCCTTTTCCTTGAGCATGCCCGTACGGCGGGCGTAATCGTTCATCACTCGCGTATAGGCTGTCTTGAATCCGGTCTCATGCGTGCCGCCGCCGCGGGTCGGAATGGAGTTCACGAAGGAAGCAAGCGTCTCCGTATAACCTGCATTATACTGAATAGCCACTTCAACCTCGATCTCTTCCTTTTCACCGGTGAAATGAATCACATCGTGCAGGACGTCCTTACCCTCGTTCAGGAACGCGACAAACTGGCTGGCTCCGCCCTCATAATAAAATTCATCGCTTCTTCCATTGCGCTCATCCTTCAGGGCAACGCGGAGACCTGAGTTGAGGAAAGCAATTTCCTGCAGTCGCTCGGCGAGCGTGTCGTAATTCAGATTAATGCCGTTCTGGAAAACGCGAATATCGGGTTTGAACGTGATTTTGCTGCCGGTCTTGTTCGTATTGCCGAGCACCTCAAGCCCGGATACGGGTTCGCCGACATGCTCAACCCCTTGCTCATCCTGCCAATATTCAAAACGCTGGCGGTGAATTTTGCCCTCCCGGTAAATCTCTACCTCCAGCCACTCGGAAAGCGCGTTGGTTACGGACGCCCCTACACCGTGCAAGCCGCCCGATTTCTTATACCCGGAACCGCCGAATTTACCGCCGGCATGCAAAATCGTAAAAACAACCTGGGGGGTTGGTATCCCCATTTTGTGCATTCCCGTCGGAATGCCCCGTCCGTTGTCCAATACGGTAACTGAACCGTCCTTATGCATTGTAATGTCGATTCGGGAGCAAAATTTGGCCAGATGCTCGTCAACCGCGTTGTCTACAATTTCCCATACCAAATGATGCAGCCCCGAAGAACTGGTGCTCCCGATGTACATGCCCGGCCGTTTCCGTACCGCCACAAGCCCTTCGAGAACTTGAATGTCGTCCGCCCCGTAATCCGAAGCCTGACGGTCGTTGCCATCAGCCCCCTTGGCGAACAAGTCGATTTGGTCGACCATTCATGCTCCCCCTTTGTCTAATCATGACCTTGTTTTAACCAAAAATGCAAACAGATGTTTTCTTTATACTTTGTCCATTTTAATTCAATATATCCCGTTTCGTAAAGACGGCGAATGAAACGATCAGCGATAATAACCCCCAAACTGACAGCACAGCCAGGGAAAACGGCATTGTCATACCTTCGATCGGCGCAGGATTTCCGGCCAGATAATTCGTCAATCCGAGATTCACCATGAACAGATATTTGGCGCTCTCCCAGGAAGAAGCCATGTTGGTCAGAATGGTGCCTGCGATCAATGCCGACATCATAACCACGATGCTCGCCGCCGTGCTGCGAAGCAGGACGGAAACCATAAACGCCAGCATGGCGACAATCATGCTCACAAACCAGATCAGCCCGCACTGCAGCAGCATGTATTGCCACTGCGGGATCGCCTGTACGGCTGACATATCCACGTTTGAGCCGACAATCCGGAAGCCCGTGAATACTGGCACCCCAAAGCCGCTGTAGCCGAAGAAAAGCCCGGATATGAGATAGCTCATGGCAAAAGTGGACACCACAATGAGCGAAACAAACATAAAGAGCGACAGCAGCTTGCTTAACAGCACCTTCCACCTGCGGACAGGCCTGGTGAGCAGCATCTTGATGGTGCCTGTCGTCCGCTCTCCGGATACAAGATCCGACGCGATCGCCATAATGAGCAGCGGGATGAACAGATTGACGGAATTGTCCATAAATTCACGGGTGAAGGTGACTGCTCCCGGCTCATTGGGATTGATGTCATGCTCTAAATAATACTGCATTTGCTGAATAAAAACACTCCGGTACCTTTTCCATTCCTCAGGAACCCGGTCGCTGCCAAGCGAGTTCTGGTTGTCCGTGATCGCCTGCTGCAGCTCAAGCCGCCAGTCTCCGCCAAATTTCTCGCGGTTTCTCTCCGCGGCCTTAAGCTGGGCATAAGTAAATATCGGCACGAGGACGAGCAAAATGAGCAGAATGATGTAAAATCTTTTTCTTTTCATAATTTTGATCGTCTCGTTCTTCACGAGAGGCAGTATATTATTCAAGCACTTCACCCTCTGTCATCTTCAGGAATAGCTGCTCCAGAGTCGGATTGATGGGGCTTACACGATGCACCTCGATGCCTGACCCTGCGAGAAGGGCAACCAGTTCAGATATATGCCTTTCCTCCATTTCGGTGAATATCGCCCCTTCACCCGCGGAGGCAATGATGCTGTCATCCACCTGCTCATCGGGCCGCTCAAGCACCTTGACAAACGGCGAGCCCTGGAGAATAGCCAGACCCTGCTCACGCGGGCGCAGCTGCCAGACCGCAAGCCGCGAATGATCCGCAACCAGTTCCTTTACTTCGCCTACCGCAAGCACGGTGCCGCGGCTGATAATGGCTACCCTGTCGCACAGCAGCTGAATTTCGCTCAGCAGGTGGCTGGATACGAATACAGCCATGCCCTGCTCGGCAAGCGCCCTGATGAAAGCCCGCATTTCCTTGATGCCCTTGGGGTCCAGCCCGTTCGTCGGTTCATCAAGAATTAACAGCTTCGGCCTGCCCAGCAGTGCTTGAGCAATGCCGAGCCGCTGCCGCATGCCCAGAGAGTATGTACTGACCTTGTCGTGAATTCTGCGGTCCAACTGAACGAGATGGACGACCTCCTGGATTCGTGAAGCGTCGATACCCGGCTGCATGCGCCCAAAATGCTCCAGATTCTCCCACCCTGTGAGGTAGCTGTACATTTCCGGATTTTCAACAATGGAACCGACAAAAGTAAGCGCGCCCTCCGGATCCCGGTTCACATTGTATCCGCAGACGCTGATCGTTCCCTCCGTCGGCTTGATCAGATCCACCAGCATGCGGATGGTGGTCGTTTTGCCGGCCCCATTCGGTCCGAGGAAACCGAAAATTTCCCCTGCGTATACATCAAACGTTACATCCTGAATAATCCAGCGCCGCCCTATTTTTTTCTTTACATGCTGTACGGATAATACCGTTTCCCTGTCATGAGTGTCCATCATTCGTTAGCCTCCCCGTCCGGTGATGCTGTGCCGAAGCCCTGAATGATCCGCTCCGCGATAGCCTGATAACCCGCGCCGTTCGGGTGAAAATGGTCTGAAGAAAGGTAAGCAGCCAGGTTTTGCTCGAACAGGTCGAACGTCGGAATGACACTCATATGATCGTTTTTGTTCGTAATCTTGAGCGCCGCCTCATTCCATTCGCTAACTACGGTATTGCCGGGAACCTTCAGGTCCGGCAAATCGCTGAAAGGATTGTACAGGCCAAGATACAATATCCGCGCATCCGGATTGATGGCGTGCAGGCTGTCCAGTATCTTCTGCAGGCGCGCCGAAGCAGCCGGCAGGGTTGCCCTCAGCTTCTCCGCTGACGGGGGCTCCGAGCCGCTCTGGAGAGCCTGTCCGCCCGCAAACAGATCATTGCCTCCGATGGATAGCATGATCACATTGGCTTCCTTGAGAACATATTGCACGCCGGGCTCATCAAGTCTTGCCATAAGAGCGTCTGTCGTGAGCCCGTTAATCCCAAGATTATTAATCAGCTTGGCATCCATCCCGCTTTTATCCAACAGATCGACTGCTCTTCGAGCGAATCCGCTTCCCGAGTCGTCCCCCGTTCCTCTGGCAAGTGAATCCCCGATCGCGACGGCTCTGATCTCAGTCCCGGCCGCAGGAGATGGGGCATGTCCGCTTTCCGGCGCCTCAGCTGGCGGAGACACTGGCGCTGACGAAAGATTCCCGGCAACAGCAGCTACAAAACCGTATATAAGCAGCAAAGTGGCTGCAATGGACAGAGTGCTTGTGATTCTCCAGATCCAGCTCGTTGAGTTCAACTTGCATACCTCCCGAATGCCCTAATCTACCTAAAGATAAAGCTTCTTTTTGCGATTTGCAAATTTCCCCTTTGCCGCGGCTCCGGAAAGCGAACTATTGTTGTAGAAAACACAAAAAAGCAGATCAGGAATTTCAGTATTCCCGATCTGCTTTTTCCTATTTCATTTATTTGCCGATAAATTCCTGTATCCAGTAACCATTATAGTAGCCTACACCGATCATTGTGAAGTTCGGGTTCAGAATATTTTCGCGATGGCCCTGGCTGTTCATCCAGTCTTTCATAACTTCCTGAGGTGTTTGCTGCCCCATGGCAATATTCTCGCCGGCATAAGAATAGGAAATGCCGAATTTCTTCATCATATCAAATGGCGAACCGTAGGTTGGCGAGTTATGATCAAAGTAGTTGTTCTTGCTCATATCCTTCGCTTTTTCCAGCGCCATGTTGGACAGGTTCGTATGGTTGGTCAACGGCTTCAAACCGGCTTTGCTGCGTTCCTTGTTTACAAGAGTGATGACCTGTGCCGTAAACTGCGACTTGTCTGTTGCTGTCTTGGAAGTTGTATTACCTGTGTTATTATTGGTTGTAGTGCCATTGTTATTAGTTGTAGTCCCTGGTTTGGACACCGGTTGTGTCGGAGCGGCTGGCTTGGATGCGGTTTGTCCGCTTTGTGGCCAGTTTACTGTAGATCCGTCATAACCGTTATTGTTAAGCCATTGCTGAATATAGGAAGATAAGTCCGTTGAAGTCGTTGGCGCAGGTGCCGCTGATGCTGGCAATACCAATGCTGCGGAC
The DNA here is from genome assembly GCF_046098255.1 of Paenibacillus jiangxiensis. Classification (NCBI taxonomy): domain Bacteria; kingdom Bacillati; phylum Bacillota; class Bacilli; order Caryophanales; family Paenibacillaceae; genus Paenibacillus; species Paenibacillus jiangxiensis. The sequence goes on from NZ_JBJURI010000021.1 coordinate 119,378, forward strand.
AACGCTGCTGTCAGGGTACCTGTTGTCAAAATCTTTTTCCAAGTATGTTTCAATGCTCTCATCTCCCGATTTATAAATTTACAAAAAGGTTACAAACTTGTCATCAACATAATGCCAGTATAACATGATTCGACACGAGGTTCCTATCCCAAATTTCTGGAAATCGCCCTGTTAAATTACAGAAAAAAAGCCACGGCAGGACCGCGGCCTTGTTGCTTTTTTAGTTGGGCCTTACTTTTTGGTTGCATATTTTCTCATATCGATGGCGATGGCAGCCACGATGATGAGACCCTTGATAATCAGCTGCCAGTAAGGACTGACCCCGATAAATGTCAAACCATAGTTGATAATGGTGAAAATGAATACCCCTACGAGCACACCCGGCACGGTTCCGATCCCTCCGGAAGTGGATACCCCGCCCACGACGCAAGCCGCGATAGCGTCAAGCTCATACATATTGCCGTAGTTGTTCGTTGCGCCGCCTGTACGTGCAGCTTCCAACACCCCTGCCAGACCGTACAGTGCGCCGGCAATCGCATAAATCCAGATGAGGTTTTTGGAAACATTGATACCGGATACTTTTGCAGCCTGAATATTTCCTCCGATAGCGTACATGTTTTTGCCAAGCTTCGTTTTGTTAAACACGACCCACACGATGACGGACACGACAATGGCAATAATGACGATGTAAGGGATCGAATACTGCCCGGTGCCGATGAATCCGGAGCCGATGGTCGTAAAATCAGGACGCAGACCGCCGATAGGCTGGGATACGTTCGGTTCCATATCGAAATACAGGGAGTTCAAGCCGTATACAGCAACCATCGTACCGAGTGTAGCGATAAACGGCGGTACGTTCAGCTTGGCGACAACCCAGCCGTTGATCATGCCGCACACGAGGCCGATAATAACAGCCAGCGCAATCGGAATGATAACGTTCAGTTCCGGCATATCCGGGAAGAAGCGGCGCGGATAATCGGATACCTGCAGCATGGAAGCCGAGATGACGGCGGATAAACCAACAATCCGTCCGGCTGACAGGTCCGTTCCGGCTGTAATCAGAACGAAGGCCATACCAAGTGCGATGATGATACGGGTTGATGACTGAATGAGCACGTCACGCAGCGTATTTACGGCCAGAAAGTTCGGATCATAAACGGCAATGCCGATAATAAGCACAAGAAGCACGATATAAATAGCGTTTTGGGACAAAAATCCCTTCATTTTTACAGTATTCATAATGACAGTTTCCCCCTCTGATTCTCCCTAGTGCTGGGCAGCCAGCTTCATAATCTCTTCTTCTGTGGCCAGTTCGCCTTCCAGAACCCCTGTGAGGCGCCCTTCCGACATCACTATAATCCGATCGGACATGCCCAACAGCTCCGGCATTTCAGAGGAGATCATGATAATGCTCTTCCCTTGCTTCGCCAAATCGGAAATAATGCTGTAAATTTCAAATTTGGCCCCGACGTCGATCCCGCGTGTCGGCTCATCCAATAACAGAATGTCAGGCTCCGTCAGCAGCCAGCGTGCAAGCAGCACCTTTTGCTGGTTGCCGCCGGACAGGTTCATGATGAGCGCCTTCGTATTCGGTGTCTTGGTGCGCAGCTTCTCGACCATTTTGTCCGATTCGCTCCGCTTCCGCTTCTCGTCCAGCAGCAGGTACGGCGTCTGGTAGCGCCCCAGGTTGGCAATCGCTGCGTTCTCATGCACCGGCAGTACGGGGAAGATGCCCGTTACGCGCCGTTCCTCAGTCAGGAGCGCCATGCCCAGCTTTTTGGCATCCTCCGGTGATTTGATTTTGACAGCCTTGCCGTTTAATTCGATCGTTCCGGATTCGATGGCCCGCAAGCCGAACAGTGCCTCAATGACTTCCGTGCGTTGAGCACCGACCAGTCCCCCAATCCCCAGCACCTCACCCTTGCGCAGCTCAAAGCTGACATCCTTGAACGACTTCGGCAGCGGCGATGTCAAATTTTTCACACGCAGCACCACTTCACCCGGCACATTCTCACGTTCCGGGAAACGAGAGGTCAGATCACGGCCGACCATGCGCGAAATGATCAAATCAGTGGTCAATTCGGATGCAGGCCATGTGCCTATTTTTTTGCCGTCACGCATAATGGTGACATCGTCGGAAATTTGCAAAATTTCTTCCATTTTGTGCGAAATATATATGATTGCCACACCCTGTTTTTGCAGGTCGCGAATGATGCGGAACAGGTGCTCCACTTCAACGCCCGTCAGGGAAGAGGTCGGTTCATCCATCACGATAATTTTGGAATGGAAGGATACCGCCTTGGCGATTTCGATCGATTGGATTTTGGATACGGACAGCTTGCCGACAAGGGTGTCAGGCTCTAGATCGATATCAAGCTGACGAAACAGCGCTTCCGTATCAGCTTTCATTTTTTTGTGGTCAACAAACTGCAAGGGGCCAATGCCCTTTGTCGGAAAACGTCCCAGCCAGATGTTCTCCATCACATCCCGGTGCGGCACCGGATGAAGCTCCTGATGAATCATGGAAATTCCATGTTTCAGCGCATCACTCGAATTGTTGATTTCCGTTTTCACGCCATTCAGCAAAATTTCTCCACCGTCAGGCCTGTAAATGCCGAAAAGGCATTTCATCAGTGTCGATTTGCCGGCTCCATTCTCACCCATCAGGGCATGAACCGTGCCCGGTCTTACCTTCAGGGTCAGACCGTCCAGCGCCTTGACGCCGGGAAATTCCTTCATAATGTCGTTCATTTCCAAAACATACTCATGTTGAGCCATCTGTTACGCCCCCTGCGTATTTGTCTTTAATGGAGAGGCACAGCACTCCTCATTCCTATCCGGATACAAGCGGAGCGGGTGGAAGACCACCCGCCCTGAGCTCCATCCATGCGGTTGTTACTCAACGGATGCGTCGGCAATGTTGTCCTTGGTGATTTTCTTATAGGAAATCCATACATACTGATTGTCTGTAATGTCGAAGCCGACACTGTCTTTGCTAGGCGTTTCACCTTTGGCAAGCACTTCGCTTAGATTCACTGCCGCTTTGCCCTGGCTGCTGGCATCATTCAGTACGGTTCCGAGCAGTGTTCCGTCCTTCAAGGCTTGCAGGGCAGGCTCTGTTGCGTCAACGCCGACAACAGGCATGTATTTGTCACCTTTGAAGTAGCCTGCAGCTTTAAGTGCTTCTACCGCGCCCAGAGCCATATCGTCATTGTTGGCCAGCACCGCTTCGATTTTGTCGCCGTGAGCGCCAAGGAAAGCTGCCATTTTTTCTTGACCTTTTACGCGGTCCCACATGGCTGTGTCTTCTGCTAGTTTCTCAACCTTGATGCCTGCATCCTCAATCGCTTTCACAGAGTACTGAGTGCGCAGCTCGGCATCCTGGTGGCCAGGCTCGCCTTTCAGCATGACATACTGGAGAACGCCGTCCCCGTTTTTGTCCGCTTCAGGATTGTTTTTGAAATAATCCGCAATCAGCTGGCCTTCCATCGTTCCGGATTCTTCGGCTTTGGCGCCGACATAATAAACTTTATCCCACTTCTTCATATCCTCCGGCAGCGGCTCACGGTTCAGGAATACTACAGGGATGTCTGCGGTTTTTGCTTTGTCGATAATGACACCGGCTGCCGTACGGTCCACCGGATTCACGATCAAAGCGTTTTTCTTCTTCGTGATGAACAGATCGACCTTATCGTTTTGCGTCGGCTGGGAGTTTTGGCTGTCCACGATATCCACGGCCACTTTGCCTGACGCATTTTTCTCGATGGCGCTGCGGACACCGGACATGAATGTATCATCAAATTTGTAGATCGCTGCCCCCACTTGCGGAAGATCACCGCCTCCTCCGCTGCCTGAGCCGGATTTGCTTCCGGAAGAACAGCCTGCCAGCGCTCCGCTGACCAAGGCACCTGCAAGGAGTACAAAAGTAACTTTTTTCATCTAATATTAGACCTCCTGGGGCGGCTCTATCAGCCGCTTTCTCTTTTGTTCACGCTTTCATTATCCTTGAAAAAGGGATGCAGTGTAATGCAAAATCCTCATCAAAAATATCAAAATCCTCATCAATGTATGAGGATTTTCATGGGCAAATAGTCCTTCCTCTAAGTGGGCGGCTTGAATACTGTATTGAGCTGTGTGCTACGTTTGCAGGTTGAGAGGCGCTCCGCGAACGAATGATTCCTCCGATCGCTGTTGCCCCCGAATTTCCTTATGTTTTTTTAGTGGAAATCCCTTACTCAAACCACAAAAAAAGAACAGGAGCAAACTGTCTCCTGTTCTTGACTTTTTACGTATAAAAAGCAGGGATAGGCCCTCCTATCGAGGATCACACTGACTTCATGTTCTTATTTCAAAACGCTGTACTTCTTAGTAGTGGATCGAACAAGTTCTTCTTCGCCCCATAAAATAACTCCTACAACTTTCGTTTCTTCCGTTTGCTTTGCCGAAATCTCCTCCGCATACTGTTCGAAAGCATTATTCAGTAGCTGCCCGTTTTTTGAAAATACAGCATGACTCAGCCCGGAATTATCGGCAGGCAGAGTTTGGAGCAAATTAAGAAGCTGATTCTCGCCTGCTTTTAAAATGACTGTACTGTATTTAATACCTGCGTGTCTTATGCCACTCTTATCAAAGACCGGAGCTTCGGCATAAATCGTCGGGTCCATCAGTGCAGCTTGTCCCATCAGTAACGCGGCTGCATTTGCAGCGGCTCCCATTTCAAGATTTTTGTCTAAAATAATGGTCACTCTTTTCATAACCAAACCAGACTCCTTGCGCATGATTTGTACTAAGGTTACTCCATAAAATGTTATCTGACAAACGGGAACAGCTGCTTCTGATTTTCCGGCCACATCATATTGTTTAAATCGATCAGCTTCGTGCCCGTGTCCGTCCGGTCCGGCACGTCCAGTCCCTGGATATATTCCACCGCCTGCTTTACTGCGAGATAGCCATTGCTGAACGGATTTTGAATGACCGTAGCCTGCACGGTGCCCTCCTGCAGCATTTCCATCACCGCAGGCGGGCTGTCGAACGTTACAATCTTGACCTTCGATACGAGGCCAGCCTCGCGGACCGCCCGACCGACGCCCAGTCCCGCCTCGCCGCTGAGGCCCACGATGGCATCCATCTCCGGGTGACTCTTCAGCATTGCGGCAGCCTGCCGATAAGCCTGCTCCTGGTCAGAGCCGCAATATGCCGTCTCCACAATTGAGATTCCGGGATAACGCGCTAAATAATCCATCAGCCCCTCGATCCTTTGGTCCGCATTACGCGCTCCTTTTACAAAATTGACGATCCCGATATCCGCTTCCGGTCCGGTAAGTGTGGTCAGCCGCTCGGCCGCCAGCTGTCCGGATGCATAATTGTTTGCTCCGACAAAGGCGACAGGACGGGCAGACGCTACCTCGGAATCCATGCCGATAACCGGTATGCCGATAGCCTGATCCGTTGCCTGGGCCAGAGCCATATAATCGCTTGCCGCGAGAATAATAGCGTCGCGGTCCGCCTTGATGGAGGCTTCCATTAATTTGATTTGCCCCTCTATATCCGTCTCACTGTCAGGGCCGAGAAAATTCAGCGTTACATTAAACTCCTTGGCGGCAACCTCCGCCCCCAATTTGACGGTATTCCAATATTCGCTGTCCTTCTTTTTAACGATCATATCGATCTGCAGCGGCACATTGCCAACTGTCGGCTCCGCGTTCTGCTCCCCGCAGCCGGACAGCAGCCCGGTGAACAGGCAAAGGCTAATCAGCGCATTCCATTTAATACGTCTCATGCTCCCCCCCTCCCCGATGCGCCATCCTCAAGCGGCAGGGCTGGTATCCTGATCGTGACCGTCGTCCCTTCTTCCAGCTCGCTTTCAAAATGAAGTCCATACCCGTCTCCGTAATAGAGCTTGATCCGCTTATGCACATTGGCAACCCCTACACCGGAGCCTTTTTCGGATCTGTGTTCCCCGGTCAGAATTCGTTCCAGCGTCTCCTCTCTCATACCCAGTCCGTTGTCGGAGACGGTGATCAGGATATCCCCGCCGTCAGCCCGTGTGCTGATCCGGATCAAGCCCTTGTCCGCCATCTCTTCTATACCGTGCACGATAGCGTTCTCAACGATAGGCTGCAGAATGAGCTTCAGACACTGGAAGTGCCGCAGTCCTTCATCCGCTTCAATGACATAATCAAAACGTTCCTTGTAGCGTACCTTCTGAATGATCAGATAATGGCGCACATGCTCCAGCTCATCCCCGAGCGAAATAACCTGCTTGCCCTTGCTGAGACTGATGCGAAAGAACTTGGATAATGAGGTGATCGCTTTGACCACTTCGTCATTTTGCCCTCTCTCCGCCAGACGGATCACCGTGTTCAGGGTGTTGTATAGAAAATGCGGATTGATCTGTGCCTGCAGCACGTCAAGCTCGCTCTTGCGCTTCGCCTCCTGCTCACGGATGCTTTGCTCCATCAGCTCGCGGATGCGGGTCAGCATCCTGTTGAAGCTGCCGGACAGTTGCTCGATTTCGTCCGCTCCCCGCACCTGAATAGGCGTATACAAATCTCCCTTTTCCACTTTGCGCACCGCTTTTTCCAGCCGCTGTATCGGCTTGGATATGCTTGCCGAAACGAGCACGGATAAAATAAGCACCACAATGAGGACCTCCGCCAGAAACCAGACAATAAAACTGTTCAGCTCCTGTTTGGTCGTCAATATTTCCTCAGGAAAAGCGACGCCGACAATTTTCCAGCCGATCGGATTGACCGTCTTGACGGTAATGAGCCGTTCTTCCCCTGTGGAATGATCGATATATTTGCCGTAGGAGTAGCTCAGGACGGGCTCGATATTCTCATATTTTAAACCGGCGTAAATCAGCTGCTGCTGCGGATGGTATACGATATTGCCCTGTGAATCGATAATGTACACGTAGCCCCGCTTGCCCAGACTGACCCTTTTCGAAAGCTCGTCGATCGTCCTGAAATTAACGTCCACCAGCAAAATGCCTTTCTTGACTTCTCCTCCCTGGCGGTAAGCAACCTGTCCGCTCATGGAGACAACCCATTTGTACTGCCCCGGAAACAGATTCTGGATGTGGGGAGGAGAGAAGGCCACTCCCCGCTCCCCCCGCAGCGCGCTCTCGAACCAGCTTTGCGAGATCAGATTCGTGTTCCGTTGCAGCTTCCGGTCCGGCATGTCCAGCACCATGTCTCCCCCGGGGGTGAAAAGCGCAAAAGAAACAACATCCTGTCTCGTTCCGAGCACGGCCGACAGCTGCTCATGCAGCTTGCTGTCCGAGATATCCTCCGCCGCGGCGATCCTTTCGCCGGCCACCTCATAGAGGCCCATCATACCCTCCACATAAATTTCCAGATTGTAGCTGACCTGTCCGATAATCTGCTGAATATTAAGAAAGGCGTTCTCCTCCGCCGTGTTCGAAAATTTGTTGTACAGCAAACCGCTGACAACCAAAACGATAAAGACGGTCAGCAATGTAAAGGACAAACCGATTAAAAAACGGATGCTTCTCCACGGCAATGTCCCAATCATCGTGCGGAGACGGTCAAGCAGTCCTGCCAAAGGTGTTATTTTCATGCTGTCGGTTCAGCCTCCCCGGGAGCTGTTGCGATATTCTTTAGGTGTCATGTTGAACGTTTTCCGGAAGCAATAGCTGAAATAGTTGGAGTCCGAAAACCCGGTTTTCTCTGCAATTTCAAACGCCTTCAGATCCGTGGCGCGCAGCAGTTCCTTGGCCTCCTCCATACGCAGCTGCATCAAGTAGCCGACAAAGGTCGTCTTCATCTCTTTTTTGAAAATACTGCTGAAGTAACCGGCACTGATGTGAAGGTGGCTGCATACTTTCGCGATGGACAGGTCGCTGTCGTGAAAATGTTCTCGCATAAACGCCTTCGCTTCCTCCACAAGCTTGCTATACCCCGTTTCGCGGTGGCTGGAGATCAGACGGATCAGCGTAGTGCAGGCATATGTAAACCACTGCTTCACCTCGGGCAAATTGTTCAGCCGGTATACCTCTGCCACCGGATTGGAAGCCGCGCCGAACACGGACTCGATCCCGATTCCGGCCTCACGTGTCACTTTGAGGATTACCGTCAAAATTTCCAAAAGGTATACCTGGTAGTCCTGCACAGATACTGCGGCAGGCTCCAGATCAGTAAACAGGCTGTCCATCAGCTCTGCCAGCTCAGCCGCGGTGCCCACCTTCAAGGTACGGATGAGTGCTTGCTCCTTCAGATCGTCAAAACGAAGCAGCTCGGCTCTGCCTGACTCCACATCATCAATCAAAATTATGCGGTTGTTGCCAAGCACAAATCTGTAGTTCAATGCTCCACAGGCGCTTTCATAGGAGATATAGGTGTTTTCCGCTTCCCTGGACTCGGTCCCGGCTCCGATCGTCACGGTAAGCTTTAAATATTTCTCCACACTCACCCGGATTTCATCCAGTCCGTTCAGGACATGGCGGGTAAATTGCTCGCTCTCTTCGCCACGGCGGACAGACAGCAGCACGATTTGATCCTGATGCATGAACACAAGGCCGCTGCCGCGCCTGCTTACGATTTCCTCCGCGATATTCAGCACCGCAAACAGCTGCAGCTGCCGGTTGTCAGAGCTGCGCAGTGAAATACTGTCATTGCTGTCATCAGCCCCGGACCAGTGCTGCCCATGGAGCCGGTCAATGGAAATCACTGCCGCCATATAACCTTCTCCGGACAAGTCCAGATCGTACAGCCGCGATTTCTCTGTTATTTCAGCCTGCGGCAGACGTCTTGAAACGAGCGAAATCAGAAAAAGCTCGCGCAGCAGCGGCAAGCTCCGTTTGTAATGATCCTGAAGCACCAGCAGATTTTCTTTTTCCGCAATTTCGCTTTCGATGCGGCTTTTCACCTTTAGCAGCACATCCACCAGCTCACCGGCCGAGAACGGCTTGAGCACATATTCATCAATATGCAGCTTGATGGCCCGCTGGGCGTATTCGAATTCGTCGAAACCTGTCAAAATAATGATTTTGGCTGTCGGCGCGTGAAGCCTCACCCATTCCGCCAGTTGCAGACCGTCCATAAATGGCATCTGAATATCGGTGACGATGACGTCAGGCTGATGCCTCTCCACAAGCTCGCAAGCCTCTCTGCCGTTCTCGGCCGTGGCTATGACTTCAAAGCCGTGTCCCTGCCAATCAATTTGCTCCAGCAGCCCCTCACGGACGTCCTGCTCATCATCTACCAGAATAAGTTTATACATTGCATCATCCCTCAAATCCTCAAACTTTGCATCAAGAGGTTGTTCAAAAAGTCATCTTTTGATCACGAAGTAAATCAGGAAGCGGACTCGACATTGAATCTTGAATTCAGCCGGGCCTAAGCAGATGCTTCCGAAGCATGTTTCCTGCGGAAACATTTCAGGTGCTCACGTACCCCACGTACGCTCCGCTCCTCAGTCCCTGGCTTCATCCAACTCAAGCGTTTTGAAAAAACGCACTTCGGAAGCATACGCTTCGGTGCTGAAAACCTGACTTTTTGAACTCGCACTGAAAGTGAATGTCCTTGAACCGCTGTTTCGTGAAAGCGTTTCCCAAAAATCACTTAGGTATTGTATTATATCCTGTGCAGGAAGTAAATAGAGTAGAAATTTCAGCAGAAAAAAAGAACCGGCCACTTCCGTGCCGGGTCAGGTTCATACCTATTTATATCTGCTATTTCAGCTTTTTGATCAGTCGATAACCATGTTTTTCAAACCCGATGTGTTCGTAAAAATCGAGTGCGACTGCATTTCGTTCACGATTTGCGCCTGTGACTACCATTTGCAAGCCTCCGCGCTCTCTGCCCCACTCTTCCGCCTGTGCAACGAGCCTTCTGCCGATTCCTTCGCGACGGTATTCATTGCAGACAATTAACAATGTGATCTGTGCGGCCGGCTCGGGATAGGCATGGCTCTGTACGATCTGAACGCCGATTGCGCCGGCTACCTTTCCGTCAACTTCCGCCATCATAATGCAGGCATTAGGATCAGCTTCAATGGATTCCATACGTTCGCGCATAACGGCGCAGGTCATCGGATAATTGATTTCCCGCATCAAACCTGTAACGCATTCGCAGTCACTGAGCTCACCGGTCCGAAGCGTCAGCTCCGGAGCCAAAACGTTATTTGACATGGTTTACGTTAACCTCCACTTTAAGCTTATTAGCAGCTTCTTTTGCAATTTTACGGGCTGTTTCCACTTCATCGGCTGTGCTCAAGGCTACAGCCATCCGCCGGCCCACTTTCGTCTCCGGCTTGCCAAACAATCTTACTTGGGTACGAGGCAGCTTCAGCGCTTCCTCTATTCCGCCCACCGCATAATCCTGAGCGGCGGTATTCGCTTTAAGCGTGGCAGAAGCACCCGGGGCGAGCAGCTGTACGTCGTGTACAGGCAGCCCGAGAATAGCCCGCACATGCAAGGCAAATTCGGATAAATCCTGTGTTGCCATGGTAACCATTCCGGTATCATGAGGACGGGGTGAAACTTCGCTGAAGACGACACCATCCGTTGTCAGAAACAGCTCGACACCAAAAATGCCGTATCCTCCCAGCTCGTCCGTAATGCGGCGCGCAATATCCTGTGCCTGTTCCAGCTGTCCGGCCGTCATCTGATGGGGCTGCCACGATTCGACATAATCCCCGTCCTTCTGCACATGTCCTATGGGCGGACAGAAGGTTGTCCCGCTCACCGAGCGTACGGTAAGAAGCGTAATCTCGCTTTCAAATGGAACAAAGGCCTCGACGATGACACGCGCCATACGGCCGCGTGCCCCTTCCAGAGCCGCGTTCCAGCAGGCAGGCGCTTCTTCCGGTGTTCGGCAGACGGATTGTCCCTTGCCCGAAGAGCTCATCAGCGGCTTCACCACACATGGCGTACCAAGCTCGGCTACCGCATGCTGCAGCTGTTCGAGGTTATCAGCAAAGCGGTACGCGGCGGTAGGCAGTCCCAACTGTTCGGCTGCCAGCCGGCGAATCCCTTCACGATCCATCGTAAGACGGGCAGCGCGGGCGGTAGGCACTACCTTAAGGCCCTCCTGCTCCAGCTCTTCCAGCGCATGAGTTGCGATCGCCTCAATTTCGGGGACGATCAGATCAGGCTGCTCCTTGCGAATCAGTGATTTTAAGGCTTCAGGATCCTGCATGTCTATGCAATAGGACCGATGGGCTACCTGCATGGCAGGCGCATGCTCATAACGGTCCACGGCAATGCATTCCACACCGTATCGCTGAGCCTCAATAATGACTTCTTTTCCGAGTTCGCCGCTGCCAAGCAGCAGCATTTTTTTCGCTCCAGCGGAAAAAGGAGCACCCCACATTTTGTTCCTTCCCCCTCAGAAGATATAGCTCGTTCTTCTTTATTTTCAGGGTTCACGGACAATAATGCAATAGTGCTCCGCAATTTTCTTTACAAAAAACGTGATTTTGCGATGTTTTTTTTACAAAAATCTGAACTGCGCTTCGACAAGTCCCCGATAGACCCCTTGTTTTTTCATTAATTGGTCATGGTTTCCTGCCTCCACGATCTCGCCATGGTCCAATACAATGATGTTGTCGGCATTCCGGATCGTTGACAGCCGGTGCGCAACCATGAAAGAAGTCCTGCCTTTCAGCAGCACCTTCAAAGCGTCCTGGATTTTGAGCTCCGTCTCGGTGTCGATGCTTGCCGTGGCCTCATCCAGAATGAGGATGCGAGGGTTTGCCAGCAGGGCGCGCGCGAAGGACAGCAGCTGTCTTTGTCCCATCGAGAGCACCGTTCCCCTCTCCTCAACCTCCGTCCTATAACCACCCGGCAGCTGCATAATAAACTCATGAGCGTGCACGGCCTTGGCGGCGGCCTCAATCTCTTCATCCGTGGCGTCAAGGCGTCCGAATCTTATATTATCGCGGATGGTGCCGGAGAAAATAAACGTATCCTGCAGCACGATGCTGATCTGACTGCGCAGGCTTTCCACCTGAACATCCCGAATGTCATAACCATCAATGGTCAACCGCCCTGAGGTGATGTCGTAGAAACGGCTCAGCAGGTTAATGATGGTGCTCTTGCCAGAGCCGGTATGACCGACGAGCGCGATAGATTCTCCTGCCTGAACGGATAAGCTGATGCCTTTCAAGGCCTGCCGCCCTTTCTCGTATTCAAATACGACGTTCTCCAGCTCGATATCCCCGCGGATGGGCGGCAGTGGCACCGCACCCGGCTTGTCGGAAATGGCGGGCTTCTCATCCATGAACTCAAAAATACGCTCCGAGGACGCCATCGCCACAAGCAGCTGGTTGTACATTTGCCCGAGCCGGTTAATGGGGTCCCAGAAGTTGCCGACATAGGTGGCAAAGGCCACCAGATAACCGATGGTCAGCTGTTCCGTTTGGATCAGGTATGAACCAAACCAGAACAGCACGAGCGTCCCCAGACCTCCGGTGATTTCAATCAGGGGGCCGAACCCCTGGTTCATCGCGGACGCCTTGTCCCAGGATCTTTTGCTGGAAAAGTTCATCCGGTCGAAAAAGGCCATGTTCTCATGCTCCTGCGTATACGCCTGGGTTACGCGAATGCCCTGAATGGATTCATTCAAATGGGAGTTGATGCGGGAGTTCTTCATTCTGACATCCTGCCAGGCGCGGCGTATCCGTACCCGCAGCTTGGTGGAGATGATGAACATCAAAGGCACGGTCAGCATGACGGCCAGGGCAAGCTTCCAGTTGATCAGCAGCAGAATGACGATGATGCCTGACAGCTGCACACAATCGATGAGCACATTAACCGCACCGTTCGTAAACAGGTCCTGCAGCGAGTTGATATCATTCGTCACACGGACAAGCACGGAGCCCGCAGGCCGCTTGTCAAAAAAGTTGAACGACAGCTTCTGGATATGCTTGAAGAGATCGGCTCTGAGATCATAAATGACACGCTGCCCGATAATATTCGTATATTTGATCCGGTACACATTCGCGCCCCACTGAATGATGTAAAGCACCAGGACAATTCCCGTCAAGGTCAGCAGCAGCTTGAGATTGGGGACCGTGATCGCTTTGTCAATGGCCTGGCTGGTTAAGAACGGTACGGCAAGCTTCGTCATCGTGCCCAGCACCATCATCAGCGCAATCAAGGGGAGCATTTGCCTCGCGTAAGGCTTCATATAAGCGAAGAGCCGCTTGAATTCCACCCAGTTGAAGGGCTTGTCGATCACTTCGTCATCCTGATAAACAAAGCGTTCATTCATGGGCTTGGCCTGTGGTTCTTCCTGCCGTTTACGCCTCTTGAAAGCGGAATTTTCACTTCTCTGCATATTCATATTCATGGATTCACCTTCTCCGCTGCGCTGGCCGTCTGCGCAATATGGTCTGCATATTGAATGTGATAGACGTCCTGATACACTCCCGGCGTGGACGTCAGCTCATCATGGGTTCCCCGCTGCACGACCCTGCCTTCCTCCAGCACCAGAATTTCGTCGGCATGCCGGAGCGAGGAGATGCGGTGCGCGATGATAAATGTCGTTCTTCCTTTCATCACCTCTTTAAAGCCGGCCTGAATCTCGTGCTCGGTTTCCATGTCGACAGCGCTGGTCGCGTCGTCCAGCACGAGTATCTTCGGGTTCTTCAGCAGGGCGCGGGCGATGGCGATGCGCTGCTTCTGCCCTCCGGACAATCCCAGCCCCCGTTCTCCCACCACGGTATCGTAGCCTTCCGGCAGCTCGCTGATGAAATCATGCGCCTTGGCCAGCTTGGATACCCGAATGATCTCCTCCATGCTCACATTGCTTATCCCGTAGGAAATATTGTTGCGGATCGAGGAAGAGAACAGAAAGGTTTCCTGGAACACGGACGAGATCTGGGAGCGCAAATCCTTGATTTTGATATGGCGGATATCCGTGCCGTCCAGCTTGATGCTGCCTTCATTCACATTGTAGGCGCGCATTAGCAGCTGAATAATAGTCGATTTTCCGGACCCGGTGCCCCCAAGCAGCCCGATCACGGAGCCGGGAGGAGCATCGATATGGATATCCACGACGGCAGGCATCTTGTTCCCGTAAGCAAACGTAACATGCTCGAACGTGACATGACCCTGGACCTTGCCGGAATCAAGCTCAATCACGCCATTTTCATCCTTGACATCCACTGGCTGGTTGAGCAGCTCAAGCACCCGTTCCCCGGAGGCTTTGGATTGCGTATAGTTGTTGATATGGAACCCGATGCTCCACATCGGACCGATGATATACCAGATCAGGCTGAAAAAAGCGACCAGCTCGCCCAGTGTCAAGGATTGGCGGATGACCAGGTAACCTCCAACACCCATGAGCAGTACAACGCTGACTGAGGCCAGCAGCTCCATGACCGGAAAATACCGGCTCCACAGATCAGCCGCGTTCAGCTGATTTCTCTTGTAATACTCGTTGCGGATCGTAAATTTATCCACTTCATGGGCCTCGCGCGCAAAGGACTTGACCGTACGCACGCCCGTAATGTTCTCCTGTACGGCCGTCGTCAAGGAGCTCAAGGCCTGACGCATATCTTGAAAGGTCGGGTGGATTTTGGATTCAAATTTGAGAGCGACAAAGGTGAGGAGCGGCATGCTGACGAGCGTGATCAGCGTTAGCTGCCAGTTAATGGTCAGCATGACCACTGCGCCGAAAACGAGCATCAGCAGCAAGTTGAGCAGTTGGGCGAACCCGAAGCCGATGAAGTTGCGGATCGCTTCCAGGTCCCCGGTAAGGCGGGACATGAGGTCTCCGGTTTTGGCGGTATCATAATAGCGGAAAGACAGGAACTGAAGCTTCTCGTAACAGGCATTGCGAAGACGGTAGGCCAAATAGTTTCCCAGCCTGCCGCCGAAAAATCCGTGGAGAAATTGCATGAAGGATTTGAGGATCACGACTCCCAGAGCCGTCAGGGCAAGCATGGGAACGTCTTCAAAATAGTGGGGCACAATTACATCGTCAATCAACCGCCGAAGCAATGTCGGGTACACAAGCCCGAGCGCGGTGGCTATGGCAAGGCATAGGATTGAAAAGAGCAAATAGTGCCTTCTCTCCTTGAAGAAGCCCTGCAGCTGCCTGAGAACATCCATGAGTTTTTCCCTCCATTAGGTCTCATAAATTTATAATGACATTTAAGAAGTTTATCACCCGCTTGACAGGGCGGCAAAGAGGATAACCCGCGGTATTCGGGCAGGAAGCCCCACATTTAACCAATGGTGTTTTGAAAACGCATTATTTTAATGGAATAGGGAAAATAACTCCCGTTTCCTTCCTTTTTTCAGCGTTAAGCCATGCACAAAAAGGCAGCCTCTCCTCATAGGATAAAGACTGCCTTGCGAAAACCGGTATAATGAGCGCGACTGCTGCAAACAGGGCCGGAAAATCCCGGACAGATCAGCTTGCCATCCGTTACATGTTTTCCTGCTCCAGCTCCGCCAGCCGCTCTGCCAGTGCCGTCCACTGTTCTGGACCTTCACTGCCGGCCAGGGACTGCTTCATGCCTTCCAGCGTCTCTGCCGTCTGCTCCTGAATTTGCCCGGCATGATGCTGTCTTTCCTGACGGACGCATTCCGCATAATAATCGGCAAGATTGCCGCCCACTCGCGCCGCCTCCTCCGCTACGAGCTGCCTGAGCAGCGGCTCAAGCTTATCCTGCAGCGAACGCCTTCCGGCACCCTCGAAGAAATGCTTCGGATTTTTGAAGAAGCTCCAGTAGCTTTTCCAATCGATCTTCCCCTGCAGGGAGGTCTCCACAAGCTCGGGCACCTTCCACTCCTGCGGTTCCGCCGGCTTGCTGTCCAGACCGTCCAGCAGCGCGTTGATCTCCTCACAGCAGCGGGAGCTTTCCTTCAGCACCATCGCTTTGCCCGCCTTCTCCAGCCTCAGCGTGGTGGCAAGCAGCTCCTGGCTCAGCTCAATTTCGAGCAGGCGCAGCAGCTCCCTGCCGCAGGCGGCAAACACGGAGCGCAGGTCTCCCTCTCCTTCGCGCAGCACGGAAGGATGGAAGGCTTCCGCCATGAATTCTCCCGTGCGATAGGTTATGCGCTGCCGGACATGATAGAGCAGCTCATCAGCCTCCGCCGCCATACCCGGAGCAGAAGCCTCGGAGGCAAGCGCGCCGGTAATGTCGAAGGAACGGGTGAGGGCAGCTTCCACTTGATGCAGGCGGCGCTCACGCTCCTCTTGTCCGGCTGCCGCCTCTTTGGCCCACTGTTCGATACGGGCACGCACCCTTTGAATCTCGCTGCCTGCCGCCCGAATGGACAGGCCTGCCAGCTCTTCGCCTGCGAAAGCATGGAATGACTGCTCAAACTCGGAAAACCTGGAGGCGTTGTAAAGCGCCGCTTCGTCCTTCTCACGGCCGTCAAGCGCAAGCATACTGGACACAGGGAAGATGCGCGGCTTGCGAATGCCGTTCGACTGCAGCTCCGCAGATACGTGCCGGACGACCGCCTGCAGCTCTTCCTCCGAGGAAGCAAGATCCGCCGCATTCACAATAAAAAAGGTCTGATCCAGCACTAACGCATCCTTCACCCTTCCGAGTTGGGCCAAAAACTGGCGGTCCCCCTGGGTGAAGGCATGATTGTAATAGGTGACAAATACGAGTGCATCCGCATGTTTCATATAATTGAAAGTCACGCCCGTATGACGGGCATTGACGGAATCCGCGCCCGGCGTATCCACCAGCACGATGCCCTGACGGGTGAGGGCACAATCGTAATACAGGTCAATCCGGTCTACAAAGCAGGACTTCGACTCGGCGGCCACAAAGCCCTTGTATTCCTCCATGCCAACGGTCAGCACCTGGCCGAGCTGTGCTTCCGCGTCCTTCCAGCCGGCCGCTGCAGCCTTGATAAAGCTGTAGTGCGGCCGTCCGGCCGGATGGATTCCCTCGGGCTTAAGCCGCTCCGCCGTGCGCAGCCACTGCTCACCATCCGGCATGTCGATGCCGAGCAGTCTGAACGAATACTCCAGATCCTCGCGCAGCGCAGCGGGAGACTTCATGTGGACTGCGGCCGTCCGGTGGTGCCGCTCGCCTTCCGGCGCCATGATGCGGTTGATCGCCGCCGTCGTCGGATGCGGCGAGACGGGCAGCACCGCTTCGCCAAGCAGGGCGTTGGCGAAGGAGGACTTGCCCGCGCTGAAGGCGCCGAACAGCGCGAGCGTGAACCGACCGTGCGCCAGACTGCGCGCACGGTCCCGCAGCCCTCTCACCGCCGCCTGCATGGCGGGGTAAGGGGCTGCCAGCGCGGCGGCGGCTTCCAGCCGGGCCGCCGCATCCGCGAGCCGCCGCTGCCGTCCGGCGGCGGCTGGCTGCGCAGCAGCGTCCCGGCGGCGTGCGGCCGGGACAGGCACGGCCGCCGGCGCGGGCCGTGCAGCAGGCGCAGCCCCGGCCGCGCCTGCGGGCGCCGCGGCGT
>NZ_JBJURI010000022.1:0-132426 GCF_046098255.1 Paenibacillus jiangxiensis
TGGTTTCTTTTTGTTTGACGAAATGTAAGAGAGGGTCGTCCCTTAGTCATCTATGATGACTTTTGGGACACCCTCTTATTAATATCCGGTCATGAAGAGGATCAGCGACTGTAGTATGTTAGTATTAGTAGAGTTTAGATTCTGTAAATACAATATCTATTTGATCATAGCTTTCTGAGGAGGTTTCAAAATAAACTTGGAGTTTCAAGACACCTGTAACATCAACATTTATCTCGAAAGGTAAATCCCCGCCGCGCATACCTTCTTTTCTAAAAAGTTCTTGACCATCACCTTTTATCACAATCGCCCCAGTGGAGTCAGAGTTTTTGGTATAGTCATCAATCCCTGCAAAGCCACTTAGCCTTTTATATTTTCCATTTAGGTTATAATCTACTGAGTTGAAATATTGGCTGTATTTTGAACCATATAGTACTGATCCAATGCCATGGAGATATTTTTGCCCAGCAATTGTAAATTTAAGTCCGGAAGGATTTTTCCAATTTTTGAAGAAAAGGTTATCTTTCTTTCCGTCAGTCCTGGCGTAACTAATTTCATCTAAATATACATAACTCCCTTCTTTTTGACCAACCCAACCTGTCTTTGTTTTACCATCATAAGTAAAGCTTTCACCTATACCGTTAGCAATCTCTTTCACTGGAGCATAAAGCTGACCATTGTAAACAATGGACTGAGTTGTTTTCTTTTCAACCCCATGAAATATGTATTTTACATTTTCTAGAACAACGCTTAGCTTAACGTTGTTGCTTGCAAACGCAGTGGCGGAACCTGCGACTAAAGACCCTATGAAAATTCCGATTACTACTCCTTTAAGCGTATCTTTCATTTTTTACCCCTTTTTTTAGTATATTTTACCCGGTTACATTTTAAATATTTCGTTAAAAAAATTAATATTCCTTCAAGTTTTCGATATTTTTCCGAAAAAAACACATCTTATGACCTATTATTCTTTGGATTGATTACCTTGAAGTCCTCAGGCCATTATCGGCACTCTCCGGACAACCCGACGGGATATTTTTTTTCTGTTGTCACTGCCATTCACAATTTTCTCTGAAATGCCGATATATCTGGTAGATTTAAATCCCCAAAATTTAGCTTTAGATCGGCAGCTTGGAGCGACTTTTTGTATTGTTGTTTTCATTTCAGTCTGGTATCCATATTCACATTAAAGGACGGGATCAATAACGTGAACACAGTTGAATCTTTGCTTAAACACATACCCCTGTTCAAGGAAGTGATCCGAGGGGATGCGTCAGTCATGCTGTTTGACCGTGAGCAAGTTTTATATTTTGCCCCCGGCAACTGTATGGACCTGCCGTATAAAGCCGGAGATCCGCTGGAGGAGATCAACAGGGATTTCAAGGATTTGAAGGGCGGAAAGGTCAAGGTGATGAACCGTTTTCCGAAGGAAGTGTTCGGCATTGCACTGGATGCGATGTTCATTCCGATTCTTGAGGATGACGGTGAGGTTGCTGCCATATTAAGCGTGTCCTACAGTATGGAGAATGAAACGATGCTGCGCGAGATGATGGATAAAACGGAGGAAATTGCAGCAAGGCTGCAAAACGGCCTCGTTATAAATAGCAAGCATTTCAGGCAAGTCCTGCAGTATGGCCTCCCGAAGTCTAATCATATAGAAACTCCCCCGATAATATAAAAGTCTAAACCTCGGCTTTGGACAAGGCCAGCAGTGCATCGACATCCAGCAGCGGAATCATGCTTCCGCCGGCTGCCGCAAGCGCCGGAAACATTACTGTATCCAGCCCTTGTTCCCCGTCATTTTCCTGGATATCTGTTTCTTCCACCATCAAGGTGTCAGCAAACTCCTCGGCGAGAATAGCCACCTTATGCCGGCTCAGCAGAATCATTTTGTCCTGCTCCGGCTGCTCAAGCGGCGACAGGTTAAGCATGCTGCGGACATTCAGCACCGCGTACAGCGAGCCCCTAACAGTAATCATACCTTCATGCCATGGCTGTGCAAAGGGCATAGGAGTTCCTTTTTTAGCATTTTGGATTTCTTCAACTTCCTGAAAGTTGATGGCGAACGGCTTGCCGGCCAGCTTGAACATAAGATACGGCGTCATTTGTAGAACACTCCTTTGAAAAAAATGAAAATGGTTCCCAATTTCCAGTTCTCGAATATCATCCGGATACAGACTGCTTTCTATGTATATCGGCACTTTAACGCTTACCCTTTATTAATCAATTGTGCCAAGCTGCCAGTTGTTATTCTTATCTTTGACGAAGTAATAATAATCGAGGTAGTCATCTGTTCCTGTTGAATCTTTAAATAATCCTTTGACCTGGATGACGATTCTACCACTTTGATCTTCTTCGACGGTTCCGATATCTTCAAAGGAGTATTCTCTGTCTAAGAGAAACATAAAGTAGTCGGCACCTCCTTCGCTTCTCCATTGGCTCCGAAACAAGACCTCATCTTTGTTTGCGAGTGCTTCTAAAACAGTTTTTAATTGACTTTTGATGTCGTCGGTGATGAGTGGATTAGATATTGTATCAAAGTCAATGAAAACCCCGGGTTCGAATGATTCTGTTTCCTGGATCTGTTCATTCGGAGTCAGTTTTTGATTGGTAGCAGGAGGGGAAGAGTTCGTATTTTCATTACCGATATTGTCTGTGCAAGAAGTCATCACGCCTAATGTTAGTACGCACGCTATTGCATAGATAATCACTTTCTTCACGGAGCACCTCCAGTTCTTTTTGCATATATGACGAATAACATCAAAAACTTGCTTAAAATAATATAAAGGAAAAAGCAAATAATTTCCTGGTTTGAATCTAAACGTCCCGAAGGTTACAATGCACATATATGAGAACATAGAAAATGGATCTTAAGGAATTTGATATACTAAGAATACCTTGAGGGAGATTGCCTTATGAAAAGTGCAGCCATAAGGAAGTACATTTATTTAGTTTTTGGTATAGCTATTTTGGTTACAATGTATATCATCACGAGGCCGTATACCACGTCTTTTAAGGAACTTGTATTAGATCGTGTGAATGTGGCCGACATTACTTCAATTGTAATAGATAAGACAAAAAAGGGTTCCACCCAAGAGGAAAAAATCGTTGTAATAGATCGCAAGGAAATCGAAAATATCATGAATGGCTTTGCTGAGGTTGAGCTGAGAGAATCGGATTTCGATAACAGTAGTGACTCTTATTGGATTAATATAAAAGTTGATGGTTATATAAGGTTCGGTTTACATTTGAATGAACAAAATTATATTAATATTTTTGATCGCCTGCGAGACGATAAATATGGAAATGCCTCTTATCAAATCATGAACGATTTTAGTCAGGAGTTTATTGGTAGTTTATTCAATTAATTATATATTCCGAAGCTAACGAAAAACCGTCTCTCTCCCATGGCTCCTGTTATTTGGAGCTGTTCCTGCCATTAAAATTGAGCTGATAAAAGCTGTTGCAAAACAAGCGGCGCCTCCTGTATGCTTGGTCTGGAGGTAGAGTCCTTCGTGAGTAAAAGCGGAAAGCGCACGAAAAAGAAACCAGAGAGATTAATAATTTTATGAAAGAGAGTGAATAATCATGGCTCGCACCAAGACCCAAAAAGCTATTGCCAAAGCAGGGCGCGCGGGAAAGCGCAGCTTTGCGGACAACCGGAGAACGAATGACCAGTACGGCGCTCTGTCACAGCATGTACGAATCAGCCCCACCAAGCTGGAAAAACTGCATAAAATAAAGCATAAAAAGCGGATCGGAGACGATGGCGCTTTTTTTCGTTGTGGGGAAAATTTGGCGTAACTCTCCAACAGCAGGGGGGAAAGATGGTATTCTTATTGTAATTCGTACCGTACAGGAGTGAGCCGTCATGACCTTAGCCCGCACCGGGGAGATCATTCCCAGAGAGAAAGTGAACCTGGACAAAAGATATCCGATTTATATCGCAGACACCATCGGTGTCAGCTCCCCTTATCAGAAGCTGCACTGGCATGATGTGCTGGAGATCAATTATATTAAGTCCGGCTCCGGGTACTACATCATCAACGGTAAAAGGTTTGAATTCCAGCAGGGAGACATTCTGCTGATCAATTCCAATGATCTGCACTGCGCGTATGAAGTGATGGACCTTGTCATCATGGTCATTGAATTCGATATGTCCTGGTTTGTCAGCAGCCTGCGTTATGATCCGGAGATTCTTTCCCCTTACAAGGATATGGGCATCCATTTCACCAACCTGCTTGACCGCACCTCGCCGCATATTGAGGAGCTGCGTACACTTCTGCTGGAGATGCAGCAGGAGCATGAGCAAGCCCGTCCATCGTATATTTCCCTGGTGTATGCCCACTTGCTGCGCTTTCTTTCCTGTGTGAACCGCTATTTCCGTCTGGAAGACGCCAGACAGTGCAGCAGTGCCAACGTCAGCTCGCTTCAGCTTGAAAAAATGCGTCAGGTCATCCACGCCATGGAAGAAAAGCTTTCCCACCCATGGACCCTGGAGGAGCTTGCTGCCATCGTCTACCTGAGTCCGTCCAGATTCAGCGATATTTTTCGCCGGGCCGTCGGCACTTCCCCTCTGGAATACCTGATTCAGCTCCGTCTGGAGCATGCGCTGATGCTGCTGGAGCAGACGCAGATGAAGATCATGGATGTCGCGATGGAATGCGGCTTCCGCAGCCTGTCCAATTTCAATCATTTGTTCAAAAAGCACATTGGTAAATCTCCGAAGCATGCCAGAATGCGGCAGAATAAAACTCCCTCGCTTCAAGAATAAGCATACCCTGACGAAATATCACTCACAGTTGACATTAAAAGATAGATTCCTCCCTCCACCGGCCAATGTAATAAAAAAGTCAGTAAGATAACGTAACTTTACAGACGTTTAACAGAAGAAAAGTATTGTTTTCGCCCTGTAAAATAGGAAAAAAAGACAGGTTGCCTGACGCGGCTCTGACAATCGGAAGCCGCAAGGTTCCTGTTAAAGGGGGGGACGTTTCTGCAAAGCGGCGTTCGTACGGAGCGGCAATCGGCGGCCAACCCGGACAGCGAAGTCGATCACAAACCCGGTCGGCTGGTCAGATTTGCCCGGCAATGGGAAATTCAGCTGATGGTTGTGCCTGCGCTGCTCTTCATTATCGTGTTCAGCTACGTCCCGATGTACGGGGTGCTGATGGCCTTTCAGGATTACAACATTTTCAAAGGCTTTCTGGCAAGTCCATGGGTAGGCTTCAAGCATTTCGAAATGTTCTTCCATGCGCCCGAGTTTTGGAAGGTCATAAGGAACACCATCGTCATCAGCCTGCTGAAGCTGCTGGTCGGCTTCCCTGCGCCCATTATTCTGGCGTTGATGCTGAACGAGATTCGCAGCCGGATCTTCAAAAGGACGATTCAGACCATCAGCTATCTTCCTCATTTTCTGTCCTGGGTCATCGTCGCCGGCTTTGTCGTATCCATGCTGTCTACAGATAACGGCAGCCTCAACATTGCGCTGATGAAATTGAACCTGATTGAAGCGCCAATCAATTTCCTGTCCCTGCCCGAATATTTCTGGACTATTCTGGTAACCACGGGTGTCTGGAAGGAGATCGGCTTCGCCTCCATCGTCTATCTGGCGGCCATTGCGGGTGTAAATCCACAGCTGTATGAAGCCGCAGCCATGGACGGGGCAAGTCGTCTGCGGCAAATCTTTTCGATCACGATTCCCTCCATTATGCCGGTCATTATCGTATTTATGATTCTCGCCATCGGTAATCTGCTGAATGCGGGCTTTGACGATATCCTGCTGCTCGGCGCGAACCCGGTGCTGCGGGATGTAGGGGATGTGATCGATACCTACGTGTACCGGGTGGGGATTCAGAATTCGCGATACTCGTATGCCACTGCTGTCGGATTATTCAAGGCGCTGATCAGTGTCGGCCTGCTGGCAGGCGCTAACTATGCCGCCCGTAAATCCGGCAACAGCCTGTGGTAATTCGTATGTGGTCCGAAAGAACCGGCAGAGAGGAGCAGACGCATGAAGCTGACCCTGGAAGACAAGGTACTGACATTTATCATCTATGTTTTGCTGACATTGCTCGGCTTCGCCGCCTTTTATCCGTTCTGGAACGCGGCGGTCATCTCGTTCAACGACGGGAACGATACGCTGCGGGGAGGTATTACCTTCTGGCCCAGAGCCTTTACGCTGGAGAACTACGCGGTCGTGTTCAAGGATAAGCGGCTGATCGACGGGTTTGTAATTTCGGTGCTGCGGACGGTGACCGGCACGGTTCTGTCCATTCTTGCGACAGCCGTCTTTGCCTACGGCATGACCAAGCGGGAGTTGATGGGGCGCAAATTTTATATGATCCTCTGCGTCATCACCATGTACTTCAGTGGGGGACTGATTCCGACTTATCTGCTCATCCGCGAGCTGCATCTTATCGATACGTTCTGGGTGATGATTATTCCCGGCATCATCAGCGTATGGAACATGATTATTTTCCGGACATTTTTTATGGGCATGCCTGACGGTCTTGATGAGTCGGCCCGGATTGACGGCTGCTCGCACTGGGGCGTATTTTTCCGTATTATTCTGCCGCTGTCGGGGCCAGTGCTGGCGACCTTGTCTCTGTTTACTGCAGTCTATCATTGGAATGACTGGTTCGCCCCCAGCATTTATATCACCAATCTGGACCTGCTGCCCATTCAAACCAAGCTGCAGCAGATTCTCAATTCCAACATCATGAAAGAGCAGATGTCCCAAATGGATTCCGCGGCAGCAAGCCATTTGAATCAGATGAAAAGTGTAACCACCAAGTCGCTCTCCATGGCTACGATGATGGTGGCTACCGTACCGATCCTGCTTGTGTATCCGTTTGTGCAGAAATACTTCGTTAAAGGGGTCATGATCGGATCGTTGAAGGAGTAGCCGGTTAACTGGCGGCGCTCCATTCGTTCTCTGCAAGTGTATACAAGGGGGAAAGTTCCATGGATAGTTGGAAAAAGAAAGCGCTCCCGTTTTCTCTGTCAGTCCTGCTTGTCATGATGCTCGGTTTGACCGGATGCTCGGGTTCGGGCGGCGGCGAGAAAGGTCCCGCAACCGCTGAAGGCGAGCCGGTGACGCTGGGGGCCGGTCCACTGACCTTTTCGTTCTATGGCCATTACGACTGGTATACGATGCCGGTATGGGGTGAGGATATAGCCACCAAGTGGATTCAGGAGAACAAGAAAGTAACCGTTGAACCCATAAGCTCAGGTGGTAACGCCAAACAGAAGCTGAGCACCATAATCGTCTCGGGCGAGCTGCCTGATGTCATCTGGCTGGAACGGGGGCCTGATGTAGAGAAGTTGCGTGCAGCGGGCATGCTGGTTCCGTTTGATGACTATCTCGATAAATATCCCAACCTGAAGAAATGGGCAGGAGAATCCACGCTGGATATGCTGCGCTCTCCGGACGGCAAGCTGTATCAGTTCCCGAACTGGTATACGACACAGCCGAACGGCAACGCAGGGTATGTGGTGAACAAGAAAATTTATAAAGAGCTGGGCTCGCCTCCGCTGGAAACCACGGATGATTTTTATGCCTATTTGAAAATGGTGAAGGGAAAATACCCTGATGTCATTCCGTTTGAAGTGGGTGAGAAGGCGAACGGAGTGAGTATCCTCACCACCGCCTTTGCCGAAAAACGCCCGTATTTGTTTAACAGCATGATGGCTGTGCCAAACGGGGATCAGCTAACCTCCATTTTTAAAGACCCGGCTTACCGTGAAGGACTGCAGCTGGCGAATAAGCTGTACCGGGAGGGATTGATCACCCAGGATGCGTTCACCCAGAAACCGGAGCAGATTGAGCAAAAGATCCGCAACGGCCAGGTTGCCGTATATGCAGCGTCCAGCCCGACCGAGTACGGCTCTGTCGGAAATGCGGTGCTGTCCGCCGAGGACCCGGAAGCAGGCTATTTCATGATCTGGCCGCTCCATAAGGAAGGGCTCGACAAAAATAATATTTTCCCTGGCGATTATAAGCAGCAGGGCTGGAACGTAAGCGTCATTACCCAATCGGCGAAAAATCCGGAAGCCATCTTCGCCTTCCTGGACTGGATGACAGGACCTGAAGGGCAGCGGGTCATCATGTGGGGACCTGAGGGCACGTTTTGGAACGGTGTCGACGAGGACGAAGCTCCGCTGTTTACGGAAAAGTACGTTAAAGATGCCAAGGAGCGCGATGAGTTCATGAACTCAACCGTCAATCTCCAATGGGTCGGCAATACGGTGTACGTAGATAATTCGAAGATGAAATTTGAGAAGACGCTGCCGCCTGAAAAGCAAAACTGGGAGTCACGCTGGCAGTCAGAGATTACATGGAAAACGCAGTACAACACGACGGAATTCACCAACCTTGATCCTGCGGGGGATTCAGACGAGGGCATTGTGGCGCAGAGCGTGCTGGATATTTATGATAAAGCCTTTGCTGCTTCAGTCATGTCCGCCAAATCTGAAGACGAGGTGCTTGCCATACTGGATCAGGCGGAAGCGGACGCGCAGCAGGCCGGGTATGAGCGGCTGCTGAAGTACAAGACAGAAAGATGGCAGGAGAATCTAAGCAAGCTGAAATAGGAGAGAGAGCATTGAACTATTATTTGGGTGTAGACGGTGGTGGCAGCAAAACCCTGGCTGTCGTGTCGGATGAGCAGGGACAAATCTTAGGCAGGGGAATGAGCGGTTGCGGCAACCATCAGGTAGGAGTTGAATTAGCACGCCGCAGCATCCGTGAAGCGGTTGCGGAAGCCCTGTTCCAGGCAGGACTCGTGAAGGAGCAGATCGAGTTCGCCATGTTCGGGCTGGCGGGAGCGGACCGCGAAGCGGACTTTCGCATCCTGAGACCGATGATGGCCGAGCTGGACTTTTGGGCCCATGATATTGTGTGTGACACGGAGATTGGGCTTAGAGCGGGGACGCGGCAGCAGGATGGCGTGGTCGTCGTGTGCGGTAGCGGCACGAATTGCTTTGGTATCAACAAGCGTGGAGAATCACTGCAATGCGGCGGATTTGGTTATAACTACGGTGATTTTGGGGGAGGCAGTGGCCTCGCGGTAGAGGTGTTTCGTACCGTCATCCGGGCTTGGGAAGGAAGAGAGCAGCCTACATTGCTGACCGGAGCTGTGCTGCAGACGCTAGGGTACCCGTCGGTGGAGCACATGTTCCATGATTTTCTGGATCATGGCAAGGTGATACCGAGATATCTTGCCAAGGTGCTGTTCCAGGTAGCCGAGCATGACGAAGCGGCACGGCGCATCCTGCAGCGGCAGGGGGAGGAGTTGGGCATCGCGGCAGCTGCGGTGATTCATAGGCTGAAAATGACGCAGGACAGCTTTGATCTGGTCCTTGTCGGCAGCGTGCTTACCCGCGGCGACAGCCGGTACGTCACTCCTTATATCGAAAACATTGTGAAGACAGCCGCACCGGGCTGCAGTCTGCGCAGACTGGCCATGGAGCCGGCAGCCGGAGCTGTTCTGCTCGCTATGGAGAGAGCGGGGCATCAGGTTGCCGAGTCGGTATATGAACGTCTGGATGACGGCTTGTCAGTCAAGGAGGTTGGAGCATGAGCAAGCAATTGAAAATCGCAGTAATAGGCGGAGGCTCGTCCTACACGCCGGAGTTAATTGAAGGATTTATACTTAATTATGAAACGCTCCCTGTAACGGAGATTGTGCTGGTGGATATTCCGGAAGGCTTTCACAAGCTGACCATCGTGGGGCAGCTGGCCGAGCGTATGATTGCCGCATCCGGTCTGCCGATCAAGCTCAGAATGACCATGGATCGCCGTTCCGCGCTGGAAGGGGCCACCTTTGTCTCGACACAAATGAGGGTAGGACTGCTTGATGCCCGTGCTCGGGATGAATCCATTCCGCTCAAATATGGCATGATCGGGCAGGAAACGACCGGGCCGGGGGGCATGATGAAGGCCCTGCGCACGATTCCGGTGCTGCTGGATCTGTGCCGGGAGATGGAAGAGGTGTGCCCGGATGCCTGGCTGCTGAACTTCACCAATCCGGCCGGCATGGTGACGGAGGCTATCCTCAAGCATTCCCGCATCCGTTCAGTGGGCTTGTGCAATTCACCAATTGGAGCTTACAAGTGGCTGTCGTCACTCTACAATGTGCCGATTGATCGTATCCACTGTGAGTTTGTCGGGCTGAATCATCTGCACTGGATCAGCAGGATTACGGTGGATGGCCAATCGAAGCTGGAAGAGCTGTTGGACAACCGGGAAGGCTACTCGGCGAAAAATGTCCCCCAGTTTGCGTGGAACGGTACACTGCTGCAATCTATCGGAGCGATTCCTTCCTATTATCTGAAATACTTCTATCTGCAGCGTGAAATGCTGGCAGAGCAAATGGAAGCCGCCGCGAAGGGAGAGAGCCGGGCCGAGACCGTGAAGCGTCTGGAGAGCGAACTGTTCGAAATTTATCAGAATCCGGATTTGAAGGAAAAGCCCAAGCAGCTGGAGCAGCGCGGCGGCGCCTACTATTCGGAAGCGGCTGTCCATTTAATGAATTCTCTGTACAATGATTCCGGAGATACGCAGACGCTAAATGTTTCCAACCAGGGAATTCTAAGCTTCCTCCCGGACGATGCCTGCATTGAAGTGAACTGTACGGTTACGAAGGATGGACCGGTGCCACAGCCGGTTACGGTCATCCCGGATGCGGTCAAGGGATTGATTATGGCGGTCAAAACCTACGAACGGCTCGCTATCGAGGCTGCCGTCACCGGCGACCGGGGACTTGCGCTTTCGGCGCTGGCCCACCATCCCCTGGTCGGTTCCGTCAACGATGCCGAACGGATGCTTGAAGAGATGCTGGAGCAGAATCAGCAGTACCTCCCGAACTTTTTTCACAAAATCCATTAAGAAATGGAGCTGTTCATGATGAACAAGCACAAAATTCACCAGAGATTGCGCAAAGGGATAGCGATGATACTGGCTTGCAGCAGTCTTCTGCTGGCTGTGCCGGCATCTGCGGCGGGGGCATTTGAGGATCCGTTGAATGCAGTGAATTATGATCGCTTTTACGTATCGGACGGCTGGGGAAACGGCGATGATTTCGGAGTTTTCTGGAAAGAGGACAATGTGGAATTTAACAATGGCATTATGGCGCTCAGACTGGACAAACCATCGGGCTGTCCTTCGCAATGCGAGGGAAAACCGTATGCTTCCGGGGAGTATGCAACCAACGATAATACGTATGGATATGGTCGTGTTGAAGCACGCCTGAAGGTGGCGAAAGGAACGGGACTGGTGACCTCGCTGTTCACCTATTATGACCGTGACCCGGATCCGAATGTAAACAGAAATGACGAGATTGACATCGAAATTCTGGGCAAGGATACGACGAAGCTGGAGACCAACTATTATACGAACGGTGTGGGAGAGCACAGTACGGTGATCGATTTGGGGTTCGATGCATCGCTTGCTTTCCATACCTATGCTTTCGAATGGTCCCCGACCTCCATAAAATGGTATGTGGACGGCAAGCTGGTTCATACCGAGAACGGTTCCCGGGGAGAGCTTCCTTCCCATCCGGGCCATATTATGGTGAACTTCTGGGCAGGTGCCAATGATGCGGCTAAATACTGGACGGGAGACTTGGCTTATCCGGGCTCGCCTGTGCGCGCCTACTATGACTATATTAAATACACACCGGCTCAATAATTAGGAAGCCTTGATCAAGCTGATCATTTCGGACTGCCCTTCGCACACTTACAGGACGCGAGGGCAGTTTTTTTGCTGAAGATTAGAGATAGACGGTTTTCTTTCGATTCCACCGCTTCTATTATTTCTATAGGAGTTTGTATACCCTGTATGCTAAAATAGAGAACATGAGCAAGTGAGCATTCCTGTAACAAATTGCTCATCAGCTTAATTCATAGCTTTTCGCTTGCAGGATATGGAGGGGATAACATGCAGTTAATCGATCAGGAGCTGGTACAGCGCAAGATTGACGCCTTAAAGGATCAGGATATATATCTGCATCTGGAAATGACCACGGGTGCGTATGCCGCACACCGGGACAGCACCAAGCATCCTGCAGCCAACTTTATTTCCAATGCCAAAATCCGTTACTCCCACGGATCTATAGCGGGAACCCGGCCCTTCCGTGTCGGATTGAAGACCGAAGAAGGCTGGGTATATGCAGAGGGATTGACCCATTGGGACGAGCAGGA
This sequence comes from Paenibacillus jiangxiensis, assembly GCF_046098255.1. Classification (NCBI taxonomy): domain Bacteria; kingdom Bacillati; phylum Bacillota; class Bacilli; order Caryophanales; family Paenibacillaceae; genus Paenibacillus; species Paenibacillus jiangxiensis. Next base: position 12,202 of record NZ_JBJURI010000022.1, read on the forward strand.
GACAGAGCGGCTTATTCTGGCCGGTCATGATGCCCAGGGCAAACTGGTTGTCGCGCTGCAGCTGAGCAGCACGCCGTTTTGAGAGGAGATGGAGCATTCTATGAATCAGCGTATTCTGGTTATACTTCCTCATCCGGATGATGAGGCTTTCGGCCTGTCGGGAACGCTGGCCAAGCGGATTGCCGAGGGAGATCAGGTGACGTACGCCTGTCTGACCCTGGGGGAAATGGGCCGTAATATGGGCGTACCCCCTTTCGCTAATAGAGTAACACTTCCGAAGATCCGCAAGCTGGAACTTGAGGAATCCGCCCGCGCCATCGGCATTCAGGACCTGCGCATGCTCGGTTTTCATGATAAAACGATTGAATTCGAGGATCAGGAGCGGCTGGACGGCTTGATTCGCGGTCTGCTGGAGGAGCTGAACCCGTCGCTGGTGATTACCTTCTATCCGGGATACAGCGTTCATCCGGATCATGATGCGACAGGGGCTGCGGTCATCCGCACCATCCAGGGCTTGCCGGCAGAGCGGCGTCCGGTTGTGCACTGCCTGGCATTTTCGCGAAACTGCCAGCAGGTGCTTGGCCCGCCTGACGTGCTTGATGACGTCAGCGATTACCTGGAACTCAAAATGAAATCCATTCAAGCCCACCGCTCCCAGTTCCAGTTCGAGGATTTCCTTGGCACCAAGAATCCGTCCGATGAGGAGATTAAGGCCCATTTTGGCAAGGAACATTTTTGGACATATAGCTTTGAGGATTAAATTTAACTGGTAGTGAAGGCAGCACAAAAAGGGGCGCTCCCGAGGTCAATGGACCCGGGGCGCCCCTTTTGCACTGCTATTAACCTCTGCGTTTGGACACAGCCGCCTCCAGCCGCCGCATCGCTTCTTCAACCGTGGCGAGGGTGCAGCCAAGATTCATTCGCATAAATCCGTCGCCATCCGTGCCGAAGGAATCGCCGCTGTTCAAGCCAAGCTTGGCCTCCTCAATGAGGAATGAGCTTAGCTCTTTGCCTTCCAGGCCAAGCGCGCGGAAATCCAGCCACAGCAAATAAGTGCCTTCCGGCCGCCGCACCTTTACCTCAGGCAGATGCCCTTCACAGAAATCGCACACATAATCCATATTTCCGCGTACATGGTCCAGGAGCGCATCCAGCCATTCCGCCCCCTCGCGGTAGGCGGCCTCTGCGGCAGCCAGGCCGAGCGGTGTGGCAGAGCCCATCGCATGAATTTCAAGCGCTTTGCTGAATTTCTTGCGGAGCTCCTTGTTCGGGATGATCAGATTCGCGGTGTTCAGACCGGCAATATTGAACGTCTTGCTTGGGGCGGTGCAGATAATGCTGCGCTGGGCGGCATCCTCCGACAGGGAGGCGAACGGGATATGGCTGCCTGCCTCGAAAATCAGGTCGGCATGAATTTCATCCGATACGACCAGCACATTCCACTTGGCGCAGAGGTCAGCCAGCCGCTGCAACTCTTCCTTCGTCCAGACACGCCCTACAGGATTATGAGGACTGCACAAAATGAGCAGCTTGACTTTGCCTCCTGCCATTTTGCTTTCCATATCTTCAAAATCCATGCTGTAATAGCCATCCTGCTCCAGCAGCGGGCTGCCTACCAGCTCACGGCCGTGATTTTTCACGACACTATGAAACGGCGGATACACCGGGGTTTGAATCATCACCTGATCCCCAGGCTCCGTAAACATCTCGACGATCAGACTGAGTGCCGGGACAACGCCTGGACAGAACTGAATCCATTCCTTCTCAATGGTCCAATTATGGCGGTTTAGCATCCAGTTGATGATCGACTCATAATATGATGGGGAAGGATATGTATAGCCGAATACCCCGTGCTCCACCCGTTCACGGACGGCGCGGATGACGGCCGGCGGCGCCTGAAAATCCATATCCGCCACCCACATGGGCAGAACGTCCTCTGTTCCAAATACAGCAGCCCGGTTATCCCATTTATAGGAATTGGTGCGGATGCGGTCAATATGCAAATTAAAATCCATGTATAGTCCTCCCGTGTAATGTATGTAGGTCTGTTATGTTTTTAAGTATAAAGGATTGCGGGGTTTTATGAAAATTAAAACGGAAAAAGTTCTTTACACCATCCTGGGTTTTTCATACAATAGGCATATAACATACTAATCGGGTAGGAATTATTTATAATTAAAGTTCTCACCGTACAGACGGAGGAACTCCTTAGGCTGCGCAGGACTGGCGTGATCGTAAAGATCACCGGCATCGTCGTGCTGTCCAGAGGAATTCTTCCGTCTTTTTTTCTGCCTGTACACAGCAAAATGAATTCTTTGAACCAAATCAGAGCAACCGGGGGAGAGATGTTGTATGAAAAAGGGGTACAGAAAAGGACTTTTAATCGGTTTGTCGCTCGTATTAACCGCCATGCTGGCGGCCTGCGGCGGCAGTTCAGCCGGGAATGACACGGCGGCGTCCCAGGGAGGCACGGGGGGAACAGCGCCTAAAGAGGTGGAGCTGCTGAATGTATCTTATGATCCTACACGCGAGCTTTATGAAGCTTACAATAAAGCTTTTGCAGCCCATTGGGAGCAGGAGGAAGGACAGAAAGTTACCATTAAACAGTCGCATGGCGGATCAGGCAAACAGAGCCGCTCGGTGCTCGACGGGCTTCAGGCGGATGTGGTCACACTGGCGTTGGGATATGACATCGATGCGCTGCAGCAGAAAGGTCTGATCCAGGAAGGCTGGCAGAGCAAGTATGAGCATAACAGCTCGCCCTACACATCAACGATTGTGCTGTTGGTCCGTAAGGGAAATCCGAAGGGGATCAAGGACTGGAATGATTTAACCAAGGACGGGGTCGAGGTAATCACGCCGAATCCAAAAACGTCAGGCGGAGCTCGTTGGAACTATCTTGCAGCCTGGGGATATGCCTTGAAGCACAACAATAATGATGAAGCCAAGGCGCAGGAGTTTGTGAAGGAGCTGTTTACGCATGTGCCTGTTCTGGACAGCGGCGCGCGCGGCGCAACGACGACCTTCGTGGAACGGGGGATCGGGGATGTGCTGATTGCCTGGGAAAATGAGGCGCTGCTGTCGGTACAGGAGCTTGGGGAAGACAAATTTGATATTGTCTATCCGTCTGTCAGCATTCTGGCAGAGCCGCCGGTGGCTGTTGTTGATAAAGTCGTTGATAAAAAAGGCACGCGCAAAGTAGCGGAGGCATATCTGGAATATTTGTACAGCGAAGAAGGGCAGACGATTGCCGCCGAAAACTTCTACCGTCCGACGCTGGACAGCGTGGCGGAACAGTTCAAGGACAGCTTCCCTGCGATTGAACTGTTCACCCTGCAGGATGTATTCGGAACATGGCAGGAAACCCAGGAAAAACATTTTAACGACGGTGGCATATTTGACCAGATTTATGTGCCCCAATAAGGGGATTTTGTACCGTAAAGGAGTGGATTGAGGATGGGAGGTGCTCAAGCTTCCAATAAAAAGGTGCTGCCGGGCTTCGGTCTCACATTGGGTTATACGGTGCTGTATCTCAGTCTGGTTGTACTGCTCCCCCTGTCGGCGCTGTTGTTGAATTCGACGGGGCTGACATGGACCGGTTTTTGGGAAGCCGCTCTGGATCCGAGAGTGATCGCATCCTATAAGGTAAGTTTTCTGTGCTCGGCCGCCGCCGCTTTGATCAATCTGTTTCTCGGTCTGCTGCTGGCATGGGTACTTGTGCGTTATGAGTTTCCCGGCAAACGGGTATTTGACGCGATCATAGATTTGCCGTTTGCGCTGCCTACCGCTGTGGCGGGGGTGGCGCTGACTGCGCTCTATTCGCAGAACGGGTGGATCGGCTCTATTTTCGAGCCGCTTGGCATTAGATTGGCTTTTTCACAAATCGGCATTACGCTGGCGTTAATGTTCATTGGCATCCCCTTTGTAGTGCGCACCGTGCAACCGGTGCTGGAGGAGCTGGAATCGGACGCGGAAGAGGCTGCTGCCACGCTTGGGGCCGGAAGATGGCGCACCTTCCGCAGCGTGATCCTGCCTGAGCTTATTCCTCCGCTGCTGACGGGATTTGCGCTGGCTTTTGCCAGAGGGATTGGGGAATACGGTTCGGTGGTATTTATTTCAGGCAACATGCCGATGAAGACGGAGATCGCTCCGCTGCTGATCATGTCCAAGCTGGAGCAGTATGACTATGCCGGTGCGACAGCGGTTGCGCTGATGCTGCTGGCGATATCCTTCATCCTTCTGCTCTGCATCAATATGGTGCAGCGCCTTTCAAGAAAACGGATGGCCTGAGAAAGAGGAGGCTCAAATATGACGGATTCCGCGCAAGTAATGACCGGATCGCATGTACCGCCAAGGCTGTCCGGCAGAAGTGCAACCACGGAGGCACCTTGGGTCAAATGGGCGCTTATCGGAGCTGCCTTGCTGGTGCTTTTGTGGCTGCTTGTGCTCCCGCTCGCGGTCGTGATGGCTGAAGCGCTCAAGCAGGGGTGGCAGGTGTATGTGGCAGCGCTGCGTGACCCGGATGCGTTGTCTGCCCTGCGTCTGACCTTGCTTGTGGCGGCGATTACGGTGCCTTTGAACACAGTCTTTGGCACAGCGGCCGCCTGGCTGGTAACCAAATTCAAATTTCGCGGCAAAGGCATTCTCGTGACGTTGATTGACCTGCCTTTTGCCATTTCACCGGTTGTCGGGGGGCTGATCTATGTCCTTGTCTTTGGGGCTCAAGGCTGGTTCGGTCCGTGGCTGGAGGAGCATGATATCAAAATTATTTTTGCAGTCCCCGGCATCGTCCTTGCCACCCTGTTTATTACGTTCCCTTTTGTAGCTCGTGAGCTGATTCCTCTGATGGAGGACCAGGGAACCCATGAAGAGGAAGCGGCCGTAACGCTTGGCGCCGGGGGATGGCAGGTGTTTTGGCGCGTTACGCTGCCCAATATCAAATGGGGGCTGCTCTATGGGATCATCCTGTGCAATGCAAGAGCCATGGGAGAATTCGGGGCGGTATCGGTTGTATCCGGCCATATCCGCGGGGAAACGAATACACTGCCGCTGCATGTAGAGATTTTGTATAATGAATATCAATTTTCCGCTTCCTTTGCTGTGGCTTCACTGCTGCTGCTGCTTGCCCTTGCCACCCTTGTGCTGAAAAGCTGGCTTCAGCGCAAAGAAGTTCATCCCTAAGGCTTGGAAACGATTGACGGCGGTTTTTAAAGCATGATAAATTATAAACCAAGTATATAGGTTGGATAACAATGTTTTATATATGAATGAAGGAGGCGGCCGTATGGCAAAACCGCTGAAGGTGGACCAGGTTTGGATGAACCGTATTGCTGAGCAGCTGGATGATATGGAATTCGGTTCACTTCATATCGTTGTTCATGAAGGACAGATTGTCCAGATGGAACGGACGGAACGCAAGCGTTTTGGTAACACGAGTTCGGAAGCGTCGAAGCAGGTGCAAGAGCGTACTTCCCCTCGGCCGCTCCGCAAGTCAGGCTCGGAATAGGTGTTTTGCTGCTTTATGCTGCCCGGAAATCCAACAAGGGTGCCTTGGCCAAAACGGCTGCAGGCACCCTTGTGTCATTTTCATGATTCAGTTTTCACAAATTACACAAAGAAAGTGCGGCTGATGATAACCAGCAGAATAAACAGAACCAGAATGACACCTGTGGAAGTCCACAATCCGCCACAACTTCTAACTGCGCTCATTTGTCTTCCTCCTTCCGTGCGGGTCATAGGTTGGCATGATCAATCTTTCATGCAGGCATGCCTCGTAATTTCAAGCAGCCCGGCAGTATGAAGAGTTCCTATATTGCTGCATTTGAGGTACAAGGCAGCAGACTCAGCGGACTCCGGCCCCAAGTGTTAACCTCATTGGCCGCAATTGCTTAATTTCTAAAACAGTATATTCATACGGCTTAATGATGGAAATCAGCAGGAGTCCATTTTGCGCCGACAAAGATTAAATAGGCGTTCTTAGCGAAGGCTGTTCAATTGCAACGGGAAACGGCATATTTAGGACAAACATCATCACCTTGGTATACAGTAAAATCAGGACAGGAGAGTAAGGAATGCCGAAGCGGAAATAAAGGCGGAAAGTCCTGCGTGAAGGGGTTTGACAAGAAGGAACGACAGGATTAGGATAAATGCAGCATAAAGTGAAGGAGAGCATGAACATGACCGTTCCTAAAACATTGACGATTGCCGGCTCCGATACGAGCGGAGGAGCAGGCATTCAGGCCGATCTGAAGACTTTTCAGGAGTTCGGCGTATATGGTATGACCGTTCTGACCACGATTGTTGCGATGGCGCCCCGCACTTGGGACCATCTTGTATATCCTGTAGCCCTGGATGTGGTGGAAGCTCAGTTGAAAACCGTACTGGAGGGCATCGGCTTTGATGCCATGAAGACCGGTATGCTTGGCTCAGTAGAGATTATCGAACTGGTTGCCGGATATTTAAAGAAGCATGACCTCAAACGGATTGTCATTGATCCGGTTATGGTATGCAAGGGTACGGATGAAGTGCTGCAGCCGGAAAATACGGAAGCGATGCTGGATTTGCTGATTCCGGGCGCAGATCTCGTTACACCGAATCTGTTCGAGGCGTCGCAGCTTGCCAAGACAGGTCCGATTCGCTCGGTTGAGCAGATGCAGGAAGCGGCCGCCATTATTCATGAACGCGGCGCCAAGCACGTGCTCATTAAAGACCGCGGCAAGATTAAGGAAGGCAAAGCAATGGATCTGCTTTATGACGGGCAGACCTTTGAGTGGTTTGAAACGGACAGCGTGAATACCAGCTTTACCCATGGCGCAGGCTGCACCTCATCTGCTGCCGTAACCGCAGGACTTGCGCAAGGTCTTTCGGTTCGTGAAGCTGTGGAGCAGGCCAAGCAATTTATTACCCAGGCAATTGCCGGCGGATTCCGTCTGAATGAATTTGTTGGGCCAACGCTTCATGCTGCCCGTCGTTTGCAGGAATCCTGAACGCTTATTGATTGACTCTGGGCACTCCTTCGTATGTTGTGAGACGCTCCAAGAACGAGCCATTCCTCCCATCGCTGTTGTCCCCAAATTTCCTTATACAAATTTAATGGTAGAAATTCGGGGACAAAGGCGAACGCTGCCGCTTTTCCGGAATGGCTTCGTTCTCTACGCTGCACCGTGCATACCCCTACTACTAAAAAAACGGAAGAAATCGCGATTTCTTCGATTTCAAATTTGGCAAAAAAGGCCGAGAATAGGAGTCATCCTCCCATGTTCTCGGCCTTTTGTCCTTTATGGCTGTGTGTACCTCCGTGGTTTTCGGGGCGTACTGAAATCGTAAGAAAAACTTCAGCAAACGCGGTCTGGGTTATTTGAAAGTACGCCGATAGGCGTTTTTTCTCGACAGATATTTATTCGAATTTTCTCCCAGGGCATCAGATATGATAAAATAAAATTTGTTGTTTTGGCGGATATTGGTGTTTTTTATTCAGGTTTGACGAAAGAATGGAGGATCAGTTTGATATGAAAGGGTTGAATAAGAGAGCACTTTCTTTTATGCGCTCCTTTGTGCTGCTGCTATTGTGTACAGCCTTGTTTGCCGGCAGCAGCCATAACGCGCTGGCACAGTCCGGAGCCATTTCCGTGACGGTGGATGGAGTCGAGGTAAACTGGAATACGAAGCCTTATATTGCTTATGGAACTACATACGTTCCGCTCCGGGAAGCGGCTGGTGCGCTCGGGGCTACCGTACGCTGGAATGCGAGTACCAACAGTGCCGCCGTCTCGCTGAACGGTGATGTGATTACGTACAAGCTTGGTTCAACGGCGGTTGATGTAAACGGTTATGCCTGGGAGCAATCCTCTCCGCTGCGCTATGTAAAGGGCGTATTGACCGTGCCGCTGCGGGGGGTGATCGAGCCGCTGCGCGCTACAGTCAAACCTTCCAAAACAACCGAAGGCACGCTGCTTGAAATTCAAAGCGACAGTGAAACCATGCTGAGCAGCAGCATGAAGTCAGTGGATACTTTCCTGCGCAATGAATCGTTCTCCGGTCTGGTATTGGTGGCGAAAAACGGACAGGTGCTGCTGCGCAAAGGATATGGCCCGGCAGGGGACGGCAAATTTAACCGCCCTGACATGACAACACGGATCGCATCGCTGTCCAAGTCGTTCACGGCGGCCTCCGTGCTGAAGCTGTCGGAGGCAGGGCTACTGAGTCTGCAGGATCCGGTATCCAAGTACATTCCCGATTTTCCGCGTGGGGACGAAATCACCCTGCATATGCTGCTGTCGCATACCGGCGGGCTCAGAGCGAATTTCACCCGTACAGAGGGGATGACGCTGCAGGATGCCGTAAATCAAATCAAGCAGCTGACCATTCAATGGGATCCAGGCACCCGTTTTCAATACAGTAACTGCGGTTATGTGGTTCTCGCTTATATTATTGAAAAGGCAAGCGGAATGACCTATGGAGATTATCTGGAGAAGAATGTACTGGGCCCGCTGGGTCTGAAGCATACAGGCCAGGCTGTTCCTGAGACGCCGACGATTAAAGGCCATACCTATAAAAATGGCGTGATGGCTGAAGCTCCTTATTATGTGTCGGTGGAGGGAACAGGTACATTGTACTCCACGCTGGACGATATGCTGACCTGGAACAGTGAGAACGGATTGGACAAGCTGCTCAGCAGCGAGTCTCTGACACAGATGCTGACTTCGTATTCCGAGAAGAACTATGGATACGGCGTGCTGGTTCGGCAGGACGAATCCGGCTCCGGTGTGACTATTTACCACAATGGCAGCGGAACCGGCTACAAGACAGGCATGATGCGGGATACTGGCCCAGGCTTGACTGTCATTCTGCTGGGCAACCGCGACGGGCTGGATACAGTGCCAATGATGGACGAAATCATGACCCGTGCCCATGCTTCCGGTCTATAAGGAGTACAAAAGGTCAAGAAGGCCAAGACTGGGGAATTTGCTCCCCTTCTTGGCCTTCTTGTCTTATAAGCAATCACTGGATGTATTCGTTGACTGTGATTTTCTACCTTTTTTAAGTTGGGATACGCACGCAGCAGCGGAGAGGACGAAGCAATTCCGGAAAAGTGGAGCGTTCGCCTTTGTCCCCGAATTTCTACCGCTAAAAATTATAATCATTGGAAATCTGGGGACAACAGCGATCGTAGGAATGGTTCGTTCTCGGAGCGTCTTAGGAGCACATTGCATACTTAAAATGCTGGTATATTATAGCAATCGGGATGTATAATAAACAACATATTGGGAAAAAGGGAGGCCGCGTCTATGAAGTTCAGTGAGATGAAATATGAAAGACCGGATTTGTCCGAATTTGAACAGCGGTTTAAAAATCTGTTGGAACAGTTCCGGAATGCAAGCCAGCCAGAGCAGGGAAAGGCGGTCATCCAGGAGCTCAATAAATTGCGCAGCCATGTGGATACAAGCTGCCAGCTGGTTGAAGTCAGACATTCTATCGATACTACAGATGAGTTTTATAAAAAAGAGAAAGAATACGTGGATGAAATCAAACCCGTGATCCAGGAATACATAACCGACTATTACCGGGCGCTGGCGGATTCGCCTTTGCGGGGGGAGCTGGAAAAGCAATGGGGCAGCCAGCTGTTCCGTTTGGCAGAGGTTTCCCTTAAAGCGTTTGATCCTTCGATTATCGAAGATATGCAGCAGGAGAACAAGCTTGGCACGGAATACATGGCCCTGATTGCATCCGCCAAAATCCCTTTTGAAGGGGAAGAGCGCACACTACCGCAATTAACTCCATTCCTGCAGTCGACGGACCGCGACGTCCGGCGCAGAGCCGCTGAAGCACAGAGCGGTTTTTTGGCTGGGAACGAAGACGAGTTTGACCGCATTTACGACGAGCTGGTGAAGGTCCGCACCCGGATGGCCCGCAAGCTGGGATATGCCAACTTTGTGGAGCTCGGTTATGCGCGCATGAACCGGACGGATTATGATGCGGCGATGGTCGCCAATTTCCGCAATCAGGTGGCTGAGCATATTGTTCCCGCTGCTTCCCGTTTGAAGGAGCGGCAGCGGCAGCGGATCGGTGTGGAGAAGCTGCGTTATTATGACGAAAGCTTTGCTTTTCCGACAGGCAACCCGACTCCCAAAGGCGGACCGGATTGGATCATTGAAAACGGGGCACGCATGTATAAAGAGCTGTCTCCCGAGGTGAACGAATTTTTTACGTTTATGACGGGCAACGGCCTGATGGATCTGGTCAGCAAAAAAGGCAAGCAGAGCGGGGGCTACTGCACATTTCTTACGGATTACGGCGCTCCTTTCATTTTTTCGAATTTTAACGGCACCTCCGGGGATATCGATGTACTGACACATGAAGCCGGGCACGCCTTCCAGGTGTATGAGAGCAGGCATTTTGACATCCCTGAATATTTTTGGTCCACCTACGAGGCTGCGGAGATTCATTCCATGAGTATGGAATTTTTCACATGGCCGTGGATGAAGCTTTTCTTTGAGGAGGATACGGAAAAATACCATTTCGATCATCTCTCGTCAGCACTGCTGTTTATTCCTTATGGAGTTGCTGTGGATGAATTTCAGCATGCCGTCTACGAAAATCCGGACTGGACTCCGGCGGAGCGGAAGCAGGCATGGCGTTCTATTGAGCGTAAATATTTGCCGCATAAAAACTACGAGGGTAATGATTATTTGGAGGGCGGAGGCTTCTGGCACAAGCAGGCGCATATTTTTCAGGCACCATTTTATTATATTGACTATACGCTGGCCCAAATTTGCGCCTTCCAGTTCTGGAAACGCATGAATGCGGATTGGCAGCCTGCCTGGAATGACTACCTGCGTTTATGCCGGGCAGGGGGAAGCCAGTCCTTCACAGGTCTGGTTGAGCTGGCGGGACTGAAATCCCCGTTTGAAGCGGGATGCGTCACATCTGTCATTGGCGACATTGAGGCCTGGCTGAATGGTGTGGACGATCGGAAGCTCTAAATGTTCGTAGGGCTGAACGAAAGTTTCCGTAACGTAAAATGAACAGTTAAAACAAGCAAAGGCTCGCTGATCGGCAGCGGGCCTTTTTGTCGTTGCCACGGTTTCATGCTCGCCCGGGCTTTCCCGCGAGGATTATTCCTCTTCCAGCATGGCAAGCGGGCTGAAGGCTTCATAGTGGATATCCTCCGCGGGAACACCCAGTTCGTGAAGCAGCTTGACAATGCCCTCCATGAAGGGGATCGAGCCGCACAAGTAATAGTTTGCCGGTGTGGCAGGTTTAAGCGACTTAAGCAGGTCCAGATCAATTCTCCCTTTTTTTGTAAAACGGCCTGCTGAAATATCCTCCTCCGTAGGGGACGAGTAACATGCGTAAGATCGTACATTTTCGCTGGTCTGCTCAACCATGGCTACATGATCACGGAAGGCGTGGGTCTGGCTGTTGGCCGTGGAATGGACGAAAATAACCTCACGCTTCTGCTGTGTCTCCACCATCTCATTCAGCATGCCGATCAGCGGAGTGATTCCGATCCCGCCGCTGATCAGCACCACCGGACGAGTGTTCGCGCTCAGCACAAAGTCACCGGCAGGAGCGGAGAACAGCAGGGCATCACCGACCTGCACCTGATCGTGCAGGTAGTGTGAAACAATCCCTTCCGGATTATCCGCTCCCGCATCTTCACGCTTCGCACTGATTCGGTAATAGCTCTTGCCTGGCGCATCGGAAATGCTGTAATGGCGGATGTGGGTGTAGGTTTCTCCCGGAATTTCCGCCTTGAGCGTCAGATATTGGCCTGCTTTGCAGGCTGCAATCGGCCGGCCATCCTCCGGCTTCAGATAAAATGAAGTGACATCTGCCGTTTCCTGTACTTTCTTATTCACAATAAACCGGCGGTAGCCTGCCCATCCGCCCGGCTGCTGTTCTGTCTGCTCATACAGCTCCTGTTCCATCCGGATGAACACATCAGCGATGTATCCGTAGGCTTTTCCCCACGCATCCAGAATCTCGTCGGTGGCCGCATCACCAAGCACATCTTTAACCGCCTGCAGCAGTGTTTCACCGACAATAGGATATTGTTCCGCTTTAATGCCGATGGCCCGGTGTTTTTCATTAATCCTTCTGATGACGGGGGTCAGTGACTCCAAGTTCGTAATATGCTCCCCGGCGGCATATACCACATAACCCAGCGCTTCCTGCTGGATTCCTCTTTTCTGATTGGTTTGATTGAAGAGATTGTAGAGATCAGGGACCTTATGGAACAGCAGCTCGTAAAAACGTTTCCCGATTTGCTGGCTGTGCTGTTTTAACACTGGAGCGGTTTCTTTTACAATATCCGTTGTTTTTGAATCAAGCATATCTGTATGTCCCTTCTCATTAAGAACTGTTTGTACCCTGGTAGTATGGCTTGGGAAAATGTGGTTTATCCATTTTTTAGAAAATGTAGATGAGGGATCCATCAGAATGCTTGAGTGCAGCGGCTACTTCTCCAGGAAAGCGTCGAGCGCTTCAGTGACCTTGCCTTTGCTGTCGAAGGCGCCCAGCTTGTAATCATGCCAACCTCCATACGCTCCCGGCTCCCAGTAAAATACGCCGAGCCCTTTGTTACCGGGGACAGACTTGGTTTTCCGGATCAGATCCGTGAGGAAGGCTTTCGTTTCCGACGGCTTGGAGGCATCCATACCGACCTCGCTGATCATCACTTCCTTGCCGTAACGGCTGGCCATATCGTTCATGTTATCCAGTGTTTGTTGATTCAGCTTCTGCCAATTGTCAATCGTCGGATACAGGGACATTCCAATCACGTCCCATTTGACGCCGTAAGCGCGCAGCGCGTCGAATATGCTGCGGTACAGCTTGTTGTCATACCCGTTGCTCAGATGAAGGACGACCTTGCTTTCGGGACTGACGGTTTTCACCGCGGAAGCGCCTGCTTTCACAATCCCGGCAAATTGCTTCATATTGGTCGAAGCGCGGCCGTGATTCCACAGCAATCCGTCATTGATTTCGTTTCCGACCTGGACCCATTCGGGCTGTACGCCATTTGCTTTTAATGCATGCATGACACTGTAGGTGTGGTAATAGACGGCTCGTTTAATCTGATCATAGCTGTAATTTTTCCAGGCGGCGGGCAAAGGCTGCTTTTTCCAGTCAGCCCAGGAGTCGCTGTAATGAAAGTTGATCATGACACGAAAGCCCATTTTCTGTGCACGCACGGCCAGCTTGACCACATCCTCTTTGCCGGAGAAGCCGTTTTGTGGATGGACCCAGACGCGCAGCCGGATGGAATTGATGCCTTGAGCTTTTAAAATGGTAAGCAAATCCTGTTTGGTGCCAGTGTCGTTATAAAATGATTTCCCGGCCTTCTCCATTTCGGAGAGCCAACCTACATCTGCTCCATTGGCAAATGGCTGTGCCTTTGCCGATGCGGAGGCTCCTGTACCAAGTCCAAGCAGGATAACACAGAGCAGCATGATCGTGATCCGTTTGAGTTCCTTCATCAGCATGGGTCTCTCTCCTTGTCTTTAGTTGGTATGTATGACCATGGTTTTCATTTTATCGAAGACAACTGTCCAACAAAAGGTGGAAAAAGACTAAAAAACCGGGACTCCCTGTTCAGACGGAAGTCCCGGTCTTCATGATCCGATTTTATTTTTTAGTATTCAGCGGCTTCAAATTGGCCTCAATATCTTCACGGCGTTCTTCCAGAAACGGTGGAAGGGCAAGAGCTTCCCCGAGATGCTCCGGATCTTCATCGGTTGCGAAGCCGGGTCCGTCGGTAGCCAGCTCGAACAGAATGCCGTTAGGCTCGCGGAAATACAGGGAGCGGAAGTAAAAGCGGTCCACGAAGCCTGAATTGCCGATTTGCAGGCTGCGGATGCGTTCCACCCATTGGCGCAGCTCCTCTTCGTCGGTTACGCGGAATGCCACGTGGTGTACGCCGCCGCGTCCAAGCCGCTCTGCCGGAAGATCGTTTCGCTCTTCAAGATGCACCTGGGCGCCGTTTCCGCCTTCGGCCGTTTCATAAATGACGATATCCGGCTGTCCTGCTGCAGGAGAAGGGTACGACCCTGTTTTACGGAAGCCCATCACCTTTTCAAGAATCAGCTCGGTATGCTCGGCTGTGGGGACCGTCAGCTTGACCGGGCCAAGTCCGATGATGCCGTACTCAGCCGGAACAGGGCTTTTGTCCCAAGGCTTGCCGCCCCGGACTCCCTGATCGTGCTCATCGGAAATCAGATAGAAGCGTTGGCCTTCAAAATCCTCAAATGGCAGGATCCGATGCCCGGCCTGTTCCGTAATTTCTTCATGGGTAACGTTCAGTTCCTCAAACCGGTTCTTCCAGTAGGTCAAAGCTTTATCGCTCGGAACACGCAGCGACAGGGAGGAGATGCTGTTATTACCTCTGCGGTTCTGTCCGGCATGCGGAATTTCGAAGAACGTCAGCTCGGTGCCGGCGGTTCCGAGCTCATCCCCGTAGAACAGGTGGTACACGCGGACATCATCCTGGTTGACGGTTTTTTTGATCAGGCGCATGCCGAGCACTTCCGTGTAAAACTCGAAGTTTTTGGCTGCAGAGGCTGTGAAAGCCGATACATGATGCAATCCAAGCAATTTCATGTTAATTCCTCCTTGGAGATTTCTTTATTTTGAAGCAGCGGAGCTTGATTCATTAATTATCTTGATTTAAAGATATATCATTTAGTGATAATTGTCAACTCATTCGTTTTCTGTTGTTTGGTACGCTTGAACAGGCGGCAAGGATAAGATACGATAAACTTGTACATAAGGCTTGGGGATATCATGGCAGCAATCAATAGGGAGGAGAGAAAGCATGAAAACAAACCGGCTTGGATCTTCCGATCTCATAGTGAGCGAAATTGGCTTCGGCTGCATGACGATAGGTACGGAGGAACAAAAGGGAATCTATCTGATTCATGAAGCGCTTGAAAAGGGCATTAATTTTCTGGATACAGCCGATTTGTATGACAGCGGCCGGAATGAAGAGATCGTTGGCAGGGCCGTGCGGGGACGGCGCCAGGATGTGATTATTGCGACGAAGGTAGGCAATCGCCGCATTCCGGGCCAGGAAGGCTGGGTATGGGACCCGTCGAAGGCTTATATCCTGGAGGCTGTGAAAGAAAGCCTGAAACGGCTCGGCACGGATTATATCGATCTGTACCAGCTGCATGGCGGTACGCTGGACGATCCGATAGACGAGACGATCGAGGCATTTGAACAGTTAAAGCGCGAGGGTGTTATCCGCTGGTACGGTATTTCATCCATCCGGCCGAATGTGATCCGCGAATATGTGAAACGCTCAGGAATCGTAAGTGTTATGAACCAATACAGCCTTCTGGACCGGCGGGCAGAAGAAGAGATTCTCCCCTTGCTGGAGAAGGAGGGAATCAGCCTGATCGCACGCGGCCCTGTAGCGAGCGGTGTGCTGGCTGAGAGAGGGGCGTCCAAGGCGGCCAAAGGTTACCTCGATTATGAGCAATCGGAGCTGCTGAAAGTGCGTGAACGCCTTGCACCGTTCTCTAGTGATGAGCGGAGCATGGAGCAGATGGCCATCCGCTACAGCCTTGCGCATCCGGCTGTGGCCACAGCCATTCCTGGAGCGAGCTCTCCGGAGCAACTGCAGCATAATGTTGGCGCTGCCGCTGTCGCGCCGTTAACGGAGCAGGAAATCAGCGAGCTGAGAAGCATTACCAGAGCAAACCGCTACGCACAGCACCGGTAACTGCCACGGTTGCAATTTAAGAAATATGGATTACAATGAAGGAAACAAGTATACAACAGGAGGAATGGACGATGGAGCGCATTGAATCGCAGCAGCAGTATCAGGAGTTGATACAGGGAGATGGAATAACGGTAATCAAATTCGATGCAACCTGGTGTCCGGACTGCAAGACGCTGGACAAATTTATTGGCGGGATCATCGAGAAGCATCCTGATAAAGAGTTTTATGCCATGGATGCCGAGCAGTTTCAGCCAATAGCTGAAGAATATCAGGTTCGCGGCATTCCGAGCCTGCTGGTATTCCGCGGCGGGGAGAAGATTGCCCATCTTCACAGCAAATTTGCCAAAACCCCGGCACAAATCTCTGAATACCTGGAGACGCTGGAATCGAAGGTATAAGAATGAAAAAGGATGTACCCGTTATTCAAACGCCGGGATACATCCTTTTTAAATTACAGAACAATAAAGAAAAATACGGCGGCCAGCACGAAGCGGTAAATGGCAAACGAAGTGAGGCTTAACCGTTTCAGCAAACCGAGGAAGGTCTTGATGGCCAGCATACCTACGATAAAGGCGGTAATAAAGCCAACCGCAAACACGGTGAAATCACTGGAAGAAAGGTGGCCTACACTTTTGTACATATCCACAACCGTGGCTCCCAGCATAATCGGAACCGACACCAGGAAGGTGAATTCGGCTGCTGCCGTGCTGCTTACTCTTGCGAACAGACCGCCGGAAATGGTCGAGCCTGAACGGGAGAAGCCGGGCCACAGGGCAAGAATTTGGAATACTCCAATGATAAAGGCCTGTTTGTATGTAATTTCATCCACTGTTTCCGCCGTTGCTCTCGGATGAAATTTTTCAGCGGCAATCATCAGCAGACCTCCCGCAACCAGGCTGTATACGACCGTTTGCGGACCAAATAAATATTCCTTGATAAAGTCACGCAGCAGTACGCCCAGCAGGGAAGCAGGGATCATCGCGAGGATGATATGAAGCAGGTTCAAACGCGGCTTCAGGGATTGAAGCGTCTGCTTCCGGAAATCGAACAAACTCAGAAACTTTCCGAAATACAATACGACGACCGCAAGTACGGCTCCCAGCTGTACTACAACTTCGAATGTCTTGACGGATTCACTGTCTGTGTTAAGATTCAGCAGGTCGGCGGTCAAAATCATGTGCCCGGTCGATGAGACAGGTAAAAATTCGGTTAATCCCTCAATGATGCCCATAATAATTGCCGACAAAATGTCCATGTACTATTCTCTCCTCCCCACACACGCATGCAGGGCACGCGGCCAAGCCGTATGCCCTGTCATTTATTTTACTCATTTGTGTAGAACGAAGTAAAGTGTACAATGTTTTTCGGTGAAATTCAAACTTAGTCCGTTTCTTCTTCTCCACTGAGGAGCGACGGCTCCTCAATAATAACCTCCACGCGTCTGACACGGTTTTTGCCCATTTCGCGGATAATGACCTTTACATGGCCTTCGGAATACTCTTTGCCCGTCTTCGGTTCGGGAATTCGGCTGTACACCCAGCCACCAACCGTATCAACGTCCTCCTCTTCCAAATTCAGACCGGTCAAATCGCTGAACTCGGACAGGATGACTTTGCCATCCATCAGATAGCTGTTCTCGGACAGCTTCTCGATTTCCTTGCGTTCATCTTTATCGAATTCGTCGCGGATTTCGCCGACGATCTCTTCCAGAATATCTTCAATCGTAATAATACCGGATGTGCCGCCGTACTCGTCCACCAGCAGCGCTATATGAACCTGCTCCTTCTGCATCCTTTTCAGCAAGTCATTGACCGGGATTACTTCCGGTACCGTAAGAATCGGATGAATCAGGGATTTGAAATCCAGATCCGGATTCCGGTCATGCTCCAGAAAGAACTGCTTCGTATTGATCATACCGATAATTTGGTCCTTGCTTTCGGTTGCAACCGGGAAGCGGGTATACTGCTCATCGTAAATGGTCTGCATGTTCTCTTTCAAGCTGCGGTTGGTATACAGACAAACCATATCGGTACGCGGCACCATAATTTCTTTGGCCACGGTTTCGTCAAAGGCAAAGATACGGTTCACGTATCCGTACTCTGTATTGTTAATTTTTCCGCTTTCCACGCTTTCCGACAGGATGATTTGGATCTCTTCCTGAGAATGCGCCTCTTCATGCTCCGACGCGGGCTTCAATCCGAATAAACGGACCAGTCTGTTGGCAGAGCCGTTCAGAAGCCAGATGAAGGGGTACATGATGCGGTTAAACCAGATAATTGGAGGAGATGTTAACAGACTGACTGTTTCCGCTTTGCGAATCGCCAATGTTTTAGGGGCCAATTCACCAATAACGACGTGCAGGTAAGTCACAATAATAAAAGAGATTATGAAAGCTAGAATATGGCCAAAATCACCACTGATGCCTACTTTAGTAAATACAGGCTCTAAAATTTTGACCACAGTCGGTTCACCGAGCCAGCCAAGTCCAAGCGCCGTTATTGTAATGCCAAGCTGGCAGGCGGACAAATATCCGTCCAGATTGTTGACTACCGTCCGCAGCGCTTTCGCATTTTTGCGGTTTTCCACCACCAGTTGATCCACTCGGCTGGAACGAATTTTGATGATGGCAAATTCAGTAGCCACGAAGAAACCACTCAGCACAATTAACAACGCGAACAATAATAGACTGACACCTATGTCCATATAATTTTCACTCATCCCTTTTCTGATAAATTTAAGTTCATATGAACTTATTTTAAGACCTTAAAAGAGAAAGTACAACTGTTAAAAAGAAAGCTGTCAACCCCTTGGACCCCAAATTTGCTCGAATTAGAGGCAGAATAGCCTCCGCTCGTCAGCTTGCTCGCTCTTATCTTGCCTGCTCTTTACAACCTGCATGCTTAGGCGTATGATGGGTTCGCATGAACTTGAAATGCAATACCAAAGCATAAGGAGGAAGGCAAATGGAGTCCTTTACAATGACCCGCAGCGACATGGCCCATTTGCTGCTTGCGCTTGATAACTGTCAGGTCCTGCAGCCTTTGGCCGTACTTCAGGAGGCTTGGAGAAAGAACCACCAGGAAAGGCTTCGTGCCGGCAGCACGCTGCCTGCCTTTTTAAGCACTGAAGTGACTCCCGTGCTGGAGAAAATTATAAAAGGAAGGCAAATTGCTGCCTTTTCTCTGCAGGAGATTGCTTCACTCGGTCAACTGATCGAGTACAGTCACGTCTCGTTGGCTTCCATGCAGAACTGGGTGAAACGGGATTTTAAAGAATTTCTTGGATCGCCACAGGTAGGGAAGAAGTATTCCATCAACCAGGCGGCTATCCTGCTCATTATAGAGGATCTCAAATCAAGCCTTGATTTTGAATCCATCCGCAAGCTGTTTCATATCCTGTTTGGCCAGCCGGGGGACGACAGCGACGACCTGATGCAGCCCGTGCATCTGTATGCCGCATATTCATCCTTGTTTGAGGAGCTCGACGCCAATGGCGACGGGATGTTTGATATTACAGGTACGGGACCTGCCTCCACTTTAAAGGATGGCCTTACAGAGGATATGCTGCTGCGTGCGGCAGGCAGGTACACGGATGGTCTTGTCCATCTGAGCCCGAACCAGCGGGAAGCCCTTAGGAATGCGCTGCTGGTGGCAGCCGTATCGATCCAAAACTCATATTTCCTGTCCATGGCCCGCAGATATGTCAATGCGACGCTGTTTCTGGACTTTTAATCAGCGATGAAGAGGAATGGTAACAGCCATTTCTCTTTTTTTTGTCATTCCCTATCTATAAGTTTTCATATGTACGAAAAAGTATACCAAAGTGGTATGTACACTCAAATGTTGTCGAATATAAAATAAGAATATACAATCCAGCAATTGGAAAATAATTCTGGACAGAAAGAGAAACGGATAGGATGGGAGGAGACCGTGGCATGTCCGATGTTTCAATCATCATATGTACAAGGAACCGGATTGAAGATTTGACGCGCTGCATTCGATCCATTGCCTTGCAGCAGGACATCAAGAATTCGGCAATTGAACTGCTGATTGTCGACGACGGGGATATCCCGGCACACAAGCTGGAGGAGTACCGGGAAATGCTCACTGGACTGCCCAACGGGGAATTGAAATATCATAAGAAGGAGCAGCCGGGGGTATGGCTTTCCCGGTATCTTGCGCTGTCCATGGTGAAAAATGATATTGTCCTTTATTTCGATGATGACGCGGAATTGGATGACAGGCTGTACATCAGACGCCTGCTCGATATATACGAGCAGGATGAAAGTATTGTAGGTGTGGGCGGGGTCGCCAAAGGACTGAGTACAAGCCGGGCAGGCAAGCTGCTGGGCGTTTTGACATGCCAAATGTCCTCCTCACCGGGCAAGCTCTCCCCCAGCAGTCTGGCAGGCTCGCTGCTGCAGTGGGGGGAAGTTAAATCGATATTCCCCACTGAATTCTTTCACGGCTGCAACATGTCTTTCCGCCGGTACGCGCTACGGGATATGAAGCCTTATCCATGGATGACCAGCTACGCGGTTGCGGATGATCTTTACATGTGCCTTCTTGCTGGCCGCTACGGCAAGCTGATCATCGATCCGAATCTCAAGATTATACATCATGAATCCCCGAGCTCGCGGGATAAGGCCGGCAAGGTAGCCAAAGCTACGGCCGTTAACCACTATTATTTCCTGCTGCTGAAACAGGCGGGACTCTGGAATTACGCCGCGCTGCTCTGGACGCTTTCTTATTTAATGTTCAAGCAGGCGCTAAAAAGAAACTTCAACGCGGTAGCCGGATATGCGCAGGGCTGTCTGTTTGTCCTGAATCCGCGCAAGCAGAAATATGATGAATATACGGCTTCCCTGCCCATCGGCAGGAAAGGCCTCACTTAACCGAAGGAGGGAGCCTGATGATTGCCTTGTCCATTGCCATTTGCACACGCAATCGGGAGGAGGATCTGAAGCGGTGCATTTCCTCCATCGCACAGTCCAAGCTGCCGGCAGGGCTGCAGGCCGAGGTGCTGATTGTAGATGACGGAGCGCTGACAGAGGAGTTTGTGAAGCAGCAGGAGCAGAGGTTGGAGCCGGCAGCAATGGAGCTGCGCTATCATCGTAAGGAGCAGCCGGGGCTATGGCTGTCAAGAGTGGAGACGGTGGAGATCGCCAGAGGCGGCATCATCCTTTTTTTGGACGACGATGTGGAGCTTCCTGCCGATTATATTCAGAATTTAATGCGTACCTATGAGGAATATCCCCAGGCGGCGGGGGTAGGTGGAGTCGCGAAGGGCATGAGCAACAGCTTTTTTGGCACCATCCGCTGTCTGCTGTCCTTTCAGCAGTCGCCCTTTAAAGGGAAGCTGTCCCTCAGCGGCCAATCAGGGTCTATGTACAACTGGCATAAGGCGCGCAGGACGTTCAAAACCGAATTTTTTCATGGCTGCAACATGTCCTTCCGCAAGGAAGCGATCCGCGGGCTGCAGCCGGTTCCCTGGCTGCAGAGCTACAGTGTCGGTGAAGACCTGCTCCTGTCCCGCATCGCGTTGAAGAGCGGTCCATTATACATTAACCCTCTGTTAATGCTGCTGCACCATGAATCTCCGTCTTCCCGCGATAATATGGAGCAAGTGGCCTACATGCGTGTGATGAACCATATTCATCTGCTAAGGGATGAACAATCGGGCCCGATCAAATATGCGGCGCTTTGCTGGACAACACTGTATTTCATGCTCAGGGAAAGACCCAAGAAAAACAATTCCGCAATCAAAGGTTATAAAAAGGCTTTAAAAGCGATATTTTCCAATGAGGCTGCCGGTTAACAGCGGCCGTGTCGCAGGTAGCAAAGTATAGAAGCAGAGCAGGGATGTGAGTAAGATGAGCGCTTGGACGGCAGCCAAAAAAGTGTTTACAGGCGACAGCCTGGCCAAAACCATTATGCGTACCAGCTTTAACAATTTCTTCGTGCTGATCGTCACGACGCTTACTTCGATTTTAACCGCACGGATGCTCGGGGTTGAAGGCAAGGGGGAGCTGGCGGCAGTGCTTTTCTGGCCTACGCTGATCGGCAGCGTATTGAGCTTTGGACTGCCTACTTCTCTCATATACAACGTCAAAAAGAAGACGGGCAGCATTGAGGAACTGCTCGGATTATCCCTATGGATTCAACTGCCCGCATGTCTGCTGGCAGGGGGAATCGCCTGGCTGTTCATGCCGGTTTGGCTGAATGGATATTCACCTGACATCATTCAGCTGTCCAGATTATACTGTCTGGCCGCCATACCATTGGCGGTGCTGACGGCACTCATAACGGCGCTTTCCCAGAGCCTTGAAAAATTCGACATCTATAACGGGCTGCTTTTCCTGTATCCGTTCCTTAATTTCGTCGGTCTGATTGTTGTTTGGCTGCTCGGTTTCCTCAATGTTCATATTGCGGGGGCCATTAACTTTGCGGCCAGTCTGGCCGCACTGCTATGGACGTTTTTCAAGCTGCGCCATTTGGTGCATGCTCGCCAGTTCCGTTTGTTCATTGATAAAAAAGTCGTGCGGCCCTACTACAGCTATGGAACGAGGGTTTATGGCATGGAGCTGATGGGGACGCTGTCCACGCAAACGGACAAAATTGTAATTGTCGCCCTGCTGTCGCCGCGGGATTTCGGGCTGTACTCTGTTGTGTATGCTTTGTCGAGGGTGTTCAATGTGGTGCAGAATGCGGTAACGAACGTAACCTTTCCGCGCGTTACGGGATTGTCCCAAACGAAGATTATCGAGACCGTCGGCAGAGCCTTTCGCATATCCATGGCCATTATGCTCGTTGTCATCATCCCGAGCCTGTTCATTGGCCGGTATATGCTGGGGCTGCTGTACGGGCCCGCTTTTCTGGATGCGGATGTGACCTTTTATCTGCTCTCGCTGGAATGCATCATTGGCGGAGGTTCCTGGATTCTGGCATCTGCCTTTAATGCCCTTGGCCGTCCGGGCCTCGTGCTGATCCGCCAGATCGCAGCTTATGCAATCACGGTCGCCATGTTTTTCATCTTTACACCTTTGCTCGGGCTGGAAGGCATTGCGCTGGCGCTGCTGGCCGGAGCCTGTGTCCGTCTGGCCTTTTCGGTATTCTCTTTTCCGGTGTTCTTCAAGGTTCCGCTGCGGCGGATATTGTTTGACAGGGAGGATATTACATTCCTGATACAGATCATACAAAAGAAGCGAAAGAAGGGAGAATTGAACGATGGCGAGCTTGCATCCAATGGATGAGTTGAAAGAGAAGCTGAAAGTAATTCTTGAGGTGGTGCCTCAGGGCTCGGAAATTATTTATCTGGATTATCCCGTGTACAACAACGGCGGGGACGTGCTGATCATGAAGGGGACGGAGAAATTTTTCCATGATTATAATATCAAGGTTCGTGCCCGCTACAGCGCGATGGACTTTCCCGACAAACTCAGCATCCCGGACAACTGGATTATCGTCTGCCATGGCGGCGGAAATTTTGGCGACCTGTACGCGAACCACCAGAATCTGCGGGAAAAGGTCGTGCGTGATTTTCCAAACCACCGCATTGTCGTCATGCCGCAGACCATTCATTTTGAAAGCGAGCGCAAGGCCGACATGGCCGCTGCGCTGTTCAACAACCATCCGGATCTGCACATCTTCGTGCGGGACACGCGCTCCTATGATTTTGCGACGGCGAAATTCCATAAATGCCGGATCCGCATGTGCCCGGATATGGCACACCAGCTGTGGCCGCTGCAGCCGTCAGCCATGCCGGTGAAGGATGTGCTCTATTTTCTGCGCACAGATATTGAGACGGTTGCCGGACAGCAGCAGTTTGACAGGGAGGCGGATGACAGCAACCGGCTGGATTGGGACACGATGTTCACCCCGCTGGAAGTTCGCGGCATCGTATATTTTCAGAAATTTTACCGTCTGGACAAGAAGCTTGGCGGCCCGCTTCCAACCCGGACCTTCTGGTATAAATACACCGATTACTTGATGAACAAGGCGATCAGCCTGTTCAGCTCCTACAAGGAGGTCCGTACCTCCAGACTGCATGGCCATATCTTATCCTGCCTGCTGGACATGCCAAATGTGGTGATTGATAATTCCTACGGGAAGAACTCCCAATATTACGAAACCTGGACTTCAGAAATCCCTAAGGCCAGCCTGCATGGCGCCTCCGAAAGCAAACTGGAGCAGCCATCCTGACCCTTTGATATCAATAATGTTTTACCTACGGGCAGTTCCATGCGGAGCTGCCTTTTGTTGAGAAACCGGACATTCGCCCAAGGATACGGGAGCCCTCAGGACAGATGCTTTGACAAGCTTGCCGGGTCGTCGATATAATTTTACACAAGATGCCACAGGAAACTTTTCACAGTAACATCAATATACAACAGCCACTTCAATATATATAAGAGACAGCATGTAATATTGAATGTTGCACTATTCTAGCAAGGAAGTTGAGGCAAAAAGAAATGAATAAACTGCCGGTTCCCGAAATGCTTTTGATGAGTGATATTGTACGGGAAGGAGATCCCATCCTGCGGAAACGTACAGAGCCTGTACCGCTTCCTCCAAGCAGTGAGGACCGCCGCTGGATGGAGCTGATGCTGGACTATCTTAAGAACAGCCAACATGATGAGACTGCCGCCGAATACGGACTGCGGGCCGGAGTAGGCTTATCAGCCAATCAGATTGGCCTGAACAAGCGGATGTGCGCTGTTTATATTCAATTAGGGGAAGAAACCGTTATATGCGAGCTGTACAATCCCAAGATCATCAGCCATTCAGCCGCCATGAGCTATCTTGAAGCCGGGGAAGGCTGCCTCTCGGTTGACAGGTATGTGCCGGGATATGTCCCACGCTACGCCAAGATTAAGGTCAAAGCAGCGGATGCACAGGGAAAAGAGCAAATTTATACGTTCAGAGGATACACGGCTATCGTCGTTCAGCATGAGCTGGATCATCTGGACGGTATTATGTTCTATGACCGTATCGCCAAGGATAATCCGTATGCTCTTCCCCAGAATGTATTTATAGAGCCAGTTGTTTAAAAGTGACAAATTGATATGCAGTACCAAACCTCCCGGATGACAAACTACAAAAGGAATTGAGCTGAGACAAACATTCCTGTTTTTTAGATTTGGTCGCTTCAGGAGGTTTTTTAGCTATACGGAATATGAAAGCGCTTATAGAAACAGGGGGCGGCATTTGTGAGAGGAGTACCGCGCATTATCAACAATGTCCGGATGAGAAACAAGCTGCTGTTTTCTTATGTGGTGATCGTGATGATCCCCGTACTGCTCGTCGGAGGAGCGATGATAGTCTATCTGCGCGAGCAGGCGCTGCAAAGCGCCATTGCACAGACCGTCAACAATGTAGAAAAGATTAAGACCCAGATGGGCAATCTGCTCCGCGTACCCACGGATACATCCAACCAGCTCATGTTTGACAGTAACCTGAACGCTGTCGTAAACACACGTTATAAGGGCATGCTGGATTTGACCAGAGCCTACCATGAGTTCGATGATTTCAAGGAATACAGGGAGCAGTACCGTGAAATCGACAGCCTACGCTTTTATTCGTTTAATTTGACACTGGTCAACAATTTGGAGTTTATTCCTGTGGATGCCGATACGCAAAATACTTTCTGGTTTAAGGAAGCACTCACGGGGACGGAGATTCATTGGTATTACATCCGTGATGAGGAAGACAATCTGCTGAACAGGCTCAGTCTGGTCAGGCAAATTCCGTTCCCGGAGCATAGGACGAGCGGTGTGCTTGTCATAGGCATGGACCAAAATGAATTGAACGGCATGCTCAGCAAGGAGCCCTTTAACACGATGATTGCCGACGAGCAGGGATATGTGGTTGCCGCCAAGGATCCCGATATGGTGGGGAGGACGCTGAAAGAGCTGAAGCTGGGCTTTGATTTTCACAATAAAGGCAAAGGAACCTACAAAGCGGAAATTAACGGTGAGTCCGCCAACATTGTTGTGGATGAACTGCTGCCCCAGTCGAGCATAACCGGTCTGAGGATCATATCCGTATTCTCTACGGATAGCATTGTAAGCGGCGCCAACCGGATCAGCCTGATCGGTTTTATCTGCATACTGATGGTGCTGGTTGCGGCGCTTATATTGGTATCGATGATATCTCTCCTGATTACAAGGCGTCTGCAGCGGTTGCGTGAAGATTTGAATGCGGTGGCGCGCGGTGATTTGAATGTCGTCACCAGGGTGGACGGTGGAGATGAAATCGGCGATCTATCGCGCCAGTTCAACGGGATGGTGGAGAGCATCCATCAGCTGATGCAGCAGGTAGCGGATGCAAGCGAGCAGAACAGCAGGCTTGAGCTGGCGCAGAAGGACATCAAGCTGAAAATGATGGCCAGCCAGATCAATCCTCATTTTCTGTTTAATGCGCTGGAGTCGATCCGGATGAAGGCCCATATGAGGGGAGAAAAGGACATTGCAAGGGTTGTGAGGCTGCTGGGGAAGCTAATGCGCAAAAATATTGAAATTGGCGGTGGGTATACGACAGTACAGGAGGAGTTGGAGATGGTGCGCTCCTATCTCGAAATTCAAAAGTTCCGTTATGGGGAACGCCTGCACTATGAAGTAGTCGTGGATGATGCGACAATGCAAGCGCATATTCCCCCACTGATCATTCAGCCCCTGGTGGAAAACGCGGTCGTGCACGGTCTTGAAAATAAGGAGGAGCCGGTTACCGTGAAGGTGAGCGTGAAAATGAGCGGCGGCAGCCTGCATACCGAGGTGGAGGATAACGGCAGCGGCATGGAGACGTCCAGACTGGAGCAGGTAGAGGCTTCCTTCACAGGAGAGGAAGAGCCGGAGGCCGGACGTATCGGTATGCGGAATGTGCATCAACGCTTGACCCTGACGTATGGGGAGCAGTATGGAATCCGGATGAGCAGCAAGGCAGGAGAAGGAACGAGGGTCTGCTTTACTTTGCCTGTGGAGGAGGAAGCATATGTATAATGTAATGATCGTTGATGATGAACCGGCGATTCGGGAAGGGCTGACCACGATTATGGATTGGGACGCTCTCGGTTTCAGAGTGGCGGATACGGCGGGCAGCGGTAGAGAAGCCTTGGCGAAGCTGGAGCGTGTACAGCCTGATCTGATCATTATGGATATCAGGCTTCCCGGCATGAACGGGCTGGATGTCATTCGGAAAATACAGGAGGAAGCGGTGGGAACACCGCACCATTTTCTCATTTTAAGTGGGTACGCCGATTTCGAATATGCGCGGCAGGCGATCAGCATCGGGGCGGACGGCTATTTGCTCAAGCCGGTTGATGAGGATGAAATGGCTGAGGAACTGCAGCGCATATACCGCATGCTGGAGAGTCGGAAGGCTGTCGATGGAAGGCAAGGGGCTAGCGGAGACCGCAGGTACAGCGACTACTTGGAAGCTTTGCTGCTGAAGACCTATACGGACGGGGAGGCGGAGCCTGAGTCCATCCCTCCGGAGCTTCAATGGCCTGCCTACCAGGTCATTATGCTGGATATCCATCTTCCCGATGCGGACCGGATGGGGAAAATGGCGGCAGCCAAGGAACAGCTATCCGGCCTCTGTCGTGAGCGGGGTTACGGTTTCGTGTTTGCGGCGGGCGGCCATACATGCATATTGCTGCGGCAGTCCTTGAAGAGTATGGACCAGGCGTCAAGGCTGCTGAAGGAAATTCGTGGGGCGTTATCTTCCTGTGCCTCAGCCGTATATGCCGCAGCCGGCCGGGAAGTAACCTCTCTGGGGCAGCTCAAAGTATCCTGCGATGCTGCGAGTCGCCTTTTGGAACGGCATTTTCTATTTCGGGGAGACAGGGTTCTGCTTCATTCCGACTGGCTGGCTCTGGGGCAGGAAGAGCTTGAGAGCTCCGGCAGACCTTTTCATGAGTCTGAATACAGGATGTTGTCCAGGGATTTTGCGGACCGGCTCTATTACGCGTTGGAGGTGGCTAACAAGGAGACGGCTGCCCAGATCTTGCAGGACATGGAGAAGGCGTGCTTGACCCGCGAGAGCAGCGAGCAGTCTGTCAAAGAGGGTTTTGCCCGAGTTCTGACGCTTGCCCTGAATAAATTTATGGCAGGGCGGGAAGGGAGCAGTTCGACCTTCGAGACGGCCGACCTGGTTGCGGAAATCTATGGACAGCGCTCACTCCCCGAGTTGGTAGATCGGGTACGGCTGCGGCTGGAGCAGTTGATGGCAAGCCTGTCCGCAGGCAGCAAAGAGACGGTGATGAAACAGATCGTGGGCTTCATTGATGCACATTACGGGGAAAATCTGAAGCTGGAGCTGCTGGCGGAAACCTTCAATTATAACAGCTCTTATCTGGGGAAGCTGTTCAGGAATTATACTGGTGAGCCGTTTAATCTTTATCTGGATAAGGTGCGGATCGGGAATGCCAAGCGGCTGCTGGCTGAGGGAAAGAAGGTGCAGTGGGTGGCGAAGCATGTAGGTTATGCCAATGCGGATTACTTTCATGCAAAATTCAAAAAATATGCAGGCTGCCCGCCTTCCGTATACCGGAGCTTAATCCGGGAGAAGGAGAGGCTGGAGCGAGATGAGATGAAATGAAGTGAAGCGAAGCCCGGACCTGTGTCCGGGTTCTTTTTCGGGCAGGTAAAGCGGAAATGTCTAAAAATGACCGGATTTTCCCTCTAATTCATCGGGTATCCAATTGTATATGTAAGCGATATCATTTTAGTAATAAGAAAAAGGGGGACTGTTATGGACACGTTAACCAATCCCACGCCGCATAACAAGAGGGCTTCCCGCAATACCTCCAAGGATAAAAAGGGGGAGAAACGGTACAAGGTATCTTTTTGGAAAACCGCTGTTAAACAGAAGTATCTGTACCTGATGTCGGTGCCTTTTGTAATATGGGTGTTTGTTTTCAGCTACTTTCCATTATGGGGCTGGACGATGGCATTTCAGGATTACAAGCCGGCCCGTTCCTTCAGCGAGCAGAAATGGGTGGGCTTCAAGCACTTTGCCGAGCTTTTTCAGGACGAACGCTTTTACCTGGTGCTGCGGAACACACTGGCGATGAGCGGGCTGGGCATTATTTTCGGCTTTGCTGTGCCGATCCTGTTCGCGGTTCTGCTGAATGAGCTGAAGGGGATGATGTTCAAAAGATTTGTGCAGACCGTCTCTTACCTTCCCCATTTTGTATCCTGGGTAGTTGTTGCCGGCATCGTTACCAAAATGCTGTCGATTGACGGCGGCATTGTTAATGACGTGCTCATGGGACTTCACCTGATCGACGAGCCCATTCAGTTCATGGCAAAGGGAAGCTGGTTCTGGTATATTGTAACCGCTTCCGATGTGTGGAAGGAAACGGGCTGGAATACGATCATTTATTTGGCGGCCATTACAGGCATTGATCAGGAGCAATATGAGGCCGCCCGCGTGGATGGAGCGAGTCGGCTGCGGCAAATCTGGCATATTACATTGCCGGGTATCCGCTCTACCATTGCGGTGCTGTTCATTATGTCCATCGGTCATCTGATCAGCATCGGCTTTGAAAAGCAATTTTTGCTGGGTAACAGTCTGGTCACGGATTATTCGGAGGTATTGGATCTGTACGCTCTGAATTACGGTCTAAATATGGGCAGGTTCTCCTACGGAACGGCCATCGGCATCTTTAATTCGGTCGTCAGCATTATTCTGCTGTTCACGGCTAACGGCCTGTTCAAGAAGTTTACAAAAGAAAGCATTATGTAAAGGAGGAGCCTGGATGACCAACAAAGCCTTCAATGCGACACGATCGGAGAAGCTGTTTGATCTCTTCAATATCCTGTTCATGATTATGGTGCTTGTCATAACGCTGTACCCCTTCCTTAATGTGCTGGCCATTTCATTTAATAACTCGATGGATACCGTCCGGGGAGGTATTTATATTTGGCCCCGGCAGTTTACGCTGGAGAATTACAAGACCATTTTTCAGTATGAAGGGCTTATTCAAGGGCTGCAAATTTCAATTCTGCGCACGATTGCAGGCACCCTGCTGGGTCTGCTCAGCGCCTCGATGCTGGCCTACACACTGAGCAGAGTTGATTTTCAGGGCAGAAGATTCGTTTCCGTATTTCTGGCCCTGACGATGTACTTTTCCGGTGGTTTGATTCCCGTCTACATTCTGATGCGTGATCTTCACTTGATCGGCACCTTCTGGGTATACATTTTGCCCGGGATTGTGAGCGCATTTAATGTGTTTGTCGTACGTTCGTATATTGACGGCCTGCCCTATGCGCTGCAGGAATCGGCGAAGCTGGATGGGGCTAATGACTTTACCATCTATTGGCGCATCATTCTTCCGCTCTGCAAACCTGTATTGGCAACGATCGCCCTCTTTCTGGCTGTAGGGCAGTGGAATGCCTGGTTTGATACGTATTTGTACAATGGCTCGAAAAAGCATCTTACCACGCTCCAGTACGAGCTCATGAAGGTGCTCCAGAGCACCCAGCAGGGTGGCAGCGGCTCGGTCAGAAATATAAACGACATGGCTCAGCAAATGGCGCAAATTTCGCCGGAATCCATCAAGATGGCCATCACTATTGTCGTAACCGTGCCTATTTTGCTGGTCTACCCCTTTCTGCAAAAATATTTTGTCGGAGGCATGACGCTTGGTGCTGTCAAGTCCTGAACCCTATTCATCGGGAGGAATTTACATGAAACCACAAAAACTAACCAAATTCGCACTCATTCCGCTTCTGTCGTTTTCTCTGCTCGCAGGCTGCGGGGGAGGGAAAGAACCGGCGGCGTCCGGCAGCGAAACAGATCCGATTACGTTCACTTTTTTTGGTGCCGACTCAAGCCCGCAGTGGAATAGTATGAAGGACGAGGTCGGACAGGAGATCATTAAACGGACGGGGGTTACCCTTGAAGCGGAATTTGCAATCAGCGACGGCGGTAAAGACCGAATTTCCCTTATGGCCGCCAGCGGCGATTACCCGGACTTGGTGTCTGCCAAAGCGGAAGTGGCAAAGCTGGTGGACGCCGGTGCCATGATTGATTTAACGGATCTGATCAATGAACACGCGCCGAATCTGAAGAAGCTGTATGGACCATACATGAACCGTCTGAAATACAGTCTTGAAGATCCCTCTATTTACGTTATCCCTTCGTATGCCGGGGTTAATCAGACCTACTTTGACGCTCTGGGGGGATTTGAAATTCAGCATAGGGTACTGAAAGAGCTTGGATATCCGAAGGTGAGAACGCTCGAAGATTTTGAAAACGTGCTAAGAACCTACAAAGAGAAACACCCGACGATTGACGGGCAGCCCACTATCCCGCTTACCCTTGATGCCGATGACTGGAGAATCATGATTACGGTGACCAATCCGGCATTTCAGGCAACCGGAGCCCCGGATGACGGGGAATACTACATTGATCCTGAAACCTATGAAGCCAAGCTGCATTACAAGCGGCCTGAGGAAAAGGAATATTTCCGTTGGCTGAACAAGATGTACAACGAAGGGCTGCTCGATAAGGATAGCTTTGTCCAGAAAAACGACCAGTACAAGGCCAAGATCGCAAGCGGCCGTGTACTTGGGCTAATCGATCAAGAGTGGGGATATCAGGACGCGGAAAACGCCTTGAAAGCGGCCGGCAAAGCGGATGCATCCTATGCCCATTTCCCGGTGACCATGTCGGAAGAATATAAAGACCGTTCCTTCCAGGATACAGGTTTTACCTCAGGCTATGGTGTTGGTATTACCACCTCCTGTGAAGATCCGGTGCGGGCTATTAAATTCCTTGACTTTCTTGCTTCCGAAGAAGGGCAGGTGCTGCTCAACTGGGGTATCGAGGGTAAGCATTATAGCGTGAAGGACGGCAAGCGGGTCATTCCCGAAGACGTGCAGAACGAGAAGAGCAATAATGCCACCAGCTTCCAACAAAATACCGGCATTGATCTGTATACGTTGATGAGCGGGCATTACGGCGATGGAGTTAAAGACTCCACAGGCAATTATTATACAACCAAATTCCCGGAGCAGATTGTCGCATCCTATTCCGAGCCAGAGAAAGAAACGTTAAAAGCTTATGGAGTCGAGACCTGGAAAGAGCTGTTCCCGGATAAGGAGGAATTCCCGGTCAAGCCGTGGGGGGCAGCCTACAATCTGACTGTTGAGACAGGGTCCGATTACCATGTCACGTTCCAGAAGACGCAGGATATCATCCGCAAACGCATCCCGGAAGCCATCCTGAGCTCATCGGAAAGCTTTGATGCGGTCTATGACGGAATGCTGCAGGAGCTGGACGCGGCCGGAGCGGTTAAAATGGAACAGGAGTATACACAACTGATCAAGGACCGCGTCCAGTTATGGAACGGAAATTAAAAGTTCCATTGATCTAAATTCTCATTGTTAATTGTTCTGAGACGCTCCGAGAACGAACCATTCCTCCAATCGCTATTGACCCCAAATTTCAATGAATTATTCTTGACGAGGGAGAAATTTGGGGTCAAAGGCGAACGCTGCCGCTTTTCCGGAATTGCTTCGTCCTCTCCGCTGCTTCGTGCATACTCCTACTTTACAAGAAAGAACGAGAATCAAAAGGGATTTTTTTAATATTCCTTATTTTAGAAATAGTCGGGAACAGGAGCGAGCTTACCCCTGTTCTCGACTATTTGCCCTTCCAAGATAAAAAGGTGGTGTTTACCGGGACTTGCATTCTGTTTAATAAGCATTACATGGTTTTCTTGTTTCTGCGGGATACTTAAAAGGTATCGGGATTTGGAAATGAGCTTTGGAAGGAGGGCATTGTTATGTCTTACAAAACCCAGCCGATTGATAAAGTAGAAACAAAGGACAAGCGGATGAAGCGCTCAGTAGCAACCATGACTTTCTTTTTCTGGGCGGCTTTAATCATAGGCCTGATCACCATTGTGGTCAATTTGAGCTTCTTCAGCGACCGCAATTTGGGACTGATGATTGGTATTGGTTTTGTGGTGGGAAGTATATTTATTTACTTTATAGGGAAATATATGGGTGCTGTGCGCAAAAAGGAAGACCAAGAGGATGGCAATGACTTTCGCTAGAAGCCGACTGCATCCATGAATCAGAATTGCTATGAGAAGATCTTCGGTGAGCGGAAGCGGCTGCGTCGAAGGTCTTTTTTAAAATTTATAAAGCTTTAAAGGCTACGGTGGAGCCGAGTCGATAGCGTTTTCTTTAGCCGGAATTCCGAACCTGATCCGGAGCAGAATTTCAAGTGAAAAAAATTTTTGTGAGATTAAATTCACAAAATCAAAAGAAATATCGACAAATTTGTTAACAATACAAAAAAGAGAGTAATTTTCTGCTATCTTATATAAGGACAGATTGAAATGGGTGTGTAGTTCGAGCACATTTTAAGGAGAGGGGAACATCATGAACAAAAAACCAAAAGCTATTATTGCATTGGTTTTGACCGTGCTCACGGTAGCCTTGATCATTTGGACGTGTTTTTTCTCGGGCGGAAGCTACTGGGTTTTCGATCCCCAAGGACCAATTGGTCAAGCGCAAAAAGAGCTGATTATTATTACTACCGTTTTGGCCCTGGTAGTAATTCTCCCGGTCATGATCATGACTTTCGTGATCGTCTGGCGCTACCGGGACAGACCGGACAGCAAGGCCAAATACAAGCCGCATTGGGATGACAGTGCGAAGCTGGAGACTATCTGGTGGGGGATTCCGATCGTCATTATTATCGCAATTGCGGTCATTACTGCGAGATATACGTATGATTTGGAGCCTTCCAAGCCTTTGGCTTCCACGGAGAAGCCGATCACCATTCAGGTTAGCTCCTTGGACTGGAAGTGGCTGTTCATGTATCCGGATGAAGGAATTGCGACTGTGAACTCCCTTACAATTCCCGAGGACGTGCCGGTCCGCTTCGAACTGACGTCGGATGCGCCGATGAACTCCTTCTGGATTCCTCAGCTCGGCGGCCAGATCTATACGATGTCAGGCATGGCCATGACGCTGCATTTGCAGGCGGATCACCCGGGAACTTATTACGGTTCCGGAGCGAACTTCAGCGGTGAGCACTTTGCGCAAATGAGATTTGACGTGAATGCCGTAACCCGCGACCAATACAACCAATGGGTACAACAAGTGAAGCAGGAGAACAACCCGCTTACGGAAGAAGGTTATACCGCTCTCGCGCAGCCAGGCGTGGGACAGAAGACAACCTATTCCGCCTTCCCTGAAGGCTTGTTCCAACGGATTGTTACGAAGTACGTGGTACAAGGTTCCGAAAATCCTCATGGCGGTCACGGAGCGCAAGCGCCGGCTGTAACAGAGACTGCGTCTGCCGTCGGGGCCACATCGGCTTCCGGCAGTGAAGAGGCTCAAGCAAGTCCATCTCATTCAGGACATTAATGATCTCGGGAAAGGAGGCCCCCAATGCTAGATAGATTGATTGAGTTTGCACAATTCTTTTTCGTTACCGGCGATCCCCTCATTTATGGGGCAATGGTATCGATCGCACTTGCAACCATTGCGATTTTATTCGTGCTGACTTACTTTAAAAAATGGGGCTGGCTCTGGAAAAACTGGTTGACAACAGTTGACCATAAGAAAGTCGGTATTATGTACATCCTGGCATCGATCCTGATGCTGTTCCGCGGTGGTGTGGATGCCCTCATGATGCGTGCCCAAATCGCGCTTCCTGATATTAACTTCCTGCACCCTGAACACTATAACCAGGTATTTACGACACACGGCACGATCATGATCCTCTTCATGGCGATGCCGCTGATGTTCGGTCTTTTCAATATCGCGGTTCCCCTGCAAATCGGGGCGCGCGACGTTGCTTTTCCTTTCCTGAACGCCCTCAGCTTCTGGCTGTTCTTTATGGGCGCGATGCTGTTCAACCTGTCCTTCGTTATCGGCGGTTCGCCGGATGCAGGCTGGCTCAGCTATCCGCCTTTGTCGGAACTGCAGTATAGTCCGGGCGTAGGACAAAACTTCTATATCTGGGGTATACAGATCTCAGGTATCGGTTCACTTGCAACAGGCATTAACTTTATCGTGACGATTATCAAAATGCGTGCTCCGGGCATGACCTGGATGAAAATGCCGATGTTCACATGGTCGGTATTCGCATCTTGTCTTATTATCATTTTTGCATTCCCGATTCTGACGGTTACACTTGCACTGCTGTTCCTGGATCGCTTTGGCGGCGGGCATTTCTTCACGCTTGATATGGGCGGCAACCCGATGATGTATATCAACCTGATCTGGATGTGGGGCCACCCTGAGGTATATATCGTGGTGCTTCCTGCTTTCGGTATTTATTCGGACGTTATCAGCGCATTTGCGAAAAAGAGACTTTTCGGCTATAAATCCATGGTGTTCGCGATGCTGATTATCAGCGTCCTGTCCTTCTTCACTTGGGCTCACCACTTCTTTACGATGGGCTCGGGCGCGGATGTCAATGCCTTCTTCGCCATAAGCACGATGGCGATAGCCATTCCGACAGGGGTTAAGGTATTTAACTGGCTGTTCACGATGTACCGCGGCAAGCTGAGCTTCCCTACACCGATGATGTGGGCGATTGCGTTCATACCGAACTTCCTGATCGCAGGTCTGACGGGTGTCATGCTGGCGGTCGCACCGGCAGACTTCCAGTTCCATAACAGTTACTTCCTGATCGCCCACTTCCACTCCGCGCTGATCGGCGGCGTTGTGTTTGGTTATTTTGCAGGTCTGTACTACTGGTGGCCTAAAATGTTCGGCTTCTCCCTGCCTGAGAACCTGGGCAAATGGGCGTTCTGGTTCTGGAACATCGGTTTCTATGTCTGCTTCCTGCCGCAATATTCGCTTGGTCTGATGGGTATGACCCGCCGGATCAGCACCTACGGCTGGGATACAGGCTGGGCTCCGCTCAACTTTGTGTCTACGATCGGCGCGTTCCTGATGGGGATTGCATTCCTCTTCCAGGTAGCACAAATCGGCATGGGCATTAAGCATTACCGCAAGCTGAAAGCATCCGGCGATCCTTGGGATGCCCGGACGCTGGAATGGTCCATTCCATCTCCTGCGCCTGAGTATAACTTCGCTACCATTCCGCAGGTTACAGACCGCGACGACTGGTGGGAAGAGAAAGAACGCCGCAAACAGGGAATTTACAAGGAAGAACAGCCAATCGAACCGATTCATATGCCGAAGAACTCGGCCATTCCGTTCATTATGTCGGTGTGCTGGTTTGTTGCAGGCTTCGGCTTTGTATTCGGCTGGTTGATCTTTATTATTCCAGGCTTGCTCGGTGTTGCGGCATGTATGATCGCCCGTTCCTTCTACTCGTACGACGCGGACTACTACATCCCTGTGGATGAAGTCAAACGCACCGAAGCGGCTATAAGAGGAGGGTCGGTATAATGGCACAAGCAACATCACATCATGGCCATGGCCATGACCATGGGCATCACGATCCTCAGGAACTGAAAATGCTCGGCTTCTGGATTTTCCTGGTTACCGACGTCATTTTGTTCAGTACACTGTTCGCTACGTTCGCAGTGCTGCGGAACAATACGGCCGGAGGACCAGGCCCGGAAATCTTCAACATGACAGGCGTTGTACTTGAGACATTCCTCCTGCTTACGAGCAGTTTCACAAGTGGTATCGCCGTGCTTGCCATGAACAAAGGCAACCTGAAACAGCTTCTCGGCTGGCTGGTTGTCACAGTATTGCTCGGCTTGGGCTTCCTCGGGCTTGAAATTTACGAGTTTGTAGAAATGGTGCATGAAGGGGCTACCTTTATGACCAGTGCTTATCTGTCCGCATTCTTTACTTTGGTAGGTACACATGGTTTGCACGTTACCGTGGGTATCTGCTGGATGATCGGCCTTATGATTCAGCTGAAGAAGCGGGGAATTACAGATGTGACAAGAGGCAAAATCTCCGCGATCAGCTTGTATTGGCACTTTTTGGATGCTGTCTGGATTTTCGTACTTTCAGTTGTCTATCTGATGGGGGTGATGTAGATGGCACAGCACCACACTGGCGCGGATTCGCACGAGCATGAAAGCCACGGCTCCATGAAATCCTACGTTATCGGTTTTATTCTGTCCATCGTTCTGACCATCATTCCGCTGGTTGTTGTTTTAAATCACATGATGGGCCGGACCGCAACCATGGTTGTCATTTTGGTGACCGCCGTTCTGCAATTTATCGTACAGCTCTTCTTCTTCATGCATATCCGTGAGGGAGATGGACCAAAATGGAATGTTATGACCCTGATCCTCGGGGTTGTCATCCTGCTGACGATTGTAGGCGGATCGATCTGGATCATGACTTACAATATGGTTGCTCATTAATGATCTAAACCAAAGGACCTCAAATCCTACAATTGTGTAGGATTTGAGGTCCTTTTTTAACATGTTTCCGTGAGAAGTCCCCTTCCTCTGCAGGTAGGGGATGAATCTCGGTTAGGCGAATCCTACATGCACTTGTCTATTGTATAAGGCTCGTGCTTTCCTAGTCGAGTATTTGTGTGGTATGATGGGAATATACGTTCTCGTTAAGGCGGTGACCCATCGTGTAAATCACGTTTCAATTTCGCCTCTACCCGACCCCCAAGGTTGGTGTGTAGATGAAATTAGACCCCAATATTCATTCAGTGTTCTCTCTAAACTACCATCTCATCCTTTGTATCAAATATCGTAGAAAAGTGCTGACGGATGAGATCTCAGAGGATTGGAAAAGCATTTTTGAACGCATTGGAGCAAACGATCATATGGCATGAAGAGAATAGCATCACGATCGCGATCCTATTCATGTGCTTTTCAAGGCGCATCCCAACACGGAACTATCCCAATGTATCAACGATTAAGAGTGCCAGCTCTCGTCCTATCAAGAAAGTTTCCCCGATGTAAAAAAGAAATTGTGGAAACAATATTTCTGGTCGTAAAGTTACTGTCTGATTACCGTGGGCGGCGCCCCTCCGGAAGTATGGAAAACCTATATTGAGCATCCAGGGAAGGAGGTGAGAGTGGAGTGATTCGCTGTGTCAAAACCGCATTCCGAACTTCCAAAGCCGATCTGGACCGACTGTTTGCGTGCAACCGGATTTCAGCCGAAGTCTGGAATGAGTGTCTGTCCATCGCCAAGAACTATTTTATGCAACACGATGGAAAATGGATTGGACAAACCAAACTTCAAGCCGCTATAAAAAATCGATTCCCCCTTCACTCCCAGTCTGTACAGGCTGTTTGTCATAAATATTTGTTTGCCCGCGAGAGCGCAAGGCAAGCGAAAAGGCAAGGTCTGAAGACCAAATACCCCTATAAAAACAAGAAGTATTTCAACACGAAATGGGTAGACCAATCGTTCAAAATCGAGGGCAACACTATCCAATTAAGCTTAGGCATCCAGAATGGAAAGCGCCAGCAACCGATTCAGATCGTCGTGGCCGACTTGCCTGATGCCGAGATCAAAGAAATCGAACTGGTGTATGACCGAAAAATGATGGTTTCTCTTTGCTATGAGGACGGGGAAATGGCCAAAGTCAACGAGGGCAGCGAGGTTGTAGGTGTGGATTTGGGAGAGATTCACTCGATCGCAGCAACGACCACTGCAAATCAGTCCATCCTCATTACGGGAAGAAAAGCCAGAAGCATTCATCGGTTACGCAACAAGAAACTGGCCGAAATCCAGAAGCGGATGAGCAAATGCCAAAAGGGCAGTCGGCAATGGAAAAAGTACAAGAAAGCCAAAACCTACATCCTCGGCAAAAGCGAGCGTCAACTCCAGGATGTCATTCATAAAACAACCAAGCAATTTGTTCAGTGGTGTACGGAAAATGACGTCAAGGAAGTCGTTATAGGCCAAGTGGAAGGCGTACAACGCCATACGAAAAAGAAGAAAAGCAAAACCGTCACGCAAAAGTTATCCAATTGGAGCTTCGGCAAGGTCCGGAAACAACTCGAATACAAGCTTGAAGCCCATGGAACAAGCGTGAAACAGGTGGATGAAAGCTACACGAGTCAACAATGTCCTTGTTGCGGTAGAAGGAAAAAGACTTCTACAAGAAATTACACCTGTTCCTGCGGCTATGAAGAACATCGAGACGTTCATGGAAGCAAAGGAATATTGTCCAAATATCTGCATGGAGAAATCCGATATTTGGGCGAAACGAAATCGATCAAGTATCTACGGATCGCTTAGATGAGCGAGAAGTAGTAGACGGTGAGTTCCCACCCACTTGCAGAAGTGTTGCTTACTGAACTACCCCGTTAGATTTCCGCTGCTGGCAGCGAAATCAAATAGCCAACCTATTTGTTTGCAGAAAGTAACGGCGTGGCTGGTAAGAAACCCCTACTTCTAAGTCAAGCGTAAGTAGGGGAGGTTCATTGACCAAACTCAGCTCCATATACCAATCATCTGTCCATGGTGACGGGAACAGGTTTTTGATTGGAGAATTACACAGACATAGGAGTATAAATCCATTGTCAGCTTAATACGCTAGAGGAGAAATGCAGTTCTACATCTTGGTAAGCGCTTACCGAAACTTGCTTCATTAGTGAGCCGGTACGAAAGGAAGGTGTATCCATGGAATACGATTTGGATAAGGAGGAGACTGCGATAAGCAGCGAATCTGTTCCTTTGCTGGTGGAGCTTGTTCAGAGAGGTGTTATGAGCAAACCGAATGCATTGCTGCAACATTTTTTGGAGGACGCAGTCCGGCGGCATACGGACACAAACTTATTTCAGATATCTCAAAATTCAGCGATGAACACACTGTTGGAATGGTGTGACGATTTCCGGTATTCGCGGCTGCGGCTAAACGCCCGTTGGGGAAGCAGGCCAGTATCACACGGGAAAAAGGCTGATGGACTTTGTCTCTTCAATGGTGGACTGCGGCAGGAGGGAAGATTAGCTGATTTGGTTGAGTCCTGCAGGTCTGCCAATGATCCTGAGGAGCACAGTTTACTGTCCGACCGGATCATCAGCAGGCTTGAGCACGAGTATGAGCACTGGTTTGAGCATATGCAAGGGCAGCCGGTAACTGTGTCTCTGGTACAGGAATCAGGTGTCTCTCCGCATAAGGATCATTTCCTGGATCAGCAGCTGGAGGCGGTCATGCGTGCAGCGCTTAAGGCTATGAAGAACGGGTGGGAGCCGGTGCCCGAGATTGTGATTGCCAATCCCGGAGCAGGAGATGCATTCAGAAAGCTGCGCGAATGGGTGGATGCTGTAGCCGAGCAAACATTATGGACTTACTACCGCAGCCTGCCTTACCGCATCGGTGGCCTGCTGTCTGCTGACCATTCCGTATCGGCTGCCTCCGCTGAACTTGCATATTATACCGATTTGCTCTTTATTGATTACACGCAAATGCTTCCGGATTACGCTGAACTTAATAACATGGTGAAATCTGTACGCAGGATCAGGCCCGCCATGGAGATATGGGCCATTCTCAGCCATGTTGATGAGAATATGGAGCCAGCCTTTCAATCGGGCGTTTCAGGAATCGTTTGCCCTCCGTCTGAGGTGGCGCTCTTTAAACTTAAAGCCGCACAGCTGGCACTTCGGCAGAATCACGGTGGTGAAGCAAGGCGGCAAATTTTTGGATGAAAGCTTCTTGTCCGCTTAACCGGACATTTTCCTGCAGTTGGACATCGAAAAAGAGGGATCTGCCCTGAGCCGTGGGCAGGTTCCTTTTTGCATGTAAACACCTATTTTTAATTTGGCCTGTTTACATTTCCGGGGCGCAGGGCGTATAATAGGAGCAAGAAAGTTTCATCGACACAAAATATTTGATTAATTGCAAAATTGATTATCATTCTCATTTATACATGCTGCTTTGCCTTTATGGCAAAGCAGCATGTGTCATTTTAAGGGCAGTAAAAATGGCTCTCATTCTCAATTAGAAAAGGACTGTGATGACAAATGCAGGCTATCAACAATGCTTTACCACAACCCGCCAAAGCTATTGTGCCACAAACGGGCAATCAGGGACCCGGCCGCAAACGCCAGTTTCAGCTGGGCAGCATGCTCAAAAATAAAGAAATACAGACTGCAATGGCGAGCGGTGTTCTGATGTTGTCGGCTTGGGGAATATCCCATTGGTCGTATTGGCTGTCTATTGTGCTGTATATCTTGTCCTATACGCTCGGCGGTTGGAGCAAGGCACGGGAAGGTATAGAAACACTGGTGAAAGAGCGTGATCTGGATGTAAATCTGCTGATGATCGCGGCATCGCTCGGAGCTGCCGCTATTGGCTACTGGAACGAGGGGGCCATGCTTATCTTCATATTTGCGCTCAGCGGTGCGCTGGAGAGCTATACGAACGAGCGCAGCAGCAAGGATATTTCGGAGTTGATGGCGTTAAAGCCTGAGACCGCTCTTCGTCTTACCGGTAAGGATATGGAAACAGTAAACATAGAGGAGCTCGTTCCAGGCGATCTGCTGCTCGTCAAGCCAGGCGAGCTGATTCCAGCCGACGGGCGTGTTAGCAAAGGACTTTCTGCTGTCAATCAGGCGTCCATTACAGGAGAGTCGGTGCCTGTGGACAAAACAGCGGGAGATGAAGTGTATGCGGGCACTTTGAACGGGGAAGGTGTACTGTACATTGAGGTATCGAAAAATACCGAGGAAACGCTCTTTGCCAAAATTATAAGGCTGGTGGAGGAAGCGCAGACGGAGGTACCGGACTCGCAGCGTTTTATCAAGCGCTTTGAATCCGTCTATGCACGGATTGTGATAGGCGTCACCCTCTTGCTCATCGCCGGTGCTCCGCTTCTGCTGGGTTGGAGCTGGCAGCAGGCCTTCTATAAAGCGATGGTATTTCTGGTAGTGGCGTCGCCCTGTGCTTTGGTTTCTTCCATCATGCCGGCGGTATTGTCCACCATATCCAACAGAGCGCGTAAAGGAATCCTGTTTAAGGGCGGGGCACATGTTGAGAATATGGCTTTGACATCTGTCGTGGCATTTGACAAAACAGGCACGCTGACTGTCGGGGCGCCGCTTATAACGGATTGGGTGACAGCCGAGGGATATGATGCGGATGAGGTGCTTTCAACGGCTGCAGCCATCGAAGCGTTCTCCATGCACCCGCTGGCAAGAGCGGTAGTGAAGAAAGCGTCTGAGCGGCTGCTCACCCTGCCGGAGGCGGTGAATGTCCAATCGCTCACAGGCTGGGGAATGGAAGGCGAAGTTCATGGCACACGCTGGCAAATCGGGCGGACCGACATCCTTGATCGCGTAGAGAATACCACACAGTGGAGAGAACTACGCAGCCGATTTGAAGGGGAAGGCAAGACGGTATCTGTCATTTTGCATGAGGGTCAGGTTGCCGCACTGATGGCCATACGTGATGAACTGCGCCTGCAGGCCCCGGAAGCGGTGCAGCGTCTGCGCAGCATGGGGGTCAAGGTGGTCATGCTGACGGGCGACCGTTATGAAACGGCAGCGGTGATTGCAGCCCAAGCCGGAGTGGATCAGGTTTATGCGGGACTCACCCCTGAAGATAAGGTTAATTATGTAAAAAGCTTGCGGGAGCGTTACGGTCATGTCGTTATGGTGGGAGACGGTGTAAATGATGCGCCGGCTCTTGGAGCGGCGACGGTAGGACTGGGGATGGGAATGAACGGGAGCGGCGCGGCGCTGGAGGTGGCCGATGTCGTTCTGATGAATGACGGCATTGAGGAAATTGCCCCGACCATTGCATTGGCCCGCCGAGCCCAGCGAATTATCAAGCAGAATATGATTTTTGCGATTACAGTCATTCTGCTGTTGATCGCCGGCAACTTCCTGGAGAACATTGCGCTTCCGCTTGGGGTAGTCGGTCATGAAGGAAGTACGCTGCTTGTAATCCTGAACGGGCTTCGTTTGCTTCGCTCCCGAAGTTTCGGATGAACAGCACTTGTTAATTACTGAAGATGTTATGCATAGGAGCGGCCCCGCCAATCTGTTCGGCAGATGGCGGAGCCGCTCTTTTTTTCGTGAATTAAAGCCATTCCGTCAGACCGATCATTGTAAGCAGTCCGAGCAAAAAAGATATGGTTGAAGTACGTTGATTGCCGTCTCCGTGGCTTTCGGGGATTAATTCCTTGTAGACAATGAACATCATCGCACCCGCGGCAAACGCCAGACCGTAAGGCACCAGGCCGGTAACAAAGGAGCTCAAGTAGTACCCGATCAGGCTGGTTACAATCTCAACGGCTCCTGTCAGTGTTGCGATGCCAAGCGCCTTCAGCCGCCCTATATTCTGATTTACGAGAAAAAGGGCGACAATAAAGCCTTCCGGAGCGTTCTGCAAACCGATGGAGAAGGCGATCAGGTTGCCCAGACTCTGATCCTCACTTGCATAGCTTACCCCGACGGATAAGCCCTCGGGAAGGTTGTGCAGCGTAATCGCCGCAACAATCAGAAAAGCCTTCGCCTCAATATGCAGAAAAGGACCCTGATCGGGATTTTCCAAATCAATATGGGGGATGTTCATCTCCAGAATAAGCAGCACGAGCGCGCCCAGCAGCAGCCCTGCGGTTAATACAAATAAATTGGAATGGCCTAACGCCTCGGGAATCAGGTTATACATGGAGGCCGAGGTCATAATGCCTGCTGCGTATGCGAGCAGAATGTCGCGCAGACGGTGGGTTACATTTCTTCTCATAAACAGAATCGGTATAGCCCCGATTCCTGTGGACAAGGCAGATATAAAACTGCCGATCAGGACGTCGTTCATTGCCGCAAATTCCTCCACTTATATATCTTTCACCATTCATGAAAACTTCATTTGACTCTTTTCAGGCAGTACAGCATAATAAATATTAATTTAGAATGAGTATAAGAAAAATATCTATCGACGTACATTCAAAGAAGCCAGACCGCGTTTAGCAGTAGTTTTTCTTGAGGTTATAGAATTGTTCAGCTCCGCTGAAAACTTATAAATTCTATAACCATAAGCAAGTTGCTTTCTGCAGGACTCAGACTCTTGCGGTCAAGCCGTAGGCTCCGGATACTCAGACCTTCTAATGTATGCTTTTGTCTGGACGGATGATGCTATTCCCGGCAAAAGGCTTTGCTGTGATGGTTCATAATTTTAAGCCTGACCCTATTATTTTGTATGAATGCAAAAAAAGCAACCTGTACCTGTACAATAACGATGATTGAATCTTGGAGGTTGATACAATGTATAAATCAATTATTGTCGGAACCGGCCCTGCCGGACTTACGGCGGCCATCTATTTGGCAAGAGCCAATATGAATCCGCTCATCATCGAAGGTCCTCAACCTGGAGGCCAGCTTACAACTACAACCGATGTTGAGAATTTCCCGGGCTTTCCTGAGGGAATTATGGGACCTGAGCTGATGGACAATATGCGCAAGCAGGCTGAACGCTTTGGTGCGGAGTTCCGGACAGGCTGGGTCAACAGTGTGGATACAAGCAGCCGCCCTTTCAAGCTTGATGTGGAAGGAATCGGTGAGCTTGTTACGGAAACGCTGATCATTTCAACCGGCGCAACTGCCAAATACTTGGGAATTCCGGGAGAGCAGGATAATGTGGGCCGGGGCGTGAGCACATGCGCTACGTGCGATGGTTTCTTCTTCCGCAATAAGGAGATTATTGTGATCGGGGGTGGAGATTCCGCTCTTGAAGAAGCGAACTTCCTGACACGCTTTGCCTCGAAGGTGACGCTGGTACACCGCCGCGAAGAGCTGCGTGCCTCCAAAATCATGCAGGACCGTGCGCGCGGAAATGCAAAAATCGAGTGGGCTTTGG
Organism: Paenibacillus jiangxiensis; assembly: GCF_046098255.1. Taxonomy (NCBI): domain Bacteria; kingdom Bacillati; phylum Bacillota; class Bacilli; order Caryophanales; family Paenibacillaceae; genus Paenibacillus; species Paenibacillus jiangxiensis. The sequence continues at coordinate 56,659 of NZ_JBJURI010000022.1, forward strand.
ACCGCACTCCGCTCGAAGTGGCAGCTTCCGAACAAGGGGTTACCGGATTGAAAGTAAGGAATAATAGAACAGGTGAAGAAGAACTGATCGAAGCCAGCGGCGTATTTGTCGCGATCGGGCATCATCCGAATACCGGATTCCTGAACGGTCAGATTACAACCGATGCGAACGGTTATATTGTAACGACTCCGGGCACCTCCGAAACGAATGTCGCCGGTATTTTTGCCTGCGGAGATGTGCAGGATACACGTTACAGACAGGCAATTACAGCGGCAGGCAGCGGATGTATGGCCGCGATGGATGCGGAAAAATACATCGAAAGCCTGGAACACAGCTCAGTTACGCTTTGATTTAGTAAGTAAACGCAGTTTATAAGTGAGTGTTCAAAAAGTCAGGTTTTCAGCACCAAGAAGGTTGGATGAAGCTAGGGACTGAGGAGCGGAGCGTACTTGGGGTACGTGAGCACCGGAAGTCCCGGCTGAATTCAAGATTCGATGTCGAGTCCGCTTCCTGACTTCCTTCGTGATCAAAAGATGACTTTTTGAACATCCTCTATAATTTAATGAGGTGATTAAAATGGAAAAAGCGATCGTGTATACATCTACCAACTGCCCGCATTGCAAGCAGGTGAAGAGCTATCTGACGGAGCAGGGGATTGAATTCGAGGAGCGCAACATCGAAACGAATGAAGCCTATGCGCAGGAAGTATGGGACATGGGCGTTCGTGCCGTGCCTCTGACGCTGATTGGCGATGCACGTATTTCGGGTATGAATAAAACCCAATTTGCCAAAGTTCTGAACAAATAAGTTCCTGTATCAACGAACTTCATCCTAAATATTATAGAAGCCGATGCCTTAAATAAGGTAGCGGCTTCTTTTGTTTAATTTGATGCAAATTGATTGACTGCTGTAAAAATTAGACATATACTCTTGGTATATTCAATTATGGCTTGCAATTTATTTGTGTTTTAAGGAAAGGAATTATCCAGTCTACAGGGGGGTGTTAACTTGGATCCTAACACCACGATTCGTTCACAACTGGAAGAGCATATCAGACGTGAGAGACAGACGCTTCAGAGCTTCGCGGATGCATCCGGCGTTAACAGGGGAACGCTCAGCGGCATCATTAACGGGAATCCTCCCAGGCAAATTTCGCCCGGTCAGCTTGACCTGATCACGGCAGGCATGGGGCTGCCCGAGGGAGCTCTGTATGAAATGTACGCGGATGAGTGTTTCCGCGAGACAGCTGCCCACTGGAGGCGTCTGCGTCCGTTTCTGCTTCGCAGTGCGCAATTAAAGAAGCTAAACTGCATCAACAAGGTGCTGGACTGTCTGGCGGATAATTTATCGCATATCCCTGACATTTTCGATACCGCCGAGATGATGTATGAGAAGAGCTGGCATGCGGCGGCGCTGCTTCTCTACGAGCGTGTCATTGAAAGCGAAAAGTACAGTCATTCCGAACGGCTCGCAGTCAGCCATCTCCGCCTTTTTCAAATTCACGAGAAGGATGAGCGCAGCAATCTGGAGTCAGCTCTGCGTTTTCATTCCTACCGCTGGCGGCTTCCCGAGGCTCTTGCGCTTGACGGATTGCATATGCTGGCTGAATTTTTTACGGTCAAACAGCAGTGGGATAAAGTTATATTTTACTCGGATGAGCTGCGTGAACTGACCGAGGGATTATGCCGGACAAGCAGACGTGAATGGGATGCTGAACGGTATGAGCTCCGGCGTCCGCTGGTATTTTATTACGGCAAGAGCCGCCTCCTTAAGGCCAGCGCTTATGAATATTCTGGAAGGTATAAGGAATCCAAGCAATTTATTGCTGAGTATGCGGAGTTGGGCTGGTTCGGTGATCTGGATGAGTCGGGGCGGCGTTATGTTGAGCTGTTCCGGATGTTCGCCAAGGCCAACACGATGTGTGTAGACGTCAAGATGGGCAAGAAAAGTGCGGTTGCTCCTTATGTGCAGCTGCTGCTGGAGCAGCCGGAAGAGATTCTTGAGGGCGTGATTACGCTTCTGGAATCCGCAAACAAGTACGGTTATGATATCGATGAGCAGCTGGAGTTGTTCGCCGACCATCTGAATTATTACAGTGTCACGGATCCGAGTCACTGGGAGAACTGGTACAAAGAGGAGTTTAATTTTGTCCGTCTTGCTTCGTATTATCGGCATCTTGCTGTATACCACTTCAGAAAAGAACGGTTTGAGGAAGGACTGCAAAACATTCTGGACAGCTTCCATCTTTCAGTTCAAATCAACCAGCAGGATCATATCATCAAATGCATGACTTTATTTGAACAATACCGCAATTATGCTACGGTTCGGCTGCAGTATCTGTATGCCTATATTTGCGGAAAGGTGGAAAGCAATGAAGCTCAGGAGAACAGTCATCGTGCTGTCGGTCCAGGTGTTCAAGGCTAGTGCCTCGATGGCTGAAGGAGTAGGATATTGGGGCCATGGTGTGGGGCTGATATAAGAAAAACGTCTATCGACGTACATTCACAGAAGACGGACCGCGTTTAACAGTAGTTTTTCTTGCGATATCAGGAGGATTATTCCAGGGAGTTTATACTTTCTGATATCTTAAAAAGAGATAACAGGGAACAGGGAGGCGGAGTTATGTCCAGCCTGTGGTAACAGCCCCGCTCGGAAGAGCTTGGGGCTGTTTGCCTATGCTTTTGAGCACTTCTACACAGACACACGGACATGGCCCAGATAAGCGGAGATCGCGGAATAGGATGAGCCCAGCACGGTGGAGCGGCTGCCGAGCTGTGAGAAACGGATATTCAGCTCCCTCCTGTGGTAGGGCAGCGTGCGCTCCGCAACCTTGCTTTGCAGTGAAGGCTCAAGCCATTGGCGGGCTTCGGAGAGATGGCCGCCGATAATAATGAGCTCCGGGTTAAAGCTGTTCACGATATTGGTTATGCCGATCCCGAGATACATACCGATTTCTTCATACAAGCGCCGGGCTGCCTCGTTTCCTTGGCCGGCAAGCTCAAGCAATTGCGCCGTGCTGCTGGACGGCAGGTTGTAAGCCGTGTGGTCATAGGCTCTTTCTGAAGCGTAGAGCTCCCAGCAACCCCGGCTGCCGCAGGAGCATTGAAGGCCGTCCCAGGCGATGGACATATGCCCGGTCTCGCCTGCATACCCCCATGCGCCTTTGTATGGTTTGCCATCCATGATGATGCCGGAGCCGATCCCTGAACCTACGCTGATGTAGACGAGATGCCGCGGCTGCTGCCGGTCATCGGCACCCATACCGTAATGTAGCTCGCCCAGTGCTCCGGCATTCGCTTCATTGTCCACCGTAACAGGGAGGCTGAACTCCCGTTCAAGCGGCTGGCGCAGCTCGGTGTTGTCCCAGCCAAGATTGGGGGCGAACAGAACGGTGCCCTTTGCATCCACCATCCCCGGCACACCAATGCCGATGCCGACGATACCGTGAGGGGAGGAGGGGGCAGCCTGGATAAGCTGATGGATCATACCGCGCATCGTATCAAGCACGGAAGTGACATCAGTAGCCTCAAGCGCAGCATTCCGTTCCTCCACGATCTGGCCATCCAGATCGGTTAAAACCCCTTTTACATAACTTACGCTTAACTCCAGTCCTATGGCATAACCGGCGCTGCGGTTAAACAGCAGCATCAGCGGCTTTCTTCCCCCGCTGGATTCTCCGGGACCTGTTTCGCGCACCAACTGGTCTGTCATTAATTCGGAGACCAGATTGGAAACCGTGGCTTTGTTCAGTCCGGTACGTACCGAGACCTGTGCGCGGGACAAGGGCGCATGGAGCCGGATGGTATCGAGCACAATCGATCTGTTTAGCTTTTTAACGAGTGCCTGATCACCCGTGACGTTCATGGATCCACTTCCTGTTCTCAGACGATTATTGTTGGAGCTCTTCTCCATATATGATTTATAGAGGTTGTTCAAAAAGTCATCTTTTGATCACGAAGTCAATCAGGAAGCGGACTCGACATCGAATCTTGTATTCAGCCGGGACTAAGGGGATGCTTCCGAAGCATGTTTCCTGCGGAAACATTTCAGGTGCTCACGTACCCCAAGTACGCTCCGCTCCTCAGTCCCTAGCTTCATTCAACTCAAGCGTTTTGAAAAAACGCACTTCGGAAGCATACGCTTCGGTGCTGAAAACCTGACTTTTTGAACACGCACTTATAGTTTAAAAAAAATACTTAGTTTAAGCAATAGACAAAGTTCGGCGAGCTGTGTTAGTATAGCGGTGTAAACGATTTCGAGAGGTAAATAAAATCGGCAAGAACCTAATATGAGACTGGGAGGCGTAATCAAATGGCTTACTTTGAAAACGTTTCAAAAATTAGTTATGAAGGCAAAAACTCCACGAATCCGTACGCGTTCAAATGGTACAACCCGGACGAAGTCGTCGCTGGAAAAACGATGGCAGAGCATTTTAAATTCAGCATGGCTTACTGGCATACATTGACGGCAGGCGGCTCCGACCCGTTCGGTGTGGAAACGGCTGTCCGTTCATGGGATCATCTTAAAGGACTGGACCTTGCGAAAGCGCGGGTTGAAGCTGCTTTTGAACTGATGGATAAGCTGAATCTTGAATATTTCGCTTTCCATGATGTGGACATTGCTCCGGAAGGCTCCAGTCTGAAGGAGTTCTATGCCAACCTGGATACAATTGTGGACCTGATTGAAGCACAGATGAAAGCAACGGGCAAGAAGCTGCTGTGGAATACGGCCAATATGTTTACAAACCCCCGCTATATGCACGGTGCGGCTACGACCTGCAATGCCGACGTATACGCACACGCCGCAGCCCAGATCAAAAAAGGGCTGGAGATTGGCAAACGGCTCGGCGGTGAAAACTATGTGTTCTGGGGAGGCCGCGAAGGCTACGAAACGCTGCTCAATACGGATATGCAGCTGGAGCAGGACAACATGGCGCGCATGTTCCAAATGGCCATTGACTATGCCCGTGAAATCGGCTTTGAGGCTCAGTTCCTGATCGAACCGAAGCCAAAAGAGCCAACGAAGCACCAGTATGATTTCGACGCGGCCACTACGATCGCTTTCCTGCAAAAGTACGGACTGGATAAGCACTTCAAGCTGAACCTTGAAGCAAATCATGCGACGCTTGCAGGGCATACGTTCAATCATGAGTTGCGTGTAGCCCGCCTGAACGACATGCTCGGATCGCTGGATGCGAACCAGGGAGATATGCTGATCGGTTGGGATACCGACGAGTTTCCGGTGGATATTTACGATGCAACCCTTACGATGTATGAAGTGCTGCAAAATGGCGGCCTTGGCAAAGGCGGCGTGAACTTCGACGCGAAGGTCAGACGAGCATCCTTTGAGCCGGAGGATCTGTTCCTGGCGCACGTTGCCGGTATGGACACTTATGCCAAAGGGCTGAAGGTAGCGGCGAAGCTGATCGAAGACCGCGTATTTGAGGATTTCATCGAGAAGCGGTACAGCAGCTTCAAGGAAGGTATCGGACAGGATATCGTTTCCGGAAAAGCCACCCTTGCTTCCCTTGCGGAGCATGCGCTGAACAATGATAAACCGCGCAAAAACGAATCCGGACGCCAGGAATGGCTGAAGGCAACACTTAACCAATACATTTTGGCTGAATAATAGTTCGTTTGATTTGAAAAAAGTTACCGCTGGCGGAAGTCAGCGGTAGCTGTGTCTCATACGAGTAACCGGTAGGGGGATGTGAATATGGAGCGTTATGTGATCGGCGTGGATTTGGGGACCAGTGCAGTAAAGACGGTGCTGGTTACCCGTGAAGGAAAGGTGGCTTTCGAAGCATCTGAGGCTTATCCGCTGCATCAGCCCAAGCCGGGATACAGCGAGCAGGACCCGGAGGATTGGGTAGAAGGAACTGTGGCCTCGCTGCGCAAGCTGGTCGAGCAAGCCGGCATTCAGGCCGATAGCGTGGATGGCATCAGTTTTTCAGGCCAGATGCATGGGCTTGTGCTGATGGATGAAAAGGGGCAGGTGCTGCGCAGGGCCATTCTGTGGAACGATACCCGCACGACTGAGCAGTGCCGGCGGATTGAAAGCGTCCTGGGACCCAAGCTTTTGGGCATCGCGCGCAACCGGGCGCTGGAAGGCTTCACGCTGCCCAAGCTTCTTTGGGTACAGGAGCATGAACCCGAGTTGCTGGCACGTGCAGCATACTTTATGCTGCCAAAGGATTACGTGCGCTATAGACTGACGGGCGAGCTGGCATCGGAGTATTCTGACGCAGCGGGAACACTGCTGCTGGATGTGGCGGGCAAGCGCTGGAGCGAAGAAATCGCGGCCGCGTTCGACCTGTCTCTGTCGCTGTGCCCTCCGCTGGTGGAGTCCTTTGATCAGACGGGTGGCCTCCTGCCGGAAATCGCTTCACAAACGGGACTTGCCGCAGGGACGCCTATATATGCCGGCGGAGCGGATAACGCATGCGGAGCGATCGGCTCCGGCATTCTGAGCGAAGGCCAGACGATGTGCAGCATCGGAACTTCGGGGGTTGTCCTTTCATATGAAGAGCGCAAGGACCTGGATATCGAAGGCAGAGCTCATTTTTTCAATCATGGCGAGAAAGACGCCTATTACATTATGGGGGTAACGCTGGCGGCAGGCTACAGCCTGACCTGGTTTAAGGAGACCTTTGCCCCTGATCAGCCTTTCGAGGAGCTGCTGCAGCAGGCGGAAGGCATTAAGCTCGGCAGTGGAGGTTTACTCTTTACACCGTATATCGTCGGTGAACGCACACCTCATCCGGATTCGCAAATCCGCGGCAGCTTTATCGGCATGGATGCAAGCCACAAGCTGCCTCACTTTACCCGTGCTGTCCTGGAGGGCATTACCTTTTCGCTGAAAGAATCCATTGATATTTTGCGGAGCACTGGCAAGGTGGTAAACGAGGTGATCTCCATCGGCGGCGGCGCCCGCAGCGAGTTGTGGCTGCAGATGCAGGCGGATGTGTTTAATGCCACCGTCATCAAGCTGGAAAGCGAGCAAGGTCCTGCGCTGGGGGCCGCGATGCTGGCGGCGTACGGCTGCGGATGGTTTGATTCTCTTCAGGCTTGTGCCCGGGCGTTTATCCGGCCGGCCAAGCGTTATACTCCGAATGAAGAGGCTGTACAGCAGTATGAGAGGCTGTTCGATCTATACCGCGAGGTATATGGCGCAACACGTGGTCTAAATAACCAATTGTCCGAGTTCAGATAAGTTTGGCGCAGAACAACAAACCATGAGAGTGTCCCAAAGGTCCATGGACCTTTGGGACACTCTTTTTTTTAGATTTTAGAAAGAATAAACTTCTTGGAATATGCCTCCTGAAATCGCAAGAAAAACTACTGCTAAACGCGGTCTGTCTTCTGTGAATGTACGTCGATAGACATTTTTCTTATTTTATAACGAGGCCCCCTAAGTGCTCTCTCCTTAGAAAAACTGATTTTCCAGATGACCGCAACCGAAAAAACGGCGAAATTCGCAAAAGTATATGATATTTTTGTGCTTTCTGCATTTGTTTTATGGTAGAATAGTTATAATTTCCTGGAATGATCAGACTTATTATAGGACTAACGCAGGATGGTTTTTTGGGAAGTGCTATTCTTTGCTACTAATTTACTGAGAAAGGAAGGAGCTCCTTATGAAGAAAACCATCGGCTCCAAAATGACCAAGCTGCTGGTAGCAGGTTCGCTCTTGAGCGTTATGGTTCCGCCGGTTATGAACTGGGACTATGCTTATGCGGCAGGAGCAGTCAATGCAACAGCCACCATTTCAGCGGATCAGCTGCAGCAAAAGCTGGCCGATGCGATGCAGACCCGCAGTGAAACGTTATCTTTCACGTACAAAGGCAATGTACAGGAGCTCAAAAGCAAGCTGCAGACCGCAATTGATCAAGCCATGAAGATTGACCCTTACATAAACTATACGATCAAGAGCTATGAATTCAGCTACAAGGGGACTGCCACTTCAGCTGATGTAACTGTAGAACTGAGCTATCGGGAAACCAAGGAACAAACCGCTTACGTAGACAATACGGTTAAGACGGCACTCGCTCAAATCATAACTCCGAGCATGACCGATCATGAAAAGGCCAAGGTTATACATGACTGGATTGTAAAACGTCTCAAGTATGATGAGACACTGCAGAAATACACGGCCTATGACGGGCTGAGCACAGGCAGCACGGTCTGCCAAGGCTACGCTCTGCTGGCGTATAAAATGCTTAATCAAGTCGGCATCGCCAACCAGATTATAGAAGGAAGAGCAGGCGGGCAGCTTCATGCCTGGAATCTTGTGCAGTTGGACGGCAAATGGTATCATATGGATACCACATGGGATGACCCGACGCCGGACCGCCCGAATGAAGTGAGTACCGCATATTATATGCTGACAGATGCGGAGATGCGGCAGGATCACACCTGGACCAAGCAGTATCCGGCAGCGAGCACATCCTACCGTGACATACTGAACAGCTTGATCGCGCAGGGCGGCGCAGCCTCCAAGGCATACAAGCAGCTGTATCAAGCTCTCGAATACGATTTGACTCAGAATGGAAATACGCTCAGCACGGCCAATGACATTAAGACTTTGGCCAGCAAAGCGATGAAGAGTGGTTCGAGTTCTCTGTTGTTTGTCTACAAGGGGAACGAGAGCAAGCTAAAGCAGGATCTGCAGGTGCTGTACAAGCTGGGAGTAAAGTCCGTTTCCTATAAAGTGAGTGATTTAAAGGGAGCGGGCGGGCTCAGGGTAGAGCTTTCGTGGACATAATTGATAATATAGATTAAAATGAGGCCGCAGTAGAACTGCGGCTTTTTTGCTGCCCTATGGAAAGTGTGTCGAAAATTGCAGAGTAAGGAGTACATATGTATAAACGGTTATTTACTTACTTGATAGGTACGCAGTCGATGTCGAACGCGGCGGATGTATTGTACATTATGGCGTTGATCTCCCTGATTTTTCATGGGACTGACTCGATTATTACCGCCATTCTGATTCCGCTGCTGCGCATGGGGACACAGATGATCAGCGGTTTCTTCGCCCCGCTGCTGCTTGCCAGATTTCAGCTTCCGCTCATTTTGCTCGTCTCCCAATTGGGACAGCTGCTGCTGTTTGCCATTCTTATATTACATCTGTGGGTAACAGGGACAACCGGGAGCTGGACGATCGTATTCATATTGGTTATGGCCTTATCCTTCCTTGACGGCTGGACAACGCCTGCACGCAACTCGCTCGTGCCGCGGCTGGCTCCCGGCGCTGCCTTAATGAAGGCGAATAGTCTCATCTCTGTCAGCGACCAAACCGTTCAGCTTGCAGGCTGGGGCTTGAGCGGTGTGCTGGTGGCCGTATTGGGGGCGGAGAAAACGCTGCTGCTTGCGGGGGCACTTTACGCTGTGGCGCTTGTGTTTACGGCATTGATTCGTGATCCGCTGGAAACGGACGGCAGATACTGGCTTCATCCTCTTACCCGTGTACGTCAGGAGGAAGAGGATGAAATGGCCGATTCTCCACAGAACGATTCCGACAGTCCCGGAAAGACGGGGCGATGGAAGACGATGCAGGAAGGCTGGAGGCTGATCGCCGCCAGCGGCAGGTTGAAGCTGCTTATGTTTATCGATATGGTGGATATGCTTGGCGGTTCGGTATGGGTAGGGGCGTTCACTCTAGCATTTGCTCAGGAAGTGCTGCTGAAAGGCGAGGCCTGGTGGGGATACATTAATGCAGCTTATTTTGCGGGAGCCATTGGAGGGGGACTGCTGGTGCTGGCGTGCACCCGCCTGCTGGAGAAACGGCTGTTCGTATCGATGGTGGCAGGCATGTTCGGCTATGGTATATTGACAGCGTTCTATGCCCTGAACGAATCGGCTGCCCTGACACTGCTCATCGTGTTGCTGATGGGACCGCCCGCGGAGCTTTCGATTGTCAGCAGAAGAACTTTAATTCAAAAAAGTGTGGGTGATGCGGATTTGCCGAAAGTGCTGTCAGCCCAGGCGGTGCTCATGAATCTGATGTTCTGTGTCTCCCTGCTGCTGATGGGTTGGATCGCTGAAAGGTTCGGGATCGTGAATTTGTATCTGTTTGCTGCCGGATTGACAGGTCTTGCGGCCTTGATCGGTTTGTTGTGCAGAAGATTTTTTCGGGATCACGCCGTTTCCGGAATGCATTAATTGATAGAAGAGATTTGAAAATTAGAGTCAGTCCGTTTCCACGGGAACGGGCTGTTTTTTGTTCATTATTATCAAGACTGCAGCACCAGTACACATCTTTTTCTAGTAGTTCCAAAGATATAAGTTTTTTTCCTAAATGTTATTTTGATCTGGGATAATTTCCTTTTTGAGCAGGAGAAATTTGCATTTTTTTGGTGAAAAATCGGACATTGCGAAGAATTATAAGGTATAATTGAGATAACGACCCAATAGACGCAAAATTATTATGCAAATGAAACCATATATTTCCCCTATGCGTAGTAGAAGAGTAAGATGCATGCGTCTAGTTTTCTTGGGTTGTCAGTACTATATTTAAGTTTGGGAGAAAACTCCCGGGGAGGGTATCGAGTTTGGGAATTTCATTGGTTAAAGGTCAGAAAATTGACCTGACAAAGGGGAGTTCAGGCCTCTCGTTTCTAACGGTAGGTTTGGGATGGGACCCGGTTCAGTCAAAAGGTTTTTTCGGAAGAAAAAGAGGTGCGAATATCGATTGTGACGCCTCGGCGATCCTGCTGAATGGACAAGGCAAACTTGTGGAGAATTCCAACCTGGTTTGCTTCTATAATCGGGTCAGTGGATGCGGCTCTGTGAAACACTCCGGCGATAACATAACGGGTGAAGGCGACGGGGATGACGAACAAATTATGATCGATTTGAAGAAGGTTCCCGCTGATGTCGAGAAGATTTTGATGGTCGTTAACATCTATCAATGCGAAGAACGCGGCCAGGATTTTGGAATGATTCAGTCCGCTTATATTCGGGTTGTGAACTCACAGAATAACGAGGAGCTTGTCCGCTTTAACCTGACGGATAACTACGGCGGTTATACAGCTCTGCTGGCCGGAGAAATCTATCGGCATAGCGGGGAATGGAAGTTTAACGCGATAGGCGAAGGTGCTCACGCTGCTCATATCGATATTTTGGCGAGACGGTTCCAATAGTTCATTTAACCGCAGATTTTGAATATAAAGGGGAAATTTAATCATGGCAATCAGCTTATCCAAAGGACAAAAAATTGATTTGACGAAAACGAACCCGGGTCTTACGAAAGTGATTGTAGGCTTGGGCTGGGACACCAACAAATATGACGGCGGCGCCGACTTTGACCTGGATGCATCCGCTTTTTGCTTGAACGGAGCAGGAAAAGCACAGAAAGAAACAGATTTTATTTTCTACAATAATCCTAAAAACGAAAACGGCTCTGTAGTACATACAGGCGATAACCGTACGGGTGAAGGCGAAGGGGACGATGAGCAGCTCAAGGTGGATCTAAACGCCGTTCCTGCAGACATTGACAAAATTTCATTCTGCATCACAATCCATGAAGGTGCGGAACGCAATCAGAACTTCGGACAAGTATCGAACGCTTTTGCGCGGATTATCAATGAAGAAACAGGAGAAGAGCTGATCCGTTACGATCTTGGCGAAGATTTCTCCGTGGAAACGGCGATCGTTGTTGGCGAATTGTACCGTAATAATGGCGAATGGAAATTCAGCGCTGTCGGCAGCGGATATAAAGACGGCCTGGCTGGGTTGATCCGTGACTTTGGTCTTTCTGCTTAACCTGGCAGTGTTCCAAACAAGAGAGAATTAGAATTTTGGCTGCGGTTCATTTACTAGTTAGTAATAGAACAAACAACGAGCTGAAACGACTATATGATCATTTATTAGTGATTTAAACAATTGGAGGTTAACCCAAATGTCAGGGGCTTTGAATGCTTTTCAAGGGTGGCTGTCTCGCACAAAAGGAACCCTTTCGGATAATGTGAAGAAGTTTAAAAACAAGGATTTGCTTGAAGCAATCGTTGCAGGATGTGCCGTTGTATCCGTTGCCGATGGTACGGTTGATGCTTCGGAAAAACAAAAGATGGCCGGATATTTGGGACGCAGCGAGGAACTGAAGGTATTTAACATGAGCGAAGTGATCGAACGCTTCAATCATTATGCCGGCAATATGGATTTTGATGTTATGGTCGGCAAACAGGAAGCACTGAGAGTAATCGCTAAATTCAAATCCAAACCTGAAGTTGGAAGAATCATTGTGGGGGTATGCTGTGCAGTTGGGGCGGCTGACGGTGATTTCGACGAGTTGGAAAAGAAAGCGGTTAGAGAGATTTGTGAGGTGCTCGGTGTGGCGCCAGGAGACTTCGGACTCTGATTATAATTTACTAAGGGGGAAATTTAATTATGGCAATCAGCTTATCCAAAGGACAAAAAATCGACTTGACGAAAACAAATCCGGGTCTTACGAAAGTGATTGTAGGCTTGGGCTGGGACACCAACAAATATGACGGCGGCGCCGATTTTGACCTGGATGCATCCGCTTTTTGCTTGAATGGAGCAGGAAAAGCGCAGAAAGAAACGGATTTTATCTTCTACAATAACCCTAAAAACGAAAACGGCTCTGTAGTACATACGGGCGATAACCGTACGGGTGAAGGCGAAGGGGACGACGAGCAACTCAAGGTAGATCTGAGCGCTGTTCCTGCAGATATTGACAAAATTTCATTCTGCATCACGATCCATGAAGGCGCGGAGCGCAACCAGAACTTTGGACAAGTCTCGAACGCTTTTGCGCGAATTGTTAATGAAGAAACCGGCGAAGAGCTGATCCGTTACGATCTTGGTGAAGATTTTTCCGTGGAAACGGCGATCGTTGTTGGCGAATTGTACCGTAATAGCGGTGAATGGAAATTCAGCGCTGTCGGCAGCGGGTATAAAGACGGTCTGGCCGGGTTGATCCGTGATTTTGGTCTTTAGGTCTAACCGGGCAGAGATGCATATTTAAGTAAAGAGGAGACCTTCAAATGGCTGTGAATCTTTCTAAAGGACAAAAGGTAGATTTAACAAAATCAAATCCGGGACTGACCAAAATCAAAGTAGGCCTGGGCTGGGATCTGAACAAATATGACGGCGGCAGCGATTTTGACCTTGATGCCTCAGCCTTTCTGCTGAATGCAGCAGGCAAAGTGAGTTCCGACCAGGATTTCATCTTCTATAATAATCCGTCTAATAGCAATCATTCTATAGCAATTTCTGGTGATAACCGCACCGGCGAAGGTGCGGGGGACGATGAGTCGGTCATGATAGAGTTGGCCAATGTGCCGGCAGAGGTTCATAAAATCGCTTTCTGCATTACGATCCATGAAGCAAGAGAGAGAAATCAAAATTTCGGACAGGTGGCCAATTCATATGTCCGTGTTGTGAATGAAGCAAACAACGAAGAATTGATCCGTTATGATCTTGGTGAAGATTTTTCCATTGAAACGGCTATCACTGTGGGAGAGTTGTATCGGCATAATGGCGAATGGAAGTTCAGTGCGGTTGGCAGCGGATTCCAGGATGGGCTCGCCGGATTGTGCCGGGATTACGGAGTAACCGTTTAATAGGAGGATGGCTATGAGCATCAGTCTGTCAAAGGGTCAACGAATTGACCTTACCAAAACGAACCCTTTATTGACGAAAGCCATCGTTGGCTTGGGCTGGGATGTCAACAAGTATAGTACTGGTGATGATTATGACCTTGATGTATCAGCATTTCTTCTTTATGAGGATGGCAAGGCAAAGGGCATTGAGGATTTTGTCTTCTATAATAATCCGAAAACGCCCAACGGGTCGGTTTATCACACAGGTGATAACCGTACAGGGCAAGGAGACGGGGACGACGAGCAAATCATCATTGATTTCCCGCTGCTGCCGCCCAATGTCCAGCGGATCGGGATTACGGTCACAATTCATGATGCTGAGTCAAGAAGGCAAAACTTTGGCCATATCTCGAATGCATTCGTCCGCCTGGTGAATGAACATACGAACGAGGAGATTCTTCGTTACGACCTGGGAGAGGATTTCTCGCTGGAAACAGCAGTGGTGGTCTGCGAGCTGTATCGGCATAACGGTGAATGGAAATTCCAGGCTATCGGTTCAGGCTTCCAGGGCGGTTTGTCTGCCATTTGCAAAAATTACGGCTTGGACGCCCAGTAATATCAAGGCCGGGTGTAGGATCATCACACCCGGTAATGAGTTTTTTGAAAGGTTGGTATAGATGACGATTTCATTGATCAAAGGCCAAAAAGCAGATCTTACGAAAACAAATCCTCACTTGAAAAGTGTAGTTGTTGGCATGGGCTGGGAAGTTGCTTCTGACGTGGATATCGATTTCTCATCCTTTCTGCTGGCTGGAAACAGTAAGGTCACCCAGGATTCCGATCTGATTTTTTACGGCAATCCTGCCGGCCCCAACCAATGTGTAACCGTCCGGACGCAGGCTGCAAACTTGGCCGGGGTAGCGGATAAAGCGCAGCTGGAGGTCAATTTTAACAGCATACCCAACCAGTATGAAAGAATTTCCTTCTCTCTCACCATTTATGATGGTGAGAAACGTTCACATAGCTTTGCAAGGGTTCGCAATACATATATTCGAATCATTGATCCGGTGAACGGTCAGGAGGTTATCCGATTTAATATAGACACCCCTTTCAGCGTGGAAACGGCCATTGTCGTAGGGGAACTCTACCGACACCAGGGGCAATGGAAGTTCAATTCCATCGCTGCGGGCTATTCCGGCGGGCTTGAAGCCCTTTGTCAAAGCTATGGAATTGAAGTCAAGGAAGAGTCCTCCGCATCTTCGCCGGCTTCGCAGCCACCCAAGAGCGCTCCTGCTTCGGCGCTTGTGAATGAGCAAAAGCACACGCCACCACCGGCCCCTAAGCCTGTCAACCTGTCGAAGATTGAGCTCAAGAAACGCGGAGACAAAATCAATCTTCAAAAGGGTACGGGCCCGCTGGGCGAGATAATGATCAATCTGAATTGGACGCTAGGTAAAAAGTCTGTCTTCGGTTCTGCAAGAAAGATTGATCTGGATCTCGGATGTCTCTTTGAATTAAATGATGGCTATAAGGGCGTCGTTCAAGCTCTGGGAAGGCAATTTGGTTCTTTGGATGACGAGCCTTATATTGCGCTGGACGGAGATGACCGGACCGGGATGGTGAAGACTGGAGAAAACCTTCGCATCAACGGCAATTATCTTTCGGAAATCAAACGCATACTGGTCTTCGCTTATATCTATGAAGGCATTGCGAATTGGGCGGAAGCCGATGGTATCGTCACCATCAAGCAGATCGGAGGTCCCGATATCGAGGTTCGCATGGACGAGCATAATAACAGAAAGGGCATGTGCGGGATTGCATTAATTACCAACGTCAATAACCAGACCTTTAGTGTGGAAAAGCTGGTCCATTATACCTCGGGTCATAAGGAGCTCGATCGAGCTTACGGTTGGAACATGCAGTGGACAACCGGATGGAAATAGTTCCGATATTGGGGGCATATGGGTCAAGTTTTAAGCGAAAGGCTGGTATAGATGGAGATTGCATTGGTTAAAGGCCAAAAAGCGGATCTTACGAAAACAAACCCTCACTTGAAAAGTGTTGTTATTGGCATGGGCTGGGAAGCTGCTTCTGATGTGGATATCGATTTCTCCTCCTTTCTGCTGACTGGAAACAGCAAGGTCACGCAGGATTCCGATCTGATCTTTTACGGCAACCCTGCCGGTCCCAACCAGTGTGTAACTGTACGGACACAGGCTGCAAATCTGGCCGGGGCAGTGGATAAAGCGCAGCTGGAGGTCAATTTTAACAGCATCCCCAACCAGTACGAAAGAATTTCGTTCTCTCTCACGATTTATGATGGAGAGAAACGTTCACAAAGCTTTGCAAGGGTTCGAAATACATATATTCGAATCATTGATCCGGTGAACGGTCAGGAGGTTATCCGATTTAATATAGACATCCCTTTCAGCGTGGAAACGGCCATTGTTGTAGGGGAGCTCTATCGGCACCAGGGGCAATGGAAGTTCAATTCCATCGCTGCGGGCTACTCCGGCGGGCTTGAAGCTCTTTGTCAAAGCTATGGAATTGAAGTCAAGGAAGAGTCCTCCGCATCTTCGCCGGCTTCGCAGCCACCCAAGAGCGCTCCTGCTTCGGCGCTTGTGAATGAGCAAAAGCACACGCCACCACCGGCCCCTAAGCCTGTCAACCTGTCGAAGATTGAGCTCAAGAAACGCGGAGACAAAATCAATCTTCAAAAGGGTACGGGCCCGCTGGGCGAGATAATGATCAATCTGAATTGGACGCTAGGTAAAAAGTCTGTCTTCGGTTCTGCAAGAAAGATTGATCTGGATCTCGGATGTCTCTTTGAATTAAATGATGGCTATAAGGGCGTCGTTCAAGCTCTGGGAAGGCAATTTGGTTCTTTGGATGACGAGCCTTATATTGCGCTGGACGGAGATGACCGGACCGGGATGGTGAAGACTGGAGAAAACCTTCGCATCAACGGCAATTATCTTTCGGAAATCAAACGCATACTGGTCTTCGCTTATATCTATGAAGGCATTGCGAATTGGGCGGAAGCCGATGGTATCGTCACCATCAAGCAGATCGGAGGTCCCGATATCGAGGTTCGCATGGACGAGCATAATAACAGAAAGGGCATGTGCGGGATTGCATTAATTACCAACGTCAATAACCAGACCTTTAGTGTGGAAAAGCTGGTCCATTATACCTCGGGTCATAAGGAGCTCGATCGAGCTTACGGCTGGAATATGCGGTGGACAACCGGATGGAAGTAGGTCCGATATTTTAAAGGAGGAAAGTAAGTGAGCGGTTTTTTCCAGAGTTTAATAGATAATTTTTCTTCATTTTTTAACTGGGAGCATATGGGGCAAGTTTTAAGCGAGCCGTCAAGCTGGGGAATTATATTCTCTCTGATCATCATAGAAGGGCTGCTCTCGGCGGATAATGCCCTGGTGCTGGCTGTGCTTGTTAAACATTTGCCTAAAGAGCAGCAGAAGAAAGCATTGTTCTATGGTCTATTGGGAGCCTACGTCTTCAGGTTTATCGCCATCGGCATTGGCACCTTCCTTGTTAAAATCACTTGGGTCAAGATTGTCGGGGGTCTTTATCTCTTGTGGATTGCGTTCAGCCACCTGTTCAAGCTTGAAATCAAGTTTTATGGAATTCTTCCCTATATTCGCCGTCAGCCTGCCAGTGAGGAAGAGGAAGGAGAAGAGGTCCAAAATAAAGGTAAAGGCTTTTGGCAAACCGTGCTTGCCGTAGAAGCGATGGATATTGCCTTTAGTATTGACAGTGTCATTGCAGCCTTTGGGGTAAGCAATGAAGTTTGGGTACTGTTCCTTGGCGGCATTTTGGGCGTGCTGATGATGAGGGGGGTCGCCCAGCTATTTCTGAAGCTGATCGACAAGTATCCGGAGCTTGAGCAAGCGGCGTTTATTCTCATCATTATTATCGGTGCTAAAATGCTTGCAGCTGTAGCAGGATTTGAGATGTCACATTATCTCTTCTTTGGCATCCTGATCGCTGTATTTGTCGGGACCATTATTTTCAGCTCCATCCGCAAAAAATCCAGCTCTGTAAAATCCGCATAGCCTTAACTTCGGGTCCCTCCTTTCACTGGGAGGGATCTTTTTAGATTTCAGAGTATACTCACGTTTTTTTGTTGGCAGGTGCCGCAACCTGGAATTTCGCTGCATGTCAAGGAGGAAGAAATGTGCGCTATTTTAACTATTTGCAGCCGGAGCAAGAAGCCGGAATATTTCATGTAGCTCCGTCTCATTTTACAAACCGGACCCCAAAAGAGACCTTGGCTTATGCAGTGGGCGCGGCCTTGTATATGCCGGCTACAAGGGCGGCGATTGTGGAGGACATCATAGACAGTAAAATTAAAGGCCTAACCTCCATGGTCATAGACCTGGAGGACGCGGTGGGGGACCATCAAGTTGAGCAGGCGGAAGCCTCCATGCTGGATCAAATCTACCGCCTCTCCTCTATGATCAAGCTGGGAGCAATCAATGAAGAAAGCATCCCTTTGATTTTTATCCGGGTACGGTCGCCACAGCAGCTTAAACGCATTATTACGATCTTTGAGGAAACGACGGAATTGATTACGGGATTTATGCTGCCGAAATTTTCGCTATCCAACGGGCAGCAATATCTTGAAATCATTCAAAGCTATAATCATACCAAGTTGCTCTCTTCTCCAACATTATATGGACTGCCCATTCTTGAATCATCGGATGTCATCTATAAAGAAGAAAGATACCAGACCTTATCGGCGCTCAGACAACTCATCGCACAGTACAGAGACTACATATTGAACATCCGGATTGGAGCTACTGATTTTTCCAGCCTGTTCGGCTTGCGCAGAAGCCCTGACATGACGATTTATGATATCTCCGTAATCAGAGATTGTATTACTGATATCATAAATTTCTTTGGACGTGCGGAAGACGGATATGTCATTTCCGGGCCTGTATGGGAGTATTTCAAGTCGGATCGGGTGCTTAAGCCGCAGCTGAGACAGACCTTGTTTGAAGAAACTGCAGGCAGGGTAGGCAGAAAGCGCAGAATGGAAATTTTGAATAGATACGTGGACGGGTTGATCCGTGAAATAGCCATGGACAAGGAAAATGGAATTATCGGAAAAACGATCATCCATCCAACCCACATTCTGCCGGTTCAATCAATGTATGTTGTGACGCATGAGGAATATATGGACGCGTTGTCTATTATCGACAATAACACCGGCATGCTGGGCGTATTCAAAAGCAAATATTCCAATAAAATGAATGAAATCAAACCTCATCTCAACTGGGCTCAGCGAATGCTGGCACGGGCAAGGGTGTATGGCGTGCTTCAAGAAAACGTTAATTTTACAACACTACTCCTTGGAGAGAAAGAACATGAACAAATACTCATTTAGTGTGCTGGATCAATTAAACCTGGATATTCAAATTACGGACAATCCGTTTCAGATTCCATTGGATGATCTTTTTGCACTGGCAGCGCGGATCAATAAGAAGAGAAGCTTTTTATTTGTCAGCAAAATTCTCGGCAAGCATATCCCTGTTAAGCCTCATACGGGTTTGCTGGGCGCATTAAGCTTGGGGCTGCTGCTCCAGGCTCAAAACGGGGAGGAGCTTCCGGTCAAAATGGACCAGATCGTACGGGGGTTCAGCGATCCGTCAGCAGCCATCAAGCTGTATGAAAAACTGAAGCAGAATCGTCTTCTTGTTCCGAAGCCTACATTATTTATCGGATTTGCGGAAACAGCGACTGCATTGGGGCATGGGATGTTTGATCTGTTTACAGGTCCAGCCAGATTTATTCATACGACGAGAGAGAGTATCCATGAGATGAGCCCCCGATTGAGCTTTGAGGAGGAGCATTCTCATGCCACAGCCCAACGTTGTTATGCAGCTGATGCTGATTTTTTCAATGGTGAGGATACGATCGTTTTGGTCGATGATGAAATAACAACGGGAAAAACGGCCCTGAATATTATTCGGGATATACAGCAAAAGCATCCCAGAAAACACTATGTACTGGCAAGTCTTCTGGATTGGCGGTCTGATGAGCAAAAGGAGCAATTCAGACTGGTTGAGCAGAGCCTGGGTATTACGATAGATTGCATTTCCCTGATCCAAGGGAAGATCAGCGTGAGTGGAACGCCGGAGGTTGAGGCAAACCTCTCGCATCTGCCGACGGATGAGGCTGGAGAACAGATTATCCGCGTGATCTCGTTGTCTGAATATTTCGACCATCTCGGTTATTCTTCCGTCAATTCCCTTGGTGCTGTAAATAAAAAGCCTTATCTGAAATTGACGGGGCGGTTTGGAATGAGCGCTCAGGAAAGCTATGCATTGGATGACTCTATCTCGAATGCAGCAGCGTGTTTAAAGCAGTATCGAACGGGAAAAAGCACTCTTTGCCTGGGAACGGGCGAGTTCATGTATATTCCCATGAGAATTGCAGCGGAAATGGGGGAGGGCATTTTCTATCAGTCAAGCACAAGAAGCCCCATTCATCCGTTTGAGCAAAAGGAATATGCCGTTAAGAATAAATTTGTCTTTCATTCTCCGGATGATCCGGCGGTTCCTTACTATTTTTATAACGTTCCCAAGGGAGTGTACGAAGAACTCTTTGTTTTTATAGAACGGCCAAGCGGCCTCGAGGCTCTTAAATCCTATGAAAAGGCCCTCCTGTCTACGGGCATCCCCCAAATCAATATTGTCTTGTTTTAGCGATAAGGAGTGTAAGCAATGATACCAGAGACCAGACTGATGCCACCGCCGTTAATGGGCAGCTATAAAGCGGAGGATGTTGTTTTTCTGCTAAAGGATATAAGCGATGCGAAGCTGGAAGTCCCTACGGAAGACCGTGAAGAAGCGATTCAGGCGGGAAGGCACTACTCTGAAATGCTCCCCGTAGAATACCAGCCGACAAAGGAATACCTTGATTTATTTCACAAAACGTTGCAAAGTACCGCCAAAAAGGTGGCTTTGGCTGCGGCGGTGGCTGCTGAGCTTATTCTGCAAAAAAGAGGATTTAACCTGGTGCTGGCATCACTGGCCCGTGCCGGAACGCCCATTGGAATACTGATTAAACGATATATTGAACAAACATATGATAGAGACCTGCCACACTATAGCATTTCGATTATCAGGGGCAGAGGGATAGATGAAAATGCGGTTCTTTATATGCTGCAGAATCATCCGTCCAGCGAGATTCAATTTGTGGACGGCTGGACAGGCAAGGGAGCGATCCGCAAAGTCCTTATTGAAGCTTGTAAAACATTTTACGAGAAATATCATATCCGCTTAAGCGATGACCTGGCTGTCCTTGCAGACCCCGGATACTGCTCCCGGACCTTCGGGACCCGTGAGGATTTCCTGATCCCGAGCGCCGCATTAAATTCTACTGTCTCCGGATTGGTGAGCCGGACCGTTTTACGCCCGGACCTTATTGGCCCGTATGACTTTCATGGAGCGAAATTTTACCGTGAATGGCTGGCTGAAGATGTGTCAAATTTGTTTATCGACCAGGTATCCGCATACTTCCCTGAGGTTGCTCTGCAGGCGCAGGAGCAAGCGCAGCAGCTGTACCGGTATCCGGCAGAGGAGTCATGGAAGGGCATGCAGGATATAACGCGCATTCAACATGACTTTGGCATCAGCGATGTTAATCTGGTCAAGCCGGGCGTTGGTGAAACAACTCGGGTGCTGCTGAGAAGAGTGCCCTGGAAAATACTCGTTGACCGGGAAGATAATCCGAATCTGGAGCATATTCGCTTGCTGGCACAGGACAGAAATGTTCCTGTTGAGGTTTACCCTGGTTTAACATACTCCTGCTGTGGAATCATTCGGCCGGCAAAAGGAGAGAAAGCATGATCTTTTCTAGCGATCTGGACAGGACTCTGATTTATTCCAGAAAATCAATGGGGGCGGTTCCGGAGCACGAGCTCGTTCCGGTTGAGCTTTATCAAGGGGACTATATTTCGTATATGACCCAAACCTCGATTGAACTGCTGCAAAAGCTTGCTGCTCATGCGCTGTTCATTCCCGTTACGACCAGAACAGAGGAGCAGTATAAGCGGATTTTCTATATTCAACAATATTTCCAGCCCAGTTATGCGGTGACCAGCAACGGCGGGAAGATTTTGGTTAACGGGGTCCCGGATCAGGAATGGTCGGCTCATATTCAAAGGGCTTTGAAGGAGAGCGCCTCTTCCGGGGAAGCAAGGAGAGCTTTTGAACAGATTAGCTCGCCGGAGTGGGTCAAGAAAATGAACTTTTCGGATGAGCTGTTCTTTACCGTTATCCTGGATCCCGAGCGCGTACCGCTCCCTGTCATTGAAGAGTTCAGACACCGTATGCAGGGCATGGGCTGGCATGTGTCACTTCAGGGAAGAAAGCTGTATTTAGTGCCTGCGGGTGTCAATAAAGGGGATGCTGTTCTGTATATTCGTGATCTTGTTGGAGCTAGGTATATTGCTTCGGCAGGAGATTCCCTGCTGGATGAAAGTCTGTTGAATATATCCGATTTTGCTTTGTCACCAAGGCATGGCGAGCTGTATGCCCACAAGCCGGAGAATGAGGGGGTACGTTATACCCGGCTTTCGGGAATCAGGGCCGCGGAAGAAATGATTGAGGAAATTACAGCTTATTTTCTGAATATACAGCAGCAGATTTCCGGCATTTCATAATGAAGGAGAGAATGTCCTTATGGGCTTACGTATTTGGTATAATCGGACTTTTTCAACCGCAAGTCACTATGCTGAAATGATACGTCATAACGAGGATCAAAGAAAGTTTGAGATTTATGCGACACATCCCAAAAAACACTCTCTGATGTTACAGATTGCAGATTATGCCGAGCTTGAGCCCAGCCTGCCTGTTCACGAGTATCCAGGGTATTGCCTCGATTTTTGTAAAAAACATCGCATTGATATTTTCATCCCTCATTTCGGAATGTCTGAAATCGTAAAGCATCGCGCCGAATTCTCCAGCATCGGGACAAAACTGTTAGCCGCCGGTGACGCGGAGCTGATCGGGCTGGTATCTGATAAAGGTAAATTATTTTCAGCGCTCTCCACTCTGAAGGGGATCACTTTGCCGGATTACGAGGTCGTGTCCAATGTGAGCGAATTTAAGGAAGCCTACCACCGTTTGAAAGAAAAGGGGCATAAGGTGTGCTTTAAACCGGCAAGCGGAGAAGGTGGCGCAGGATTTCGGATGATCCAGGAAGCACAGCCTTCGCTTATGAGTCTTTACGAAACCAGCGGCCCCTATATCCACTTTGATGAAGCGATTCGTTTGCTCTCAAGCGTTCCCGAATTTCCGCCCTTGATGGTGATGGAGTTCATGAAGGGCCATGAATACAGCATTGATTGCCTTGCGTCCTCATCCTCTTTGCTGGCCGCGGTGCCGCGTAAAAAGGCGGAAGGTCGGGTGCGTCTGTTGGAGAAAAATGAGCTGTTAATAGATTGGGCCCATCACATTCATCAGGTGATACCGCTCCAGTATAATTTCAATATTCAGGTGATCTATCAGGAGGACAAACCCAAGCTGCTCGAGATTAACCCGAGAACATCAGGAGGGCTTTATACCTCTTGTTTGACAGGGATTAATTTTCCTTATCTTGCTATTAAGCTACTCCTGGGTGAAGAGGTAGCAGTACCTGATCCTGAATTTGGAATTATGGCAACCCATGTCGAAAAAGAGATGATCATGAAGCGGGTCTTCCGATAAAGCAGAGTCTATGAATCTGTTATTTTTAGTTCTATGGGCATATTCAAAAATTGACAGTATAATAGGGCGCCTGTATCATGAAGGTTATGGAATACCAAGTAATGGCAGGGCGATGCATGTCCAGCAGCAATCAGTAAGAGGTGAGAACAGTTATGCGATATGGTGTAGCAGCAGGGATAACCATTGTCGGATTTTTAATTTCACAGTTTATAACATCCCGCATACTTCCCGATTTCCTGAACCTATGTATACCGACAATTTTTGCACTATTGAGTATTGGCTACTTGCACCGCTCGCAAAAGGGAATCAAGTATGAGCCTTACCTGCCTGTAAATGAGCGGAGGGAAATAAAGGATTCACCTGACGGAAACCAGGTTCACAACCAGATGCACAACCAGAATCAGGTGCACAATCAAAATCAGGTGCAAGACCAGAACGAGGGTGCACAAGAAGAGAATGATCCGTTGTGGGGGCCTGTTATTCAATACATCCATGTATTAGAAGAAATGATCATATCCGAAGGACAGAAAAATACCCTTGATGATGAGATTGTAGAGAAGACACTGAAAGTGCTGACCCGTGTGCTGCGGCTGATTCCTCAGTTAAAAAAGATGAATGATCCCAACATTAATCACAACATTCAGCGTTTGGTCTTTAAAGATATTAACGGAGCCATCAATCCGTTTCTTAATTTGGGGCCTGAGGCCAAACGTCAGAACCGGCGCCTGCTGCTGAACGGAATGAAGGAAATTAATTCGAAGCTCTCGCAATATGTCGAAAGCATCGAACAAAAAGATTTAATTGAATTAAAAACACGCATGGATTTAATTCAGCAAAGATACAGTACGTCCAATTAAGGAGGAACAGCATGTCAACAACTCTTGTTCAGATCAAACCGGTAGATTTAACCAAGGTTGAAACCGAAGCACAGCAGCTCATTTCCAAAATCTCAACCTCCGACAACCTTGAACTTGAGACTCTGATGGATTCCATCGGCAGAATGGGGCAAAAAACGATGGAGCAGGCCGGTCAATCCTTGGCCATGCTGCAGCGTCCTGTAAATGATTTAATGTCCGGGAACCGGTCCGAGGTTCCCAATAGCATACTGAAGCTGAGAAGCGAGATTGATTCATTAAGCAAGAGCAAGCAAATCGGATTTTTTGATAGGCTTCTGAGAAAAAGCCCGCTCAAAAATTATATTTATAAATATCAATCGGTGAAAACCAATGTCGATGCCATTGTCTCCTCGCTGCGAAATGGCAAAGAGACGCTGGAAGAAAACGTTGCTTTTATGAAGAATCTGAAAAGATCCTCCATCGAATCAGTTTATAATTTGCAGGTTCGCATTGCAATGGGACATAAATTGAAAGAAATGTTTGAAGCCGAGATTGCCAAGCCGGCAAATGAGCTTCGCAAAACACAGCTGGAGAAAGGGCTGCGCAAGGTTGTAACCCGCATTCAGTCGTTTGAGGAAATGGTGATGTTGTATCAGCAAGCGATTGCTGGTGCGGAAATTATTAATGATAATAATGACAAACTCATTGACTCGGTGGATGCGACCATTGATAAAACGCAGCATCTGATTACGGTATCCGCAATGATTGCACTTGCACTTCAGGATCAAGTTGAGACGATCAATGCCGTGAATGCAGCGAACAATACGCTGCAAAATATGTTTGAGGATAACGCACGTTTGTTGAAGGAAACGACGCAAAAAACGACGGATTTGCTGGGAAGGCCGGGAATTCAACTTGAATCCATTGACCGGGCCATGAGCGACCTGTTCAGCGCCATGGACCAATATGAGCAATCGAACCGGATCATCATTCAATCGGCTACCGAGCATACCAAGCGTCTGAATGAAATTAATCAACAGGTACATAACCGGTTGGGGTTAATGCCTGGCAACGCCGGCAAGACGGATGCAATCAACAACTCTGGGCCGGTTGGCTTTTTGGACTAATCATATTCCTGGGAGATCCTTTTGTCTGTTTGTGAGGCGCTCCGAGAACGAAGCATTCCTACAATCGCTGTTGACCCTTCGGGCCAAAGGCGAACGCTGCCGCTTTTCCGGAATTGCTTCGTCCTCTCCGCTGCTTCGTGCATATCCTCACCTAAAATAACAAAAAAGGACAACGCCCTGTGATCAATTTCAAGGAGTTGGACGAACAGGCCATCCCCATTGATGGCGGTTTGGTGAATTGGCTATTGTTTTTGAAGGGCTTTGATAAATCCAAATGGGAGGCGTTGACGATGCAAGACCGACTCTGAAAAAAGCCATGACGACATTAGAGTTTCTTAGTCAGGATGAAGAGGCTCGCAGATTGTATGAAGCACGGCAAAAGTATCTTCACGATGAAGCTTCCATGATTGAAGGAGCACGAGCGGAAGGTGTAACAGTAGGAGAGACGAAAGCGAAATTGGAAATGGCTAAAAATCTTCTTTCCAAAGGGATTGACATTAAAGTAATTGCCGAGGCATCGGGTTTGCCGGAAGAGACCATAAGGAAATTAGTGCAATAATCATGAGGAAATACAGGATGAGATCGGCTTTTTACGATGTTGCTATGTCGTAGGGAGCCTTTTTTGCTTTTCGTAGCAGCCCTCCATAGTAGCCATACTTCTCATTGGCAGCTACGGTTGGTTAGGGAATTAAAATAACACACAATAATTTAAAGAAAATAATTATGCTATACCCCTCTTTAGTTTATCCCGCAAGATTCTGGGGAAAATATAAATAGCATTCGTCCTCTTAACTCTGCATATGCTAGTTAAAAAAAGGAGAGAGTGTTAGTATGCTGGGACCCATCTCGTGCGGAATCGTGATTGTATATCTATTGATAGCTGCTGCGTCTGAGAGAACAAAAGACATCATGGAAATGGACTAATGGATTGAAAGAGACCGCCCCGGAGCTGAAAAGCTGCCGGGACGGTCTTTTTGTCAATGCTCTGTTTTTGTTCCCGTATCCAAATCGACCTCGTGCAGAGGGATGACGTGTGTACGGCGAATGAGTTTATAGCCAAGCCATAAAAGCAGGAAAAGGGGAACCCCCAAATAGACGGCAGTCAGTCCGGCCCAGTCGATCTGCCCGCCGGTGAAGGCGCCCGAGCCCTGTCCGATGATTACGATGATGCAGAGAACAAAGGCAAACAAGGGACCGAACGGGAACCAGCGCGCTCTGAAGGGCAACTCGTTCAGGCTTCGTCCTTGTGCCATAAAAGCTCTGCGGAACCGGTAATGGCTGACGGCGATCCCGACCCAGGTGATGAAGCCGCACATGCCAGAGGCATTGAGCAGCCAGGTGTAAACGACGCCGTCGCCGAACAAAGAACCGAGAAAGGCCAGCAAGCCGACGGAGGCCGTGATGAGCAGCGCGTTCATCGGAATGCCGCGGCGGTTCAGCTTGCCCAGGAAGCGGGGGGCTTTCCCCTCCTGGGCAAGCACGAACAATACACGTGTCGCCGCATACGTGCCCGAATTGCCGGCAGACAGCACGGAGGTCAGGATAACCGCATTCATGACAGAGGCGGCTACGGCAAGCCCCGCTTTTTCGAACACCAGCGTAAACGGGCTGACATTGATATCCTTAATGCCACTCCGCAGCAGATCCGGATTGGTATATGGAATCAGGGCACCAATGACAATGATGGCCAAAATATAGAAGAACAGAATCCGCCAGAAAATTTGCCGCACGGCGCGGGGAACATTTTGGCGCGGATTCTCGCTTTCGCCGGCAGCCACACCGATCAGCTCTGTTCCCTGGAAAGAGAAGCCGGCGGCCATAAAGACGCCGAGGATCGCAAAGAATCCGCCCGGGAACGGTGCGTCTCCGGCAGTAAAGTTGCCAAAGCCTGTGGCTTCCCCGCCAAGAATGCCGAAGATCATCAGCACGCCGACGATGAGGAACACGATAACGGTCACGATTTTAATCATGGCAAACCAGTATTCCGATTCGCCGTAGCCTTTAACGGAAAGGGCGTTCAACGCGAAAATCAGGGCCAGGAACAGCAGGCTCCACCAGCCGGAATGGCTGTCAGGGAACCAGTACTTGATGAGCACGGTTGCCGCAGACAGCTCGGCGGCGATCGTCACCGCCCAGTTGAACCAGAAATTCCAGCCCATGGCGAAGCCGAAGGCCGGGTCGATAAAGCGGCTGGCATACGTGTTGAAGGAGCCGGATTCAGGCATATACGTCGCCATTTCACCCAGGCTTGTCATCAGAAAGTAGACCATAATGCCGACTGCGGTATATGCGAGCAAGGCACCGCCTGGTCCGGCCTGCGCAACGGCTCCCCCGCTCGCCAGGAACAAACCTGTCCCGATGGAGCCGCCGAGGGCGATCATGGTCATATGTCTGGCTTTAAGCCCCTTCTTCAAGGAAGCCGGGGATGTTTCGTTGTACTGCATGGAATGACACTCCTTCACAAAAATGGCAACATGTCATGTCAGGCCAGAGCAGGAAGGGGATAGGGCGTTAAAACACAAAAAGACCGCAGGGAACAGCCTGCGGTCTTTATCTATGATACTCCGCATCATTACCTTCCAAGATTCAAGATAGCTCAACACAGCTCCCAATATACGGGCGGCTGTGACAGTTCTGCGCCTTTCGGTGCGCAGCCCCAGCGGCCGGGACACTTGCAAGGAGTCGATTCCCGGACACTTCGGCGGATGGGCCTTTCGGCCGGAATCATGGACGGCTCCTGTCGTCTCCTCCGGCTTACTGATCACATCCGCGACCTCTACCTCATCATGGTTTGGTTGATGAGGTTTGTGACATGCATATGTTATTTTTTTCGAACAAAAATCAGTATATCCTCTTATCCCTTATGAATCAATGAATATTTAATGAAGATAAATTTACCTTCAGGAATTCCGCTTCGCCATCTGCTGCCATACCGTACCTGCGGCCTGCTCTCCGGACTCAATACGCTCCAGGGCCATTCTGGCCTGCAGGCTGACTTCGAACTCGGGATCCTCCATCGCTTGCTCCAGCGCATCGCGGGCTTCCTCGGTTCCGACTTCGTAGAGGAAGCGCGCTGCCCGCCAGCGCACGAGTTTGCTCTTATCCTTCAGTGCCGCAATCATCGGAGCGGTAGCGGCAGGATCGCCGATGTCGGACAGGGTGTCGCCTGCCGTCCGCCGTACGGACGCGGAAGAATCGCGCAGCGCCTCATACAGCAGCCCCATGGCTTCGGGAGTGCGGACATCGCCAAGGTAGACTACGCCCAGGCGCCGAACCTGCATCTTCTCGTCACGCAGCGCCCGGGTGATCAGCGGCAGGCGCTCGGGGGTCGGCTCCATGGCATCAATGGCCGCGTACCGTACGCGCCAATCCTCGCTGCCCAGCGCTTCCTCAATCTCCGCGTCCGTGTATTCACGCCGCTGCTCGATGAATTCGTCGCTGTTCTTGCCGTGGGCAATGGCCTGCTCCACCACTTTGGACAGGCGTTCCGGCGGAAATGCGGCTTCGAGCTCCTGCTCCACCTCGCGCGCGATGTCTGCCAGCTCGCCATAGCGGATGCCGTAATCGACAAGCTTCCGCTCCTTGATCAGGGTAGCGCTGGCCACCTCGGTGACCGCGTTGACAAAGCGGTCGGAAAGGGAGATGCGCTCTTCCTGTCCGCCTGCTTTGACGCGAATCTGCATCGGAACGCCGCGGAAGAACTGCACGAATACGTGTGCTTCCCCGAAGGCTTCGACGTCGCCTTCCCCGGGGATATCCCAGTTCGTGTCCGCCGCGTCCGCGCCGAACTGCTCGCGCACCTCTCCAAGAATGGCTGCCCAGTCGGCATTGCCCTTGCGGTCCAGGGCGACAAAATCAGCGGTGTGAAATACGCTCTTCACTCCATCGATCCGCAGCATACGGCGGATGAAAGGAGGTGCAGAACGTTCTGTTTCCAGTGTATATGTTTTGCGAATTCCCGGCTCCAGCGATTCGTCCAGGTGAAGCATCATTGTGTTTGGACTTGGAGTCGGTTCGATCGAAGTAATTTTCATGGATTCCAGCGAGCCTCCTTACAGCAAAATAATTTAAAATTTCTTGTAATCTATTGTACATCATTTGTCCGGTGCTTCAAAAGTATGACGGATTTTTGAAGTATACGGAGAGTTCGGATAAAAGCTGCTTTGACGATACAAAATGTATATATATGCCAACCGGAAAAAGGAGGTATTTCCATGTTTCGGAATCAGGAAATCAGACTGGTTATCGTCTGCTTTGCCATAGCCATCATCATGCTGTATTCCCTGATCAAAGGTATGATTCGCTTCATGCATTAATTGTCTGGTCTCTCTCAGCAGCAGGTTATACAACCGCCGGGTAAGAGACGCCAATATTTCAAAGAGGAGTGTGTTTATCTTGCCTGTAATGGATCCCGTTTTTCTCAGCCGTACGCTTACAGGGATTACGCTGTTTGTACATATTGTGTTTGCATCCATCGGAGTCGGTATCCCGCTGTTGATTGCACTGGCCGAGTGGAGGGGAGTCCGCACCGGTGACGCTCACTATACGCTGCTGGCCCGGCGCTGGGCGCGGGGTTACGTGATCTCAGTCGCTGTCGGCGTCGTTACAGGCACGGCCATCGGCCTGCAGCTCAGCCTGCTGTGGCCGACCTTTATGCAGGTGGCCGGACAGGCTATAGCCCTGCCGTTATTTATGGAGACGTTCGCCTTTTTCGTGGAAGCCATTTTCCTTGGCATCTACCTGTATACCTGGGAACGGTTCAAGCGAAAATATACGCATTTGCTGCTGCTGATCCCGGTCGCCATTGCTTCTTCCGCCTCGGCTGTGTTTATTACAACTGTGAACGCGTTTATGAACCAGCCCCAGGGCTTTGCGCTGGTGAACGGCATTATGACCGATATCCGACCGCTTGAAGCGATGTTCAATCCTGCGACTCCGACCAAGGTATCGCATGTGGTGGCCTCTTCCTATACGCTTAGCGCGGGGACGCTTGCGGGAATAGCGGCCTTCAGCCTGCTGCGCGGCCGCAATCATGACTACTTCAAAAAGGCGCTGAAGCTGACGGCAGTCAGCACCTTTGTATTTGCGCTCAGTACGGTGCTGATTGGGGACGCGTCCGGTAAATTTCTCGCCAAATACCAGCCTGAGAAGCTGGCGGCCGCAGAATGGCATTTTGAAACGAGGAGCGGGGCTCCATTCGTCTATGGAGGTCTTATGGATCATAACGGCCAAATTAAATACGCCATAGAAATTCCATATGCGCTCAGCATTCTGGCCGGCAATCTCCCCAGCACTGTAGTCAAAGGGCTGAACGATTACCCGGAGGATCAGCGTCCGCCGCTGGTCATTCATTATTTGTTTGATCTCAAAATCACGACCGGCGTGATGATCCTGCTCATTCCGCTGCTTTTTCTGTTTCGTAAAAAACTGCCAGGACACATCCCATATCCGAAATGGCTGCTGTTGTTGATGATGCTGGTCGGCCCTATGGCCATGGTAGCGATCGAACTGGGCTGGATGTTCGCGGAAGTTGGCAGACAACCATGGATCCTGCGCGGCTATATGAAGGTGTCCGAAGCGGCTACCACGTCGCAGAATGTCGGAGCGATGCTTGTGCTGTTTGTGATCTTATACCTTGTGCTCTGCTTTTCGGCGGTCAAGGTGCTCAGCAAGCTGTTCCGCAACAAGGATGCGATAGAGGAAATGAGGCAGCTGGGTATGGAAGGGGCCGGAACAAAATGAGCTATGAACTGATTGGCATTACGGTGCTGTGGACATTTCTGTTTGGCTACCTGCTGGTGGCTTCCATCGATTTCGGAGCGGGTTTTTTCAGCTTCTACAGCGTGCTGACAGGCCACCGCAACAAGATCCACAATATGATTCAGCGCTATTTGTCCCCCGTGTGGGAGGTGACGAATGTGTTTCTTATTTTTTTCGTGGTCGGTCTGGTCGGCTTCTTTCCGGATTCTGCGTATTATTACGGGACGGGGCTGCTCCTGCCCGGCAGCATAGCGCTCGTGCTGCTTGCAATCAGAGGGGTGTATTATGCATATAATACGTATGGTTTGGAGGGGAAAAACAATCTGGTGTATATGGCGCTTTATGGGGCAACCGGATTGCTGATTCCCGCGGCCTTGTCCACCATTCTGGCGATATCCGAGGGTGGGGTTATCGTAGAGAGCAGCGGGCGGGTGGAGCTGGATTGGGCAGCGTTTGTGGGGAACCCATACACCTGGGCTGTTATTTTGCTGGCACTGGTGAGTGTGCTGTACATCTCGGCCATGTTCCTCTCCTATTATTCACACAGGGCGGGGGATGAGATCGCTTTTGAAGTGGTCCGCAAATACGCGCTGTTCTGGAGCTTTCCCACCATCGCTGCCAGTGTGCTTGCTTTTTTTCAGATTAACAAACAGAATCCGGTGCACTTTGCGAACATGCTGCATTATGCCTGGATGTTCACGGCTTCCTTCCTCTGCTTTGCAGGGGCGGTGTATCTGGTATGGCAGAGACGGAGGATCGGCACCTGCTTTGTTCTGGTCATTCTGCAATTTGCTTTTGCCTGGTACGGGTACGGCAGATCCCACCTTCCTTACATTCTGTATCCGTATATTAACATTGAGAGCAGTTTCACCAATGATGCGATGGGCATCGCTTTAATCAGCGCGTTTCTGGCGGGGCTGCTCGTGCTGGTTCCGTCGCTTGTGCTATTGCTGAGGCTATTCTTGTTCGATGCCAAATACGTGCGCGGCCATGCGGGCAGAAAAGGGTGAGGTTATGGCAGCATTTGAGTATTTTACGATCATGATTGAATCACCGCTAATCGTCGGGGCGGCCGTGTTGTTTCTGTTTGTGTATGCGGCCCGCTACAAGAATCCCAAGGATTAAAGGAACGATTTACGGGAGGCAGGCTGTTCCTGACGGGAATGGCCTGTTAAAGCTTTTTTTCTTTTTGAATTTGTTTGATTTATACTAAACATTATAAGAATGAACCGGATGCATCCGCCGATAAAATATACTGTCACTCGGACGGACGCCATCAAGGAGAGGAGGCCATTGGGGAATGCCCAAATACCGCTTCAACAACATCGATAATGTAAGTACGGATAAAACGCTCAAGCAATTCCGGCAATGGCGTGAAGAGCGTCGCCGCAAAATAAAAGATTATTCCTTTGCGGTCCCGTTTCATACGGCGGACGTGGAGTTTCTGCATGGCAACAGGGAAGAGACCAC
The DNA here is from genome assembly GCF_046098255.1 of Paenibacillus jiangxiensis. Classification (NCBI taxonomy): domain Bacteria; kingdom Bacillati; phylum Bacillota; class Bacilli; order Caryophanales; family Paenibacillaceae; genus Paenibacillus; species Paenibacillus jiangxiensis. Next base: position 89,154 of record NZ_JBJURI010000022.1, read on the forward strand.
AGTGACGTGGATCGGACATTCCACCTTTCTGATCCAGTACCTTGGGCTAAATATCGTTACCGACCCGGTGTGGGCCGAACGCATGGCCTTGAACCGCCGCCTTGCACGGCCGGGAATCCCCATTCAGGATGTCCCGCCGCTCGACGTTATTCTTTTGTCCCACTCTCACTATGATCATATGCATATCAACTCCCTGCGCAAATTGTACAGTGCGAAGACTCAGTTGATCGTGCCGTCCGGATTGAAATCGAAAATGATCAGGAAAGGCTTCCATAACTGTGTGGAGTTGAATTGGTGGGAGCATATCACGGTCGGCGGGGTTCGGATCAGCTTTGTGCCAGCACAGCATTGGACTCGCCGGACGCTCACGGATACCAACACCTCGCATTGGGGCGGGTATGTTCTGGAATCCGAGAAGCATCTGCCCGGCCATGGAGGAATTCCCCAAAATGATCAAGGCAGCGGGACTGAGGAGCCTGTGCCGCCTACGCTGTATTTTGTGGGAGACACCGGATATTTCCGCGGCTTTAAGGATATCGGGGAACGGTTTGATATTGACGTAACGCTGATGCCGATCGGTGCTTATGAGCCGGAATGGTTCATGACCTCACAGCATGTCACGCCGGAAGAAGCGCTGCAGGGGTTCCTGGATACCGGGTCCGAGCTGATGGTGCCCATGCATTACGGGACGTTCAAGCTGGCAGACGATACACCGAAGGAAGCGCTGGACAGACTGGAGGCGGAGCGAAAGCGTCTGGGCATCGCCAAGGAACGCATCCGTGTGCTGGGACATGGGGAAATGCTGCGGATTGAAAACCTGAAGATCAAAACGGGTTCTTTAATTTGAAAATAGAAAACCAGACAGAACAAGGGCGGAAGGTTCAAATCCGCCCTTGTTCTGTGTTATAATACGAAGCTAGGACACGGATTTATGCCAAAATGAATAAAGGACGGTAATGCAAATATGATCAGTACAAGCGGCGTAACGCTACGCTATGGCAAGCGCCCACTTTTTGAAGATGTAAATATCAAATTTACACCAGGTAACTGTTACGGCCTGATCGGTGCAAACGGAGCCGGTAAATCAACGTTTCTGAAAATATTGTCCGGGGAAATCGAGCCTAACAGCGGCGAGGTCCATATGACACCGGGCGAACGCATGGCCGTACTGAAGCAGAACCATTATGAATACGATGAATATCCGGTGCTGGAGACCGTAATTATGGGCCATACCCGGCTGTATGAAATTATGAAGGAGAAGGACGCGCTGTATGCAAAGGCCGATTTCTCCGAGGAAGACGGACTGCGCGCCGGCGAGCTTGAAGGGGAATTTGCGGAGTTGAACGGTTGGGACGCGGAGCCCGACGCAGCGGCGCTCCTGATTGGTCTTGGCATTGCACGCGAGCTTCATGACAAGAAGATGGCTGAGCTGAGCGGCAATGAGAAGGTGCGAGTGCTGCTTGCACAGGCATTGTTCGGGCGTCCCAACAATCTGCTGCTTGACGAGCCTACGAACCATTTGGACCTGGAATCGATCCAGTGGCTGGAAAACTTCCTCATGGACTACGAGGGCACTGTCATTGTCGTATCCCATGACCGGCACTTCCTGAACAAGGTCTGCACGCATATCGCGGATATCGATTTCGGCAAAATCCAGATGTACGTCGGCAACTACGACTTCTGGTACGAGTCCAGCCAGCTTGCGCTGCAGCTGACACGCGATGCGAACAAGAAGAAAGAAGAGAAAATTAAAGAACTGCAGGCGTTTATCCAGCGCTTCTCGGCCAATGCCTCTAAATCCAAGCAGGCGACCTCCCGTAAAAAGCAGCTGGAGAAAATTACGCTGGAGGACATCAGGCCTTCCAACCGGAAATATCCTTTCATCAACTTTAAGCCTGAACGCGAAGCCGGGAAGCAACTGCTGACGGTGGACCGCCTGAGCACGACGTTGGAAGGGGAAAAGGTATTGGACGAATTCAGCATCGTGGTCAACAAAGGCGACAAGATCGCATTTGTCGGCCCGAACGGGCTGCCCAAGTCCACTTTGTTCGAACTTCTGATGAATGAGAGAGAGGCGGATGCCGGGGAATTCACGTGGGGAGTTACAACAAGCCAGGCGTATTTCCCGAAAGACAACTCCAAATACTTCGACGGGGTTGAGCTGAATCTGGTCGAATGGCTGCGCCAATATTCCAAGGATCAGGATGAGACCTTCCTGCGCGGCTTCCTGGGACGCATGCTGTTCTCCGGTGAAGAAGCCTTGAAGAAGGCCAGCGTACTGTCCGGGGGCGAGAAGGTCCGCTGCATGCTGGCGAAAATGATGCTGAACGGCGCCAATGTGCTGCTGCTGGATGAGCCGACGAACCATTTGGACCTCGAATCCATTACGGCGCTCAATAACGGCCTGATTGATTTTGACGGCACCATTCTGTTTACCTCTCATGACCATCAGTTTATTCAAACCATAGCGAACCGCATCGTGGAAATTACACCAAACGGTGTCATCGACCGCGTGATGACCTATGACGAGTATCTGGAGAGCGAGGAAATCAAACAGCTTCGCGAGCGCATGTACCCTGTGGAAATCTCCTAATCACTTTCCACAGAGCCTTCATAATGAACAAAAAAGTGGAGTCCCGAGGTCTGTTGACCCGGGACTCCACTTTTTCATGCTCTGAGATACTGCGTTTTCACTTCTTCGAGTAAACTTTCCAAAAAAATTCCTTGAACAGGCGAAGCGTTCAAGCAAACTTCTCTGCCCAAGTGCCCGGAATTGTTCTGGAGAAGCGAAGCACTCGCCTTTGTCCCCGGATTTCTTCCGCTGCATCATTCAATCAGGAAATCCGGGGACAACAGCGATCGGAAGAACAATCCGGGCACGCTCCAATCCGGGCACCAGCTTAGGAGCCTCCAGTACGGCGACGCTGGTTATTCGGTTTTTTCGTATTTTGGCTTTTCAGAGCCTTGGTTTGTCCACCATGATATCCGCCGTTCTGCTGGCTGCCGGCCTGCTGCTTCTTCTGGGCAAGCTTCTGCCGGACCGCTTCCGCCAAGTCAATTTTGCGGGGCTCCTGACGATTTTCTTTATCTTGATTATCATTCATCATAAATTCCTCCTGATGCCGCCAGGTTGGGGCCTGAAATGGAACTGCATGCGGGACACACTGAACCCATTTTATATGTTTTTAACGGGCCGGACAAGGGCAATATGAATAAAGGCAAGCAGGGTGAGATCAGATATTTTGCCCTAGAGAAAAATGATTTCTCGTATACTACACGAGTGAGCATAAGCAATACTTTTTCGCTGTCACTACAGGCATGCAGACAAGAAACACTGTTTCTCTAGACCCACTGGAACATTGTCTGTTACCATAAGGAAATTGGTTTGGCCATTATATTTTGGGTAAGGAGTGTCTACATTGCCGGATGTGTACGAGGAAATTCGCAGGGGTGAAAAAGGAGCCTGGGTCAGCATAGCGGCTTACCTCATTCTCTCGGCCTTTAAAATTATATGCGGATATCTGCTGTTCTCAAGCGCCCTGCTTGCGGACGGATTTAACAATGTGACGGATATTGTGGCTTCCGTCGCCGTGCTGATCGGCCTGCGCATTTCCCAAAAGCCGCCGGACTCCGATCATGCTTACGGGCATTTTCGTGCAGAAACGGTAGCCGCCTTGATTGCGTCCTTCATTATGGCTGCGGTGGGACTGCAAGTGCTGGTGGAGGCAGTCCGGTCTATCTTCGAAGGCGGCAAGCAGGAGCCTAATATCCTCGGGGCGGGAGTTGCGGTGATTAGTGCCGTCGTCATGATGGGCGTGTACCTGTACAACCGTAGGCTTGCCCGCGCGATCAATAACCAGGCCTTGATGGCCGCGGCGAAGGACAACCTGTCCGACGCCATGGTAAGTATCGGGGCGGCGGTCGGGATTATCGGTGCGCAGTTCGGCCTGCCGTGGCTGGACACGGTAGCCGCCATTCTTGTAGGTTTGCTGATCTGCCGGACCGCCTGGGAAATTTTCCGGGATTCCACGCACACGCTGACGGACGGCTTTGATGAAAACCAGCTCTACGACCTGCGCAGCACCATTGCCAGAACACCGGGAGTGGAAGCGATCCGGGATGTAAAGGCGCGTGTTCACGGCAATCACGTGCTGGTGGATGTCGTAATTGAAGTGAAACCGGATCTGTCGATTATTGAAGGCCATCAAATCAGCGACAAGATCGAAGAGCGGATGAAAAAGGCGCACAACATTATGCATGTGCACGTCCACGTAGAGCCGGGCGGCGTGAAGTAAACAGCAAAGGATTTCCTCAGGAACGGGATGAGGAAATCCTTTTGACATATTGATCGCTATGATTTTTGAATTTCAGATTTTTGTCATATTGTCTTTCGAAGACACAAGAATATAAAACGTTCAGTACATAATCAATCGCAACCTGGGAGGAGAACGTTGCAATCTTGGAGGCACCCGTCTCACTCACAGGCAGCGGCAGCACAACATCACATAATTTCGCCAGCATCCCTTCAGCCTCTGAGGTAATGGCGATTTGCTTCACCCCTTTGTCCCTCATCATGGAAGCATACTCTATAAAGTCAGCATGGCCTCCTTGATAAGTGATAAAGATAGCGCAGTCTTCCTTGCCGGCATTGAAGGCATGATAACCCTGTTCATTAAGGAAATTGCTCAACTGCACCGGGCGGTTGATTTTTAACATTTTATTTTGAAAGCTTGCCGCGCGAATCATGGAATCGCCAACGGCAAAGAGATAAGTCATACGGGATGTTTCAAGGATGGATGCCGCCTCATTCAGGCTTTTTTCTGTAAGCATGGAGCTGGAATCCAGCAGTGTCTGCTGACTGAGCTCACTGATCCTCCTGGCAATGTCCATGGAGCTTTCTTTTTCTCGAAAAGGCATGTTTACGTCTACGGGGTATAGTTCGTCGTAATGCCGTTCCAACTCGGAGGCGAGTACGATTTTGAACTGCCGAAATCCGTCCATTCCCAGCTTTCTGCAAAAACGGATGATCGTCGGGTTGGAGGAATAAGTCTCCCTGGCAAGCTGATGGATGGTCATGTGCAGAACCTTTTCTTTATTGTCGATAATGTATTGTGCAATGGCCCGTTCGGAAACGGACATATTATCCATTTTGATTAGTTTTTGGAGCATGTGTGAATCCTCCTGACAAAGCCAAACCTTACTTCAGGACTGACTTTTCGTTACCTAAGGTACGCTGTTGTAACGGCATATAAATAGAATGACCGTACTTTAATTATAATCTTGGCCAGATGCATTCACAATTGAATGTGGCGAACTATAATAAAGCTCGACATCGTACAATTGTATTGGCTGAGGAGCTGAAAGTATGAAAATAGGAATTGCAGGGAACGGAATGATCGTAAGATTCTGCCTGGATGCGATACAGGAAATTGAAGCCATAGAATGCACAGCTATTTGCGTTCGTAAGCAGGGGATGGAAAAAGGCGAAGAACTCGCCAAAACCTACGGCATAGGAAAAATATACACTGATTACGGAGCCATGCTTCAGGATGCCGAAATTGATTTTATTTATATCGGTATCGTTAACAGTCTTCACTATGAATATGCCAAAAAAGCTTTGGAGGCGGGCAAGCATGTAATCGTGGAAAAGCCTTTTACTTCCACACACCAAGAGGCAGTAGCGCTGGAGAAGCTTGCGCGGGAAAAAAACTTGTTTCTCTTCGAGGCTATAACACTGCTCTATTCCCCTAATTATCAATTTATCAAGGAGCAGCTGCATCTGATTGGTGATATTAAACTTATTCAATGCAACTTCTCCAAGGTGTCCAGTAGATACTCCGATTATGCGGCCGGAATGGTTCTTCCGGCGTTCGATCCTTATTACTCGGGCGGAGCGCTGTATGATATTAATATTTACAACCTCCATTTTGTTGCCGGGTTATTGGGAATGCCGCAGGAGGTGCGTTATCTTGCAAATATCGGGCATAACGGAATAGATACCTCTGGCATTGTTACTCTCCGCTATGACCAATGTCTCGCTGTATGCTGCGGTTCCAAGGATTCCGATAGCGACAGCTTTATTACGATCCAGGGCGAAAAGGGCTTTATCCGGCTGGACAGTCCGCCTAATCTGGCTGACTCGGTTATTGTGAGTATCGGGCAGGACAAGAGGGCCTATAATTTTAATAAAGCACAAAATCATATGATCAACGAGTTTGTGGTCTTTGCAGAAATGTTCCGTTCCGGTAAGTATGATGAGTGCTATAAGAATCTCCGCCATTCGGTATCGGTGATTGACATAGCCTGCCGGGCCCGGCAGGATGCAGGGATACGTTTTGCAGCGGATGAGTGAATAATGTTAGTTTTCCAGTCCCAGCCTTACCGCCATGCTGTAACCCGACGGCCCGAAATTATATTTTTTTCGCAGTTCGATCAGATTGGGGCCGAAGGTGTGCTCCAGCGTTTCACGGTGCGCCTGCAGCATTTCATAGATGTACAGATCGTGGATAATGACCTCGGTGATCGGCATGACGAGACCGGGGTGCATCGTCCAGGCGGCGCGGCTGTCGGTGCCGAGGGACACGATGCCTGCTACCACTTCGCGGTCGTCCGTGCTTGCCACAATCCAGCGGCCGCCGTATTCCTCCGTAATCTCCTCACTCGAATCATGGGGGTACACCTGCGCAAAATCGAATTCCAGTTTTCCGTACACGACAATCAGAATTTCGACACCCCGCTCTGCCGCCTCCCGCAGTTCCGGTTCCAGCAGCTGTGCTTCCTCCGTCCAGATCTCCAGCAAAATACGCCCTGACGCCCGATGGATCGCTTCCTTCGTGCGGCTCAGGATGGCCTCAAATCCGGTGATATTCCAAATATTTTCCCGGTTCAGGGAGACATAGGAGTAATGAGAGAGCGCTGCTTCAGCAGCCTCGAAAGAGGATTCGATTTTGCTTTTTTTCAACCGGATCAGCTCTTGCGGCGGCAGCGGGGTATACAATGACGGATCTTCGTGGCTGACCATCACCTCACCGCGTTCCACCAGTCCGCTCAGCACTTCATAAATTTTGGAGCGGGGCACCCCCGAATTCAAAGAAATCGCATACCCCGATAAAGGCGATTTATCAAGCAGCGCCAAATACGCTTTGGCTTCGTATTCGGTAAAATTCAAATCCTGCAGCATTTTGATAATTTCTGATTTCATCCTTGAACCTCCTGATCCTCGCTTCGCTCAAAAGCCCGTTTTCGTTCGTTTATCCGATTATACTCCATTATTGCACTTGACACCCTAACATGCCAATGCTATACCTTTTATGTAGTGACTACATAAGTAGCGACTAATAATTATAGTCATAATAGCCAGGAGGTAGAGTATGGATACTTCAACCGATGTCCGAAAGCCGGGTATGGAACAAGCACAAAGCAGCAGAAGCCTTTACTTGACCGCCGCCGTTGCTGCCATATTGATTTGGAGCACCTCTTTTGTGGGGACCAAGATCGCTTATCATTCCTTTCCTCCCCTTACACTGGGGGCGGCCCGTTTTCTCATTGCTTCGGTCATCTTGGGAGCGGTGATGCTGGTCAGAAAAGAATTTGCCTTACCCGCACCGAAGGACCTGGGGTGGATGGCATTGAGCGGAATTTTGGGAACAACGCTCTATTTCGCGCTGGAAAATATCGGACTTGAACTGACAACGGCTTCAAGCGCCGCCCTGATCGTCGCCTCTTATCCGGCTATTACCGCACTGCTTGAATTTATATTTTACCGTGTGAAAATTTCCTGGCTGAAGGGGCTGGGGATTGTATTGGCTATAGCGGGGGTGTACCAGATTTCAGGCGGTAGCCCTGGGGGAGGCTCGGGGCAGCTGACAGGCAACCTGATTTTGATTGCCGCAGGCATTGTATTTGCAGCCTACAACTTTACAACACGCAAAGTGGTCAGCAGTTATTCGATGGTAACGGTTTCGTTTTACCAGACCATCGCCGGGACGATTGCCTTTATCCCGCTTGCCCTGCTTGAAAGGTCCAGATGGCAGGCGCCAACCGTGGAGTCACTCTGGATGCTCCTTTATCTGGGAATCTTCTGCTCGGTGGCAGCATTTATGCTCTATAATTACGGGCTGCGCGGACTAAGCTCCGGCACCGCTATGACACTGATGAATCTGGTTCCTCTATTTGGTGTGTTCTTTTCGGCGGTGTTCCTCGGGGAGGTCATGCATATTTACGATTGGATCGGCGGCATATTGATCATTGCCGGGGTTATGCTGAGCGTGAGGGAGAAACAGGCTGCTTGAAAAGGCATTTGTGCCGTATAAAACAGCATACGTTAATAGGACATATATACTCTGTCGAACTTCTCCATTCTTTATGATGGTCATAGAATTTATAACTCTACTTTCTCAGAGCACAAATCCAATTAAACCTTTGTAGCTGTGGGGTTCTGAGGAGTTCGAATCCCCTCCTTGCAAGTTTGCCGATTTCATGCTGCGAAAGTTAAGGCTTGACAGTCAAGCCGCCCGTCGACCGTGGCAAGGCATGTGAACTCGCTGCCTGGAAGCTTTGCACCATTATCCCATTGGATCAGGTAAAGAAAAACAGAAAACCGGGATCCGAAAATATACTTTAGGTACGTTAAAGAAAACAACGGATCAAGTGGGCACGAAAATGCCTGTTGTTACGCTATTCAGGACCATCGAATGGGTATATATTTTTTGATTGTGCCTTATGGGGAAGCAGATCGGTTCGAGATGATGAGGCGATATTAGGAGAAAGCAGAGCGTTTAGGTGATGTGAAACTGACCGTGAGTCTGAGCAAAAGGGATAATCATGCAAAGTTGTATGAAGAGGCAACAGGCATCAGGTAACGGACCCCAAACCCCATACCCCATACCCTATAGACACCCGTCTCACTCTGGATACTAGACTCTGAGCGGGGCGAATCCCCTCTTCCAAGAAAGCTAGAAAAAAGCTGTCTGCTTTGATTCAGCCTCAACTCCAGAAATGGATCCCCGTTTTGCCCAGTTACATCAAGGTTTGTTGCCGATTTCAAGCTGCAAAAGTAGAGTTATAAGTTTTCAGCGGAGTTGTACAATTCTATAACCGCAAGAAAAACTTCCGCTAAACGCGGTCTGTCTTCTATGAATGTACATCGATAAATGTTTTTATTATAATTGAGAGAAATCATGTTGGAATTTAGCAAATAATGCTGCAGAAAGCATGGAGGTCACGCATGAAAAAAAGCGCTTTAACCCTGTTGCTCGCTTCTTCGGTATTAGGCATTTTAACAGATGCAGCGTTCTCTGGCTCTGCCTCGGCTGCGCCGGCTGCTGTTTCTCCCGGGCAGAATGCCGTGATTCAAACCGCCGTCCGTTTGCGAACGGCACCGTCGACGGACAGCGAAACCGCTGCTTTTCTAAAGCAGGGGGATACGGTCACCATCCTTGGACAAGCGGACAATTATTGGTACAAAGTAAAGACAGCCGCCGGTTTAACGGGGTACACAAGCAGTTCCTCTCAATACATAAAGATCGGCGGGAGCCCGTCTTCATCAGCTCAAAGCGCTCCTGCCACAGCCGCCGCCCCGCAGAAGCCTGCCGGTTCGTCCGCTTCCATCAAAACGACAACGGATTCAATAGCCATCGCTTCAACCGGACAAGCTGGCCAAACGGGAACGATTCAGACCGCCGTCAATCTGCGCGAACAGCCGTCCACGCAGTCTGCTGTCCGGGGCGTGCTTGGAGCGGGTGAGGTGGTCTCCATTCTCGATACAAGCGATCCTTATTGGTATAAGGTGCAAACCGTCGGCGGCCTGAGCGGTTATGTCAGCTCTTCGGAAAAGTTTCTGAAGAAGGGAGGCATCCTTGGGTCCTCTCCGGTTTCTACATCTCCTGCATCATCTCCGTCTGCTGCTTCCACCTGGAGTGAGCCTGTTCTTTCTGCTCCGCCGGTGCAGCAGATTGAGCCTGCTTACACGGGAACGGACGTGTCCGAGGCAATCGACGAGGTCATCGCTACCGGGATGAAGTATTTGGGCACACCGTATGAATTCGGTTCCGACCGGAACACGACAGATACGTTTGATTGCTCGGACTTTATCCGGCAAATATTTCTGGAAGGGCTGGGCTACCAGCTTCCAACGGATTCCCGCCAGCAGGGCAGCTGGGTTCAGCAGAACAGCGAGCCTGTATACGACATTTCCCTTCTGAAGCGCGGGGACCTGGTATTCTTCGACTATGCAAGCTCAAGGGCGGAAGCCGAAGCAGGGCTCGGTTTGCCGAATTCCACTATTTCGCATGTGGCGATTTACCTGGGGAACAACCAGCTTTTGCATACATTCTCGGCGGCTGCCGGAGGTGTTAAGGTTACCGATTTCAGCAAAACCTGGCAGGATCATTTCTTGTTTGGGGGCAGTGTAGCCGACCGGATTTTAAAATAAACAATCGCAGCAAAGCTCTGGCTTTGGCGGGCCTATCCCTGCCGGAGGTCAGGGCTTTTTTGTGTGGTATATCTTTCATGCGGAGGACTTGCACTTCTGGGCTTTAGCCCGCATATCGTTTCGCATATCGTTTGTTTCGTGTACAAATGGAAGGGGTAACAAAACAGTACAAGGGAAACGAAGACATCTGCGACAGGAAAGCGAGGTTAGGCTATGCTAACACAAATCAGTATCTTTATTATCGCGGTCGCGTTTGCGGTGCTTGTATTTTTTCTGGTCAGGACTCTTCGATCGGCTTCGGATTCATTGGAGAAGGTAACGGATACGCTGCAGGAGGTGCAAAAAACGATTAATGAATTAAGCTATGAGGTCAAACAGATGCTGCGTCACGCGAACGACATCACGGTAGACGTGGAGAACAAGATGAAGCAGATTGATCCGGTCGTGACCACGGTGAAAAATCTGGGGGATGTCCTGAGTGAAATCACGGCAGCGGGCAAGCAGCTGTCCACGACGTTCATGTCCAAGCTGCAAAAGGCGAAAACGGCCCGTGCCGTAGCGAAGGAACCGGTGTCGGCGAGCCCGTCCCAGCCCTCTGACCGCACGTTCCAAAGCTATGATGCGGTATACAGCAAATCCGGCAAAGCGAGAAACTGGCTGGCTTATGTGGACATCGCGGCCGGGGCATGGAGCAGAATCCGAAGCAGATAAACCGCCGATGAATCCGCACTACCGGAAACAATGAAACTCATTGAAAGGGTGAGCAGAATGATGATGATCCAACTGATGATGCTTGCAGCTTTGCTTTCTCCTTTTTCCGGAGCGGATGCGGTTCCGCTTGCTGCTTCGCCGCCGCCCGTGGACAATGCAGTGCAGGCGGTGGCAAGGCTCCCGGGGCATGCATCCCCGATGTCCCAATTTATGACCTTAAACGGCATCTCGCTTGATGACCGGGAAGAAGATGTCCTTCATAAAAAAGGAAAGCCGCTGAAGGTTACGGAAGACTGGCTGCTTCGCTCAACCGAATACCATTATGCTGACGCCGTGGTAGGCATTCGGGACGGGTATGTTGACTACGTGCACGTGGACCCGGAAGCCAAGCGGGTCAAACTCAATGACCGCTGGCTGCCGCTGAACCGGGGCACGCTTGCCCAGGAGCTGGGGGGCGTCCAGTTTGCGGCAGAAGACGGGGATGTGTACATCCGGGGGCACAAAGCCATCAAAGTTTATGCCGATCCGGTCAGCGGTGAGCTGCTGGCCGTGGAGCTTTTCTCCGAAACTTCACAGTAAATGTTTCAAAACCGCCGCAGCAGGTTAATGATACAGCGTACCTGAGTCGGCGCCGAAAAGTGAAATATGAATATGGTTAAGGAGAGTGAGAACGATGAATTCGACAAATGCGCATGCTTATGCAAAAGTGGTGGAAAACGGAGTGCAGGCCGTTGAAACGGTTAAGGAGCTGCGCAATACAGGCTACCGTTATGATGACGTGTTTGTATTGGCGCATAGCCAGGACCGTACGGACCGGATCGCCGGGACAGCGGATGCAAAAGAAATTGGCATAGAGGAAGAAGGCATGTTTGACTCTCTCGCCAACCTGTTCCGCTCACGCGGTGACGAGCTGCGTGCCAAAATCGTGTCGATGGGCTTTACCGAAGCCGAAGCGGCATTTTATGAAAAAGAGCTTGATCTGGGCAAGGTGCTTGTGATTGCCAAAAAATCCTGATTCAATCCCGCTGCTCTGCCAGCATTACCTGGCATCATCCGTAAACACAGATAAGGAATGGGGCATGCTCGTCCCATTCCTTATCTATGTTTATGAAGATTTGTAAGACCTACATTGATTGGTAAATATTATCCATTTCTAAATTCATGACATAGAAGTTTGTCGACAGAGAAGTTATAGTATAGTACGTAGGTTGCCAATATCTATGGCTGAAAAAGACACCTGTCGTATTGTTTGATGAAGCAGATATTCTCAGATGAAGAGGGAGAGAGAGATGAGAATTTTAATAGTAGACGACAATCCGACGAATGTGATCATTATCCGGGAGATATTGAAGAAGGAAAACTACAGGGATGTGGTCTCCGCCACCTCAGCCGCGGAAATGTTCAAATATTTGGGCCTGGAGGACCGTTCGGTTGAAATCCGTCCCCGCCCTTCAGATATTGATTTGATCCTTCTTGATATGATGATGCCCGAAATGGACGGCATTGAAGCCTGCAGTATCGTTCAGGAATATGAGCATCTCAAGGACATCCCGATCATTATGGTGACGGCGGTCGGCGATTCCAAAAAGCTGGCCGAGGCGCTGGATGCGGGAGCCATGGACTACGTAACCAAGCCAATCAATAAAGTGGAGCTGATGGCGAGAATCCGGCTGGCGCTGCGTCTAAAGCAGGAGAAGGACTGGCATAAGGAGAGAGACCAGCGGATTCAGGACGAGCTCAAGCTGGCCGCGATGGTGCAGCAGGCTGTGCTCAGTCCAGCCATAGAGGACCCGCTCTTGCATATTCACGCTTTGTACCAGCCGTCTTTTGAGCTGGCCGGAGATTTATACTCATGGTATCCGCTTGGGGACGGACGTTATGCCGTCATTCTGCTAGATATGATGGGGCACGGCATTTCCTCCTCCCTGTTCTGCATGTTCATCGCTTCGGTTCTCAAAGACACCGTCACCACTTACGTGGATCCCGAGAAGGTGATACAGGAGCTGAACCGCCGCTTTAATCAGCTGGATCTGGGCAAGCAGCTTGTTCAATACTATTTTACTGCCATTTATATGGTCATCGACACCCGGATGAAGCGAATTGACTATGTCAATGCAGGTCATCCCCCGGGTCTGATGATCGGGAAGGATGGACATGTCGCCACGCTGGACAGCGTCTGCCACCCTGTGGGGCTGTTCGACAAGATCGAAGTCCAGGCGAAGACGATCCACTACGAAGGAAGCGAGCGGATTGCGCTGTATACGGACGGGCTGCTCGAAGCGGTGGAAGGGGATCATGAACAGCAGCTGCAATATTTGATTTATCATCTGCGGGATTATCGCGAATGGGAAGAGGACGTCATGCGGAAGGCTTTCTTTGAAGTGGAAGTGCCACTGGATCGCGATGACGATAAATGTCTGGTGTGGATTTCGCTGAAAGAAGGAGAGGCTTCGGCATGAAAATCAGAAATAAGCTGCTCATTGGATTCGGGGTGCTGATGGCGATCATGATCATGCTGACCCTGATCGGTTACGACCGCTTGGGCACAATGAACAGCCAACTGGATAAAGTATATGAAGACCGTTATTTGAAGGTCCGCCAGACAGCTGTCATCCGCAGTCAAGTGAATGAAATGTCTAAAGTTATGGCTAATCTTCTGCTTAACCCCGGAGCCTCCGTTCCCGAGGGGAAGCAGCAGCTGGATCAGATGATGGCAACAGGGGATGTTATACTTGAAGCTATTAAAGGGAGCCCCTCCTCCGCTTCTGAAAAGGTGCTGATAGACAGTGTGGAAACCTCATGGGAAAGCTTTAAACAATATGAGGCCCACCTTATACAGCTCCTTGGCCAGGGTGAGTATGATCAAGCCAATGCGTACAGGAACAGTACAGTACTGGCTGCTCAGGAAGCCGCGGTGGAGGGAATCAATACGCTTTCCAATTATCAGGATACCGAGGTGGATAACGAGATAGCGGCCTCCAGGGAAGTGTTCCGTGAAGCGGTCCAAACCTCAACCATCATTATGGCTGCCGGACTGCTGCTGTCCCTGCTGATCATTCTCTGGGTGCTTCCGAGCATTACGCGTGGCCTTAACACCGTGGAACTGATGATTAACGGCTTCGGTAAAGGACGATTTAAAGCTATCGGGCGGCTGCGGATAACCTCCAAAGACGAAATCGGTCAAATCGCGCAGGTGTTCAAAGAAATGGCCGAGGATCTGGAAGAGAAGCGGCAGCTGGAGCGTTCCATCATCCAGTCGCAGAAGGACCAGACCTGGCTCAGCAACAATACGGCGCGCGTAACGGAGCTGCTGCGGGGTGTGAATTCACGCGAGCAAATCGCCCAGATGTTTATCGGCGAATTCACGCCCATTCTTGGCGCCAGTTACGGCTCTATTTATTTGCTGGATGAGGAAAAGCAGCGTGATACGTTATTTGCTTTCGGCTCCTATGCCGGAGCGGGTCAAGCGATGTTAAGGAAGGAAGAGTTCAGGCTCGGCGAAGGGCTGATTGGCCAGAGCGCCAAGGACCGGAAACCGGTGATTCTGGATCAGGCGCCGCTAGGATACTTATCCGTCAGTTCCTCGCTTGGGGCAGCGCCGCCGGCCAGCATTATGATCTATCCGATCGTGTTCGAGGACGAGCTGCTGGGCGTAGCCGAGCTGGCAGCATTCAAGCCGTTCGGGGAGCTTGAGCAGAGGCTGTTCTCGCAGCTGGCAATGAATCTTGGCGTTATTCTTAACAACGTTCAGCGCCGTTTGCGCGTGGAGCAGCTGCTGCGGGAATCGCAGGCGCTCACGGAGGAGCTGCAGTGCCAGTCGGAAGAGCTGCAGTCTCAGCAGGAGGAGCTGAAGCGTTCCAACGAAAGTCTCGAGAACCAGACTGAAGAGCTTAAGAGATCCGAGGAGCTGCTGCAGCGGCAGCAGGAAGAGCTGGAGCATTTCAATACAGAGCTGATGGCCAAGACAAGAGCGCTGGAGGAACAGGTTCAGGAAGTAGAAGAGAAGAACCTGGAGATCGAGAAGGCGCGCGCGCAACTGGAGCAGCAGGCGATGCAGCTTGCCGTAACCAGCAAATACAAATCGGAGTTCCTGGCGAACATGTCGCATGAGCTGCGCACACCGCTGAACAGCTTGCTCATTCTGTCCCAGCTGCTGTCCGAGAACAGGGACGGTAATCTGAATCCGAAGCAGGTCGAGTACGCCCAGACCATCTATATGTCAGGGGCCGATCTGCTTAAAATGATCGACGAAATATTGGATCTGTCCAAGGTAGACGCCGGAAAGATGGACATCAATTATGAATCCGTCGCCTTGGAGGAGCTTGAGAAGTTTGTTGAACAAAATTTTGCGCCTGTAGCGGCCAAAAAAGAGCTAAAGCTGGTGAGCAAAATAGAAGGAGAGCTTCCGCAAGCCGTCATCAGCGATGGGTACCGTGTGAAACAAATTATACGCAACCTGCTGTCCAATGCTTTTAAGTTCACATCGTCCGGTTCGGTGGAATTTACGATAGCCGAGGCGAAGAAGGAAGAGCTGCCAGCCTACCTGAACGAGAACCAACCTTATCTGGCATTGTCTGTTCGTGATACCGGCATCGGCATTGCACCGGACAAAACGGATCTGATCTTCGAGGCATTCCAGCAGGTAGACGGGACCACGAGCCGCAAATACGGTGGCACCGGTCTCGGGTTGTCCATCAGCCGTGAGCTGTCCCGCCTGCTTGGCGGCGGCATCGAGGTTGAGTCCGTTCAGGGAGAAGGAAGCTGCTTTACGCTATACCTGCCTGCGGAGGCTGCAGCGAAGGTGCCGGATGAAGCCGGCAGCGGATCTGCGGCAAGCGAGTATGCAAGACGCGAAGCGGCTCCGATGCTTGACCCTGATATGCAAAGGATCAGGGAGGGGCACTTCCCTTCAGAAGCGAGCAGAAAGCCTGATAGGAAGCAGCCCGTGACGGACACGCCCAAGCTGGACGATGACCGGGAGCGGATTGGACCCAAGGATAAAGTGCTGCTGATCATCGAAGATGATGTGAATTTTGCGAATATCCTGATTGAGATGGCAAGAAACCGCGGTTACAAAGCATTGTCGGCCCTGCAGGGAGATAAGGGCCTTGAAATGGCAAAAACCTACCTTCCTGACGCCATTATTTTAGATATTCAGCTGCCTGTGATGGATGGCTGGTCCATTCTGGGCGAGTTGAAGAGCAACTCTGCCACAAGGCATATCCCGGTGCATGTCATTTCGGTAATTGATGATGTCAAGCAGGGCTTGATGATGGGGGCCATTGCTTATCTGAAGAAGCCTTCAACCAAAGAGAGCCTGGACAAGGCATTTGTCCAAATCTCATCTTACATGGACAGCAAGCTGAAACGGCTGCTGATCGTGGAGGACAATGATACACAGCGGCAATCCATCATTGAACTTATCGGGCATGATGATGTCGCTATTACAGCCGTATCTACCGGCCAGGAAGCCCTGGATGAGCTGCGAAGTCAGCACTATGACTGCATGGTGCTCGACCTGATGCTGACGGACATGACTGGCTTTGATCTGCTGGACCGTATCCGGGATGATGAGAGCCTGAGCGATCTGCCGATCATTATTTACACAGGCAAAGAGCTGGACAGCAAAGAGGAAATGCGTCTGCGCAAATATGCTGAATCCATCATTATCAAAGATGTCAAATCTCCGGAACGGCTGCTGGATGAGACGACGCTGTTCCTGCATCGTGTGGAAGCCAATTTGCCGGAGGATAAGCGCCGCATTCTGCAAAAGCTGTACAACAAAGAAGAATTGTTCGAGGGAAAAAACATTTTGCTTGTCGATGATGATATCCGCAACGTATTCGCCTTGTCGAGTGTGCTGGAGGGCTACCGCATGAATGTCACCTTTGCGGAGAACGGCAAGGAAGCTCTGGAGTTGCTTCAAGGAGATACGAGGTTCGATCTGGTTCTCATGGATATGATGATGCCTGAAATGGATGGCTACGAGACGATGAGGCATATTCGGAACATGCCGGAATACGAGAAGCTGCCTATTATTGCGCTTACGGCGAAGGCCATGAAGGATGACCGGGCGAAGTGCATCGAGGCAGGGGCCTCGGATTATGTCAAAAAACCGATTCAAACGGATCAGCTCTTATCATTAATGAGAGTGTGGCTGTATTCGTAGCCGGCTTTTCGGGGTAATAGATAAAAACGGGACGGAATTGAACCGGCAGCATGTAAAACCTTTAGGAAGTGGAGCGAGTTTATGACAGCAAAAGATCTGGCAGAAGGAAAATCTGAAGAAGAATGCAGACCGAATGCGGATGAGCGGGAGCAGATTGAGCTGGAGCTGCTGATTGAGGGAATACACCGTTTGTACGGCTATGATTTCAGAAATTATGCCCTTCCGTCGCTGAAGCGCCGCATTCATCATTGTACCCAGTCGGAAGGTGTAAAATCCATATCGGCTTTGCAGGAGAAGGTACTGCACGACCGCGGCTGCTTTGACAGGCTGGTGCAAAGCTTGTCCATTCCGGTCACGGAGATGTTCCGAGACCCGCCGCTCTTCCGCACCTTCCGTCAGAAGATCATTCCGATTTTGCGCACTTACCCGTATATCAGAATCTGGCATGCGGGCTGTTCGACCGGTGAAGAGGTTTATTCGATGGCGATTATGCTGCATGAAGAGGGGCTTTATGACAAGGCGCGCATTTATGCCACCGATATGAATGCCAGGTCGCTGCAGCAGGCCAAGGAAGGGGTTTACGGAATCGATAAAATGAAGCTGTACACCAAAAACTACTTGGCGTCTGGCGGAGCACAGTCCTTCTCGGAATATTACACAGCCAAATATAACTCGGTCATGTTTCACCCTTTCCTGCGCAAAAATATGATCTTTGCGGAGCATAATCTGGCTACGGACCGGTCCTTCAATGAATTCAATGTCATCTTCTGCCGCAACGTCATGATCTACTTCAATGATGAGCTGCGGAATCAGGTGCACGGTTTGTTTCATGAAAGCCTGAGCCGCTTCGGCGTGCTCGTGCTGGGGGCGAAGGAATCCATCCATTTCACAGATTACAGCGACTTTTACGAGCCGCTTGACCGGGTCGAGAAAATTTACCGGAAGATTAAATAGAGATGCTTAGGAGGATCCTATGGGGTTGCATGAACCGATTCATATCTTGCTGGTAGATGACCGGCCGGAGAACCTGCTTGCACTGGAAGCGGTTCTCGAGAGTGAACAATATAATCTCGTCAAGGCAACTTCCGGCGAAGAAGCCTTGCGCTGTCTCCTGAAGGATGATTTTGCCGTGATCGTGCTCGACGTGCAAATGCCGGGGATGGACGGTATTGAAACAGCCAAGCTGATCAAAGCCAGAGAGAAGACGAAGGACATTCCCATCATCTTCATTTCTGCTAACAGCAAGGAAGCGGAGCATCTGTTTGCGGGATATTCCGCGGGCGGAATCGATTATATGGTGAAGCCCTTTATTCCACAAATTCTGAAGTCGAAAATTGAAGGTTTTGTGCAAATGTACCTGACCAACAAACGATTGAAAACCCAGTCCATGCTGCTGCAGCAAAAGACGCTGGAGCTGGAAAAGATGAACCAGGAACTGATCGCCGCCAAGGAGGTGGCGGAGGTTGCCGCGAAAGCCAAAACCGAGTTTCTGGCCATGATGAGCCATGAAATCCGTACCCCGATGAATGGAGTCATCGGCATGATCGACCTGCTGATGGAAACGGAGTTGAAGGATGAGCAGCGGGAATACGGTGATATTATACGCCGCAGCGCAGATGCGCTTGTAGCTGTCATCAATGATATTCTTGATTTTACCAAGCTGGAATCCGGCAAAATGGAACTTGAAGAGCATCCGTTTGAGCTTAATTCCTGTATTCAGGAAGTGTTCAGTCTCTTCTCCATGGATGCCGGAAAGAAGAATCTGGAGCTGGGCTTCCATGTGGAGTCCGGTATTCCGAATGTGGTGTTTGGCGATATGGCGCGTTTGCGCCAGGTGCTGATCAACCTGATCTCCAACTCTATTAAATTTACCGACCAGGGAGGCGTTCAGCTGCTTGTGTCTTCCGGGGAGTCGGGCAAGGGCAAAGTCACCCTGGAATTTACGGTAAAGGATACGGGAATCGGCATACCGCAGGATAAGGCGGATAAATTGTTTCAGCCTTTCTCGCAGCTGGATTCTTCCATGACGCGCAAATATGGAGGAACTGGATTAGGGCTGGCGATTTGCAGAAATCTCATTCAGATGATGGGTGGCGATATCCGGCTGGATACGTCTGCCAAGCAGGGAGCGACATTTCTGTTTACCGTGCAGATGGGTCTTCCTCAGGAACTGATGCCTGAAGATGAGCAGCAGGAGGAATGGACTTCCCTGGAGCCGAGGGTGCAGCGCCGCAGTGACGTATTGATCGTAGATGACCACCCTATTAATCAAAAGCTGATGGTGAACATGATGGAGCGGCTGGGGCTGGCGGCAGAAACGGCTTCCGACGGCAATCAGGCCTTGGATAAAATCCTGGACGGCCGGCACTATGATTACATTTTTATGGATCTGCAGATGCCTGTTATGGACGGACTTGAATGCACCGCTATAATCCGCAGCAGCCTGCCGGATAGCGATCAGCCCGCGATCATCGCGATGACGGCCAATGTCATGGATGGAATTCATGCAAGGTGCCTTGCAGCGGGGATGAATGATTATATCAGCAAACCGGTCAAAATCAACAGCATCAAGCAGGTGCTGCTGCGTCACGCCAAGGATCAGCTTCTTATGGAGGAGGCCGGATCACGCCTTGATCAGGCTGAGTGACAGAAAATGGAGTCCGGGCAGTGTGCTGTTTTTGTTTCAGAAACTGACATAAAGGGTTATGAATAAAGAAACCATTTTTCGGGGGAGAGGCCTATATGAATACAAATAAAAATGATAAGTTTAACGCCAAAACCGAATTGCGTGATGGAGCATGCACAGTTTATTTGAGCGGTGAGTTGGATTTGTCGGTAGCACCCGATTTTCGTCTGGTCATGGAACCCCTGGTTGGGGAATCCGGGCAGGATCTGATTATTAATATGAAGGATTTGAAGTATATTGACAGTACGGGGATTGGCATTCTGCTGTCGATTTTAAAGGCAAGGAACGGCATGGAAGCACGCTTCATGGTTGAAGAGGTACCGGTTCGGATTCAAAAGCTCTTCGATATGACGGGTATCGCCAAGTTCTTTGCTCCACAGGAGAATTCCCAATAGGAAAGGATCGAAAAGAGGATGAATGGTGAAGTTCAGAAAGTAGTGTTAAATTTGCCGGCGACCGCTGATTTTGTGGATATTGTGAGGTTGAATCTGTATGGAATTGCTTCCAAAATGGGGTTCTCCTATGAAGAGATCGAGGATATGAAAGTAGCCGTATCCGAAGCTTGTAATAATTCCGTATTGTACGCATATGGCCATGAAGGAGGTATTGTTGAGGTAACCTTCGAATTTAATGTTACCGAGCTAAGCATCCGTGTAAAAGATGAAGGGGAGAGCTTTGAGCGGATGAATGGCGCGGGTACCGGGGCAACGCTTCATGATAAAGAGCTGGATGACGCCCAGGTTGGCGGATTGGGCTTTTATCTTATGCAGGCGCTTATGGATGACGTCAACGTGATTAACAAGGCAGGGCAGGGTACGGAAGTCATCCTTGTAAAACGCATGACAAAAAGTGAGGAGAAAGTATGAATGAAAAGGTGACTCCCCCAGAGTCCATGGATGAAGCCGTTGGTTTGATCTGGGAGTACCAACAAACCAAGGACAATGAGATTGCCACCGTGCTGATCAAAAAGTACGAGCCTATGGTCAAAATGGCGGCGGGGAAAATTGCCCGGAACCGGCCGGACTTGTACGAGGACCTGTATCAGACCGGTCAAATGGCTCTGGTGCGTCTTCTGCAGCAGTACGATATCAATCTCGGAATTCCATTCGAGCCTTATGCCATGAAGAGTATGATCGGGCATATGAAGAACTTTCTGCGCGATAAATCATGGTATATCCAGGTTCCGCGCCGGATCAAGGAGAAGGGCGCCCTCGTACAGCACGCCATAGACGAACTGACCGTCAAGCTGGAGCGTTCTCCGGACGTCAAGGAGATTGCCGAATATCTGGATCTCTCGGTCGAGGAGACGATTGAGGTGCTGGCCGGACGTGAATGCTATCATTATGTATCTCTTGATTCTCCGCTGTCGCAGGATGAAAGTGCCGCAACGCTCGGCGAATTGATCAGCTCGGATGCGAATGATTTTGATGCGGTCGAGAAGCGTATGGATCTGCAGCAGGCACTCAGCCAGCTGAAGGAGCAGGAGCAGCAGGTGCTGCTGCTGGCTTTTCAGGATGGACAATCCCAACGGGCGATCGCCCAGAAGCTTGGTGTGTCCCAGATGAGCGTTTCGCGGATTCAAAAAAGGGCAACCGAGAAGCTGAAGCAGATTATGTCCAATTCATCCTTATGAAACGGAACATTTTTTACTGCAATGTCCCTGTAAAGTTCACATAAAAGGACACCCATTCTTCTGTAATCAGATTGTGGGTGTCCTTTTTAAAGATGATTAAAGAGGATGGAGTGGAAGTTTTGAGCAAGCGTGTTCTAGAGCAACATAAACATAAATTCAATCAAGGAACATGGGAATGGTGGGACATTGAAAGCGATGGATGGTCAAGCCCGATCCTGGCTGAGCTGGAAGAAGAGATGCCCGAGACGAGGGCATGGCTGAAAGTGATTAAAGAAGTGGAGTCCAACTACTTGTCTGTTCACTATCTGGACGGCAGTGACCCGCTGCTCTTTGGAACGCTGCATTATTCAGTGAAAGAAAGTCTCACCAGCAACCGTAATGCCAGAATGTTTCACTTTTTTGTCCATGGCAGACGGCTGGTGACACTCAACCTGGATCAGAGGACCAGAATGTTCATGAGCTCGGAGGATAGATTTCGCATGCTGGACGAGGGCGAGAACGGGGCGGACGGACTTTTTGTCCTGGTACGAATTTTGCTGCATTATTTTCAGAATGGTATGGATCATTTTGAGCTTAACCTGCGGCCGCTGGAAGAGAGCATGAAGAAGAACAACGCCAGAACGCTGATGGACAAAATACTGGATTCCCGCTTTGAACTGCTATATTGGAGCAATATGTTTGTACCATTTCAGGAGCTGATTTCGGCGTCGCGTGAAGCGTATCTCAATGCTCTGGACGATAATCCGTTCTTTCAGCGGATGCTTTACCGGGTTGAACGCATGCAGCGTTTATTCGAGCACTATGAGCGGGAGATTGACACACTCATATCTATTGATAACGCCATCTCGGGCTTCCGGGGCAATGAAATCACGAAGACACTGACCATTGTAACGGCTGTCTTTACCCCTGCAACAGTGGTGGGAGCAATATGGGGCATGAATTTTGAAAATCTGCCCTGGATCAAGACACCCTGGGGCTTCACGGTGGTGATGATAGCGACGCTGATCAGCATGGTTGGCATGTACATCTGGATGAGGAAGAAAGGCTTCACAGGGGACCTGCTGCGGGCAGGCAAAAAAGAGAGGAACATATAGATGTGTTAACCTGGGTGCTCTGTTTGATGTTGTGAGACGCTCCGAGAACGAAGCATTCCTACAATCGCTGTTGACCCTTCGGGCCAAAGGCGAACGCTGCGCTTTTCCGGAATTGCTTCGTCCTCTCCGCTGCTGCGTGCATACCCCTACCCACAAGCCAACAAAAGATGCGCTTTTAGGTCATGCAAAAGGCTTCTTATGTTCTTGCTCTTGCAAAAGGCCGAAGTAGAGCAAGTTCCCCTGCTCAGCCTTTTAAGGCTGGTAAAAAGAAAAGGAGAACCTCATCAAAGAAGTTGATGAGGACTCCCTGTATATCATTTAACTGTGTCTGGCTGCTTCCACATACTTCAGCAGCTCGGCCAGGAAGTTGCCAATGCCGGGAAGATTGAGCTGCACCAGAAAGGACAGCAGCCAGCCCAACAAAGCGATAATCAAAATGGTACCAAGGGACAAGCCCAGTCCTCTCGCGATGCCTGCCGTCAAATTGCTGATAATGCGCTTTTTCGGGTTGGAGTAGTTCTCGATGATATCGCGAAACTGGGACTTTTCCAGGGCATCTGCCAATTGATCCAGCCGGGTGTTGAGCTTTTTGACCTCATGGCGCAGTTCAAAGGGGTGCTCGTCCACCTCATAGGCCGGCATACGCTCTCCACTGACTTTGCTCATGAATGCTATCCCCGCGCAGTTTGCATTATGTCTTTATCCGCTTTTGCAGCTTCTTCCCTCACTTCTTCGGAAGCCTGTTTTGCGGCTGTTGCTATATTGTCTTTGCTCTCGGCGACGGTATTGGCTACATCGGATGTTTTTGCGGTTACGGTTTTGGCCAAATCCGTTGCCTTGGCGCCCACCACGGAAGCGACGTCCTTCGTCTTGGCGCCTACTGCTGCAGCGTAGTCTTTGGTTTTGTCTGTTACCGACGTCACCTTGTCGGACAGATCGCTGCGCAGCTCGCGTCCGGGCTTCGGTGCGAACAGCAGCGCAGCAGCCGCTCCCAGAAGACCGCCAATAAACATTCCTTTGGCAAAAGTTGAACCGCTTTGTCCCGGATACTGAGTTTCCGTTTTATTCATCCCAATCACTCCTCTTCAAGATTTGTCCTTAGGCAGCAGCCTATATCCGTTTAACTTGCCCGTTTGAGCAATCTGGACAGCATGCCGAGCAGGAAGACGAAGACAGCTGTTCCAATAATGGCCGGGACGACTGCGAAGCCGCCGATCACCGGACCCCAATTACCGAATAACAGCGTACCCAACCAGGCTCCGATGAACCCCGCGACCATCGCACCGATCCATCCGCCCGGCATTTCATTGCCTGCCACGGCATTGCCGATCCATCCGATAATTACGGCCATCACGATACTGATAATGATGCCCCAAATGGTAAACGCCTCCCTTCTTGTGAGAGCTCATATGATTATGCTTCGCTTACCTTCGTATTAAACTCAGTGCTGCTGACTGAAACAGGAGTCGGGGTAGCATGATGCGGCCAAACCTACCGTTTTCCCGGGGCGCGGCTGTCCCGAATCCATGCATACAGGGGAGGCATTGTGAACCACAGCCAGAGGGCTCCTGCAATATATCCTCCCGCCACGTCGCTCGGATAATGAACGCCAAGATAGATACGGCTCAGGCCGATCAGCAATATCAATAAAGCTCCTGCAACGAGAGGAAAAGAAATGGAGCGGCCGTGATCGCGGCTGTGCATGGCCCAAATTGCAAAGAGCGTCCCGTAAAAGCCCATGGCGACCATAGCATGTCCGCTGGGAAAACTGTAGCCTCCCGCTTCGGTCAGATGCTGCAGGCCTGGCCGGTCGCGCTGAAGCATTAGCTTGACCAGGGTGTTCAGGCACCACATGGCTGTAAAGCTGACCAGAACGGAAAACGCCGTGATATTGTGTTTTCTTCCGAGCCAGAACCATAAGGCAGAAGTAAGCGCTGCCAGCAGGGTAACCCAGAAGGAACCGAGCGTCGTAATAAAAAGGGCTGCCGGGAGAAGGTGGTGAAGGACGTCACCGGAGACGGGAAATATCAAGGACTGCAGCCATACATCCAGCCGGAGCAGCGGCTCTGTTCCGATCATTCTGGCGAGGAGCACAAGCATCCAAAGGAGAGAAGGTATGATGAGCACTGCAAGGGCAATGCGGCGAAGATAGCGGTAAAAATGGGTACACTGAAAATTCATTTTTTGCTGGCAGCCTCCTGTCTTTCGTTCGTTAAGCCCGCCGTCAGCCATTCTTTGTTTAAAGACTATACAGTCCGGGTAAGAGAATTGTAATACGGCAGGCTTTATTAAGATTCCAGTAAAGCATAAACTTCTTGGTATAAGCCTCCTGGAATTGCAAGAAAAACTACTGCTAAACGTGGTTTGTCTTCTGTGAATATACGTCGATAGACGTTTTTATTATAGTAAAAGCCAAAGAGCTACCGCAAACCACAGTAAGCTATGCAAGGATCGGGAGTTGGCTTGAATGATAAAAGCAATTCGCAGCCGGGCATACGTCGTACCGCAGGGGGCTGCACAAAAAACCGCAGATTATGGGCCCGGGCCCATAATCTGCGGTTACTTTAGCTGCTTCAGGTGTGATGATTTAGGAGCTGCGCAGCCGTCCAAGCTCGGAAACAACCGCTTCAACCTCTGAAATACTGAGATTGGGCTTGTTCATCACCATTTCATAAATGTCATGAAGATCTTCATACTGCTCCACGGAGAAAGCGGAGGATTGCATAGCTGCGCCGCTTGCCATGCGCAGCTTATTCTTGATGGCTTCGATCATATATTCGACGTTGGCCTGGGATCTCTGCGATAAATCCATCGGTATTCATTCATCCTTTCACAAGGGGTGGTTGGAAGTATTGTATCATGTTTTGCGGAGAGGCCACCAATTATTTTGCCTCAACCGCCGGGTATGCGTTAGAATCAAATCAAATACCAGGACGGGATGAGGTGGATATAAAAGGTGTTGAGGGAAACGCCGGATGGCGGAAGAACGGGTCCGTCCGTCATGAAACGGGTGCCGGGCAGCGAGCTTGCGGCTTTTTTTCGCGTTATCCATGAGCGGTTTGCTGCAGCTGAGGTGACCTTTGTCTGCATCGGAACAGACAGGTCTACGGGGGATGCGCTCGGGCCGCTGACCGGCACGTTGTTGAAGAAGAAGGGCTTTCCGCACGTGATCGGCACACTTGCTGCTCCGTGTGATGCGGTAACGCTGGAAGACGAGATCCGTCGTATTCCTGCGGAACAGCGGATTATAGCCATTGATGCCTGCCTGGGCCAGCCGGGATCGGTCGGGCTGTTCCTCGCTGCAGAGGCCCCGCTTGCGCCAGCACGATCCATGGGGCTTCAGCTTCCGCTGATTGGCCATTACAGCGTTGCAGGTTTGGTTAACATTATGGGGCCCAAGCCTTACTGGACCCTGCAGACGACATCACTGCATCAGGTGATGACCATGGCCGCTTGTATCGCGGATGCGGCAGCCGCCGGTTTTGGGCTATCCCAACAGGCTGACTGCCGGGAAAATGAACTGGAAAGAGGGCGATAGTCATGAATAAACAGGTGTGTGAAGGAACGACCATATATTACGCGGATGAGGGAAAAGGCGACAACGTCATTGTACTGCTGCACGGATTTTGCGGCAGCTCGGCTTACTGGGACGACGTGATACCGCTTCTGTCCCCTCATTACCGCTGCATCGTGCCGGATTTGCGCGGGCATGGACAGTCGGATGCGCCCAAAGGGGCCTATTCCATGGAAGAAATGGCGGATGATGTCCTTAACCTGCTTAAGGAGCTTGATATTCCCCAAGCTTCGCTGTTCGGCCATTCCATGGGCGGCTATGTTGCACTGTCCGCTGTGCAGCGGCATCCGGAACGGTTTAACGCCTTTGGGCTGATCCATTCCACGGCGCACGAAGATACAGAGGAAGGCAAAGAAAAGCGCCTCAAAGCCGTATCCACGATCGAAACAGAAGGTATTACGGCTTTTGTTGACGGCATGGTGTCGGGGCTGTTTGCCTCGCAGCATCTTGAGACTATGGCAGACAAGGTGAACAAGGCTAAGGAGATCGGTTATGCGACTCCTCCGCAAGGAGCTGCCGGAGCTGCCCTGGCCATGCGTGAACGTCCCGACCGTCGGGATGTGCTGACAGCTACACCTCTGCCGGTGCTTCTTGTAGCCGGAGAGCACGATCAGGTGGTCCCTGCCGCGCGTACCTTTACTGCGAATAAGCCGAATATTCGACAGAGCATCATCAGCGGGGCGGGGCATATGAGCATGATGGAGGCGCCACAGGAACTGGCCGAGGTTATCAAGGGGTTTTTGGCTTTTGCCGCGGATTAATCTACAATAAGAAAAATAGGGTATGAAGCTGCCGGGTGTGAAAGGACGGGATTGGGTCGTGTTCAGAAGAGATTATTTACTCCGCATGATGGAAGAAATGACGGAGGCGGTGGGCGCGGCCTTCGGCTTGCGGCAGCAGAACCGCCATACAGAAGCGCTCGCCAGGCTAGACGAACTGCTGAAAAAAAGATTCAGGCTGTCGCTCCCGCTGCTGGAGTCGCTGCCCCCCGAACAGATCATTGATCTATTTCGTATGGGCGGCACGGTAGAAGTGGACAAGCTGCAGCAGGCGTCCCGTCTGCTGGAGGAAGCAGGAAGGACCAGACAGGACATGGGAGAGCCGGATCAGGGGCTACAGCTGCTGATGAAGGCTCTTCATTTATATGTATACAGTGCTTTGAATGGCGCCTCCAGGGAGCCGCTGCAGCTGCCTGAACGGATCGCGGCTGTCCATGAGCAGGTGAGGGAATATCTTTTACCTCTGGAGCTGGACCAGCTGCTCGCGGCTTATTTTGAGCGTGAAGGCATGTACGCCCAGGCGGATGAAATATGGTTTGATCTTGGCGTCAAACAGAAGCCGCTGCTTCATGAAGCGGTCGCTTTCTATGACCGTCTTCTGCAGCGGCCGGATGATGAATTGGAACGCGGCGGCCTTTCCCGCACGGAAGCGGAGCAGGGAAAGGAAGAGCTGCTGCAGCTAGAATAGGCCTAATGAGGCAGAAAGCGGGTTATTGTTTTGGAATCTCTGCGTAATCTTGTTAACCAGGTGATGGAGGAGGGCTCGCTGATCACGGCAACGCTCAGCCAGCTGCGCAAGAAGGAGCAGGCCTCCTTCACCAAGGTGCAAATCAAACCGGTGGAACTGAAGAAGAAGCTGTTCTATCAGTTCGCTTATGTATACAGCAACAAGGTAACTCACGAAAATTTGACACCGCCCGAAGCGGCCGAACGCATGACCGCCCTGTTCGAAGAAACGTTCCGTCAGGGCCTGCTGTGCACGGCTGAGGCGGATTACCAGGTGTTAATCAGCAAAAAGTTCAAGGTTTCGATTCTAACCAAATCTCCCTCCAAGCCTGCAGCCAACCTGTCCCATAACCGCAAAAAGCACTATGTGCTGGAGGAGGGGGAGCCTGTCCCGTTTCTGGTTGAGCTGGGCATTATGAATGATGAAGGCAAGGTGCTGGCCCGCAAATACGATAAATTCAAGCAGATCAACCGTTTCCTCGAAATGGTTCAGGATGTGCTGCCTCATCTGCCGACTGGACGGCCGCTGACGATTGTCGATTTCGGCTGCGGCAAATCATATCTGACGTTTGCGCTGTATCATTATTTGGCGGTGCAGCAGTGCAGGCCTCTGAACGTAGTGGGTCTCGATCTGAAAGCGGATGTGATCGAAACCTGCAATCTACTGGCAGGCAAGCTGCAGTACCGCAATCTGAAATTTCTGGTCGGGGATATTGCGGACTATAACGAGCTGGACCAGGTTGATATGGTCGTAACGCTGCATGCCTGCGACACGGCAACGGATGCAGCGCTCGAAAAGGCCGTCCGCTGGGATGCTTCGGTCATTCTGTCCGTGCCATGCTGCCAGCATGAGCTTTTCAATCAAATTTCCAATGAAGTGATGGAGCCCATGCTGTCGCACGGAATATTGAAGGAGCGCTTCTCGGCCCTGGCTACGGATGGAATCCGGGCCAAGCTGCTGGACATCCTCGGTTACCGTACACAACTGTTGGAATTTATTGACCTGGAGCATACGCCCAAAAATCTCCTGATCCGGGCCGTCAAAGGACAGCAGGAAGATATCCCTAAGCTGTGGAACGAATACACGGCGTTCCGTGATTTTCTGCATGCCGATCCTTATCTGGAGCGGGCGTGCGCCGATCTGCTTCCGGGAGGGGCCGGAACATCGCGAGTCCAATAATGCAAGAGCGGGGCCGTTAAATGGCTCCGCTCTCTTTGTCTTCCCGGATCTTATCCCCCAAAGGAACTGCGGAATGCGGCGCATAATGCGGATTTTTCCACCTGCCACAGTTCGGCAAGCTCGGATGCGACCTCTTCGTCCCACCAATTACAGAGCAGCTTCCGGTTGCTGCTGTTTTCCGTGATCCAGATCAGATTCTCGGCCACCTTGCGGCAGTACAGCTCTTCTCCCTTTCGCAACAACTCAGGGGGAATGTATGTTTTGAGGCGTTTGCAGGTACGGTACAGCTCCTTGCTGCAGGCCCGGCGTATCCCGCGTGCCGTCGGCAGAGCGGATTGTCCCTGCGCGTGCTTTGGCGTATGGTTGGCAGGCAATGGGCATCCTCCTTTCAGGACATTGTATGATATGCGGGCAGGCCAGGGACGGCTACCCGGCAGCATGCTTCAGGAAGCAGGACTGGGGGCTGGTGGCAGTCCGTTCTTCCGCTGTGATAGAATAAACCGGGGACGAGAACATAAAGGGAGCGGAGAAACCATGGATATCATTTCAAATATCATTTCTCAACTATTCGAGTGGATTCGAAATCTGGGCTACTTCGGAATCGCGCTGGGCCTGATGGTGGAGGTTATCCCCAGTGAAATCGTGCTGGCTTACGGAGGGTTTCTGGTCTATAGTCAGCAGGTCAGTTTTTTACCGGCGCTCTTCTTTGCAACCGTTGGCGGCGTATTGGCACAGCTGTTTATTTATTGGATCGGACGGTACGGCGGGCGCCCTGTGCTTGAGAAGTACGGGAAGTACATATTGATCAGCAAAAAGCATATCGATCATGCGGAAGCCTGGTTTAACAAATACGGCACAGGCGTTATTTTCACAGCCCGCTTCATTCCTGTGGTCAGACATGCCATCTCCATTCCGGCGGGAATAACGCGCATGAATATATGGCGTTTTATCATTTTGACCACCCTGGCTGTTATTCCATGGAGTATATTGTTTATTTATTTAGGAATGCTTCTCGGCAACCAATGGGAGCATATCGATGAAAAGGCAGCCCCTTACATAACCCCTATATTGGTGGCTGCGGTTGTTCTGTTGGCTGCATATTTTCTTATCAAATGGATCATCTCCAAAAACAAGAAAGGAAGTGTGTAATATGGCCCGCAGCAATGTTTCCCAATATTTCGGCAAAGGGCTCACGCCCGAGCAATTCATGGACAGCATGGAAAAGAATAAGGAGGCATTCCGCTCCTGGTATGACCGGTTTGCGTGGAAGGATGAAAGCGACGGCGAGTATTTTGCAAGTCTGAATCACCGCGATGATCTGCGCGTCCTGATTCTCGCTGCCGATTGGTGCGGGGATGTGGTGCGCTGTGTGCCCGTGGTGTTCCGTGCCATGGAGAGTGCAGGAATACCGACAGGGGTGCTCATCCTTGAAAATCATGATGCGCTGATGAACGATTTCCTGACCATGGGCAGCCGTTCCATCCCTATCGTTATTTTTGCGGATACCGGGGGGCATGTGCTTGGCCACTGGGGACCCCGTCCTGCGCATGTTCAGGAGGTTATGGTTCAGTTCAAAAAAGAAAATCCCGACCGCGAAGCGCCGGACTACCAGGATAAGCTGGACGCTGCCCGCGCGGAGATTCGTGCCAGATACGGGGAAGGAACCGAGATTCACGGCGTCATTGTGAAAGAGTTGCGCGAGCTCATCTCGGGGCTGTAAGCCATGGCATTAACTATCCGTTCATTCAATCTCGGTCCCCTGCAGACGAACGCTTATCTTGTGCAGGACAAGGATACAGGCCGCGGCATTATTATCGACCCGGGGATGAATCCTGGCTCCCTGGTCAGAGCAATCGAAAGTTTGACCATTGAAGCGATTTTGCTTACGCATGCGCATTTCGATCATATGGCAGGAGTCGATGTGGTACGCCGGGCCGCAGGCTGTCCGGTGTATCTGCATCCGCTTGAGCAGGAGTGGATGACTTCGCCCAAGCTGAACGGTTCTCTCATGTGGCCGCAAATCTCACAGCCGGTTACAGCTGCCCCGGCCGAGTATGATCTCGGTGAGGGGCAGATTCTGGAGTTGATTGGCCATCAGTTTAAGGTATACCATACACCCGGGCACTCCCCGGGCAGTGTAAGCTTTCACTGTGGCAAGGATCTGTTCGGCGGCGATGTGCTGTTTCGGATGGGCGTAGGACGCACCGACCTGCCTGGCGGCAGGGAAAGGGATCTTATTGATTCGGTGCACCGGTTGTATCAGCTGGATGACGAAGTGACAGTGTATCCGGGACATGGACCCAAAACAACGATTGGTTATGAAAAAATAAACAATCCGTATATCCGCTGACAGGGAAGACAAAATATTCGTCAAAACCCGCCGTTTTTTTCAAAAACCTTCTAGACAAGAGCTGTACGGTTTGTTAATATAACGTTTAGAAGTTACATAACAATCCGCGAAGCACGCAGACTGTGGAATCAATCCCGGTTTGCGTTCTTTTTTTGTCTTTTTTTCGGGGTAACATTTTGTAGCCAAGCATTCTTTTTGTTTTTTTGGAGGGGGAGCTATTGGAACGGCAAGTTCCGCTTATCGCGGAGGAAATAAGAAATGCAATATGTCCGTATCCGCAGATTGTCACTGCAGAGCGCAGCATGGAGCAGTGTAAGACAGAAATCCCGGCGGGCTGGAAGCATGTTAAACAGCGTGGAGGCTGGAGTGGGCAGCGTTGGCATCGCAAGCTGATGTCGCACCGGTATAGACGTTAATATAAGGAAGGGCCACAAATTCACTTGGAATCAATTGAATTTGCTCATAGACATTTCGATTGTTTTTTAGTAGACTAAACAGATAACTAAGACAGCCAGGAGGTAGACGATGTATCGTTTAGGGGAGAAAATAATGATCGTCGCGGATGCCTTTGAGCAGAATCTTCCTGTGGGAGAACACGGTTATATTATCGCCTATGACCGGAATCCGGATAATGCTTTCGATTATCTTATCCGTGTGCCGAAGGTCAACCGGAATTTCTTTGTTCCAGCCGGAGACGTGGAACTCGAGACACATATGCTGAAGCAGGAAGCTGAAAGGGTCGAACGCGAAGCGTTGATCGATTTCGCCCTTGCTACTCACAATGAGCGATTGTTCCACAGTATTATGAACGGTGAAATGGACAATAAGGAAGAAGAAACCGCAGCGGAATCATTATCACAATCGGATTTTATCAAGCAGGTTAATTTACGCGCATGGATTTAATTTAACCGCCGGCTTTGGCCGGTTCTGAGGCTGCCGGGTTAGACCCGGCAGCCCTTTTAATATTTGCGGGACGGACAGGCTGAAGCCGAATCAACACTTTTCTCCCGCGACATTGAATTGTAAAACGTTCTAACCTATAATTAAAACGTTATTTTAAAGCACGGAGACGGAGGACCTCTCCCTCTATTTCATGACTAAGCGGACAGGGCTGCCCAGCGGGTTAAGCATAATTCCTGAATTTAGCGCTTTACATACACAAAGGAGGCAAACACGGCATGAACATTTCTTTGGAAAACGTACGCCACGTGGCCAAGCTGTCGCGATTGAACCTGACCTCTGCGGAAGAGGAGCTCATGACCGAGCAATTAAATGCGATTCTGCATTATGCGGAGAAGCTGAATGAACTTGATACGGACGATGTGGAGCCGACGACTCATGTGCTGCATGTAAGCAACGTCATGCGGGAAGACGAGGTGCGCCAGAGCCTTAGCCTGGAGCAGGTGATGCGCAACGCTCCTGAAGAGGAAGACGGACAGTTTAAGGTTCCTGCGATACTGGAATAGCCCTAAGGCGAAAGGAGGACGTTTGAGTTGAGTTTGTTTGATAACACGCTGCCGGAATTACATAACAGGCTGAACAGCAAGGACGTTTCAGTCACGGATCTGGTTGATGAGGCTGTGAAAAATATTGAAGCCCGCGAGGAGAAAGTGAAGGCTTTTCTTACGATTGATGAGGAAGGTGCACGGGCGGCTGCCCGCCGTCTGGACGACCGTCTCGCTTCCAGAGGGGAACGAGGCCTGCTGTTTGGCCTTCCGGCCGGCATTAAGGACAATATCGTGACGGAAGGGCTGCGTACAACCTGTGCCAGCCAGTTTTTGAGCAACTTTAATCCTGTGTATGATGCCACTGTAGTGAAGAAGCTTAATGCTGCGGACGCCGTAACCCTGGGCAAAATGAATATGGACGAGTTTGCCATGGGCGGCTCCAACGAGAACTCAAGCTTTTACCCAACCCGTAATCCATGGGATCTGGATCGGGTTCCTGGCGGATCAAGCGGAGGCTCCGCTGCTGCTGTTGCCGCAGGTGAAGCTTATTTTACGCTGGGCTCGGATACCGGCGGTTCCATCCGGCAGCCGGCTTCTTACTGCGGCGTAGTCGGTCTTAAGCCTACTTACGGGCTTGTGTCGCGCTTTGGCCTTGTCGCCTTCGCATCCTCCCTCGACCAGATCGGCCCGATTACGAAAAATGTCGAGGATTCGGCGTATGTGCTGCAGGCGATCGCAGGATACGACGCCATGGATTCCACGTCCGCCAAGGTCGACGTGCCGGATTATCTTTCCAACCTCACGGGGGATGTGAAAGGTCTGCGAATTGCCGTGCCGAAGGAGTATCTGGGTGAAGGCGTGGATCCTCAGGTGAAAGAGAGAGTGCTTGAAGCGTTGAAGACGCTTGAAGGCATGGGAGCAGTGTGGGAAGAGGTGTCGCTGCCTCATACGGAGTATGCCGTGGCAACCTATTATCTGCTTGCTTCCTCGGAGGCATCCTCCAACCTGGCCCGCTTCGACGGAGTTCGTTATGGCGTGCGGGCGGACAACCCCGCCAATCTGCTCGACCTGTATCATCAATCCAGAACACAGGGCTTCGGGCCGGAAGTGAAACGGAGAATTATGCTTGGCACCTACGCGCTCAGTTCCGGTTATTATGACGCGTATTATTTAAAAGCACAGAAGGTGCGCACGCTGATCAAGCGGGATTTTGACCAGGTGTTTGAGAAGTATGACGTGATTATCGGACCTACCGCGCCAACTACGGCCTTTAAGCTGGGTGCACAGGTAGACGATCCGTTAACCATGTACCTGAACGATATTTTGACCATTCCGGTGAGTCTGGCCGGTGTGCCTGCCATCAGTATTCCTTGCGGCTTTGCGGAAGGGCTGCCTGTCGGCCTGCAAATTATCGGCAAGCCTTTTGACGAGGCGCAGGTGCTGCGGGTGGCGCATGCATTTGAACAGAATACGGAATTTTACAAACAGCGGCCGCAGCTGTAATCCGGAGAAAAGGAGGTTATCCCGATATGTCTACAACATCCAAGTATGAAACCGTCATCGGACTGGAGGTCCATGTGGAGCTTCATACCCAATCGAAAATTTTCTGCGGATGCTCGACAGAGTTCGGAGCTCCGCCGAATTCCCATACCTGTCCGATCTGTCTGGGCCATCCGGGAGTGCTGCCGGTCCTGAACCGGCAGGCTGTGGAATATGCGATGAAAGCGGCTATGGCCTTGAACTGTACGGTTGGCGACGTGAGCAAATTCGACCGTAAAAACTACTTCTATCCGGATTCGCCGAAAGCCTATCAGATCTCGCAGTATGATCAGCCGATCGGCGAGAACGGCTGGATCGATATTGAAGTGAATGGCACAACCAAGCGCATCGGCATCACCCGACTGCATCTGGAAGAGGATGCGGGCAAGCTTACGCATGTCGACGGCGGATTCGCGTCGCTGGTTGACTTTAACCGTGTTGGCACACCGCTGGTCGAAATTGTGTCTGAACCGGATATTTCGTCGCCTGAAGAGGCGCGTGCCTATCTGGAGAAGCTGCGCTCCATTATGCAGTACTGTGAAGTATCCGATGTGAAAATGGAAGAAGGCTCCCTGCGCTGCGATGCCAACATCAGCCTTCGTCCATATGGACAGGAGAAGCTAGGCACACGGGCGGAACTCAAGAACATGAACTCCTTCCGCGGCGTTCAGCGCGGGCTGGAGTATGAGCAGTTCAGGCAGGAGCAGATCCTTGAAGAGGGTGGTTCTGTCGTTCAGGAGACCCGTCGCTGGGACGAGGCGCAGGGCAAGACGATTGCCATGCGCGGCAAGGAAGAATCGCATGATTATCGTTACTTCCCGGATCCTGACCTTGTTTCGCTTCATATCGATGCGGAATGGAAGGAGCGGGTTCGCGCCTCCATCCCTGAGCTTCCGGATCAGCGCAAAGCCCGCTATACCTCGGAATACGGGCTCCCTGAATACGATGCGGCTGTCATCACCTCCTCCAAGGCGTTGGCGGAGCTGTTCGAGAACAGTTTGCAGTATACAAAGGATGCTAAAGCTGTTTCCAACTGGATCATGGGGGACCTGCTTGGCTATCTGAATAGCATGAATGCGGAGCTGTCTGATGTAAAGCTGACCGGACAGGGACTGGGTGAGATGATCGGTTTGCTTGAAAAAGGAACGATCAGCAGCAAGATTGCCAAAACAGTCTTCAAGGAAATGCTGGATACCGGTAAGCTTCCGCAGCAGATTGTGGAAGAGAAAGGCCTGGTTCAGATCAGTGACGAAGGCGCTATTATGGCCATAGTCGAGCAAGTCGTTGCCAACAACCCGCAGTCCGTGGAGGACTACAAGGCTGGCAAACAAAAAGCGATCGGCTTCTTTGTCGGCCAGGTCATGAAAGAAAGCAAGGGGAAAGCGAATCCCGGGCTTGTCAACAAGCTGCTTGCTGAAGTGCTGAACCGTTGATCCATCATAAGGACGGGCTTGTCATGGAGACAAGCCCGTTTTGTGTATAGACTGTGTTGTCATAACCCCGGCAAGGAGGAATACTCATGATTCGAGCTTTATCCCTGCAGGACGATGATACGCTTGAGCAGCTGTGGCGGCTTCAGCATGTTGCTTATCGTCTGGAAGCAGAGAAAATCGGATTCGATAAAATACCACCGCTCATGGACACGATGGACACCCTTCGCGCCTGTGGCGAACAATTTTACGGAGCTGTCAATGAGGATGGGGATATTATCGGCGCCATCGCAACGGAGACGGAGCAGCCCAACTCGCTCACCATCTCCAGAATGATGGTTCATCCTGCGCATTTCCGGAAAGGAATTGCCGGGTCGCTGATTGAGCGTGTACTTGAGTTGCATCGGGATGTTCCATTGTTTATTGTCTCCACAGGCACCTTGAACACTCCTGCGGTTTCCCTGTATCAGAAATACGGGTTTCGTCCTGTAGCAGTGCAGCAAATTGCCCCAGGTGTGGAATTAAAGACGTTCCATCTGAATAATATGAATTTACATGTCTGAACGGAAGCTTTGTGAAATTCCGATTCCGTCACAATACTACACAACAGGTAGAGGAGGAACCGGAGTTGGGAAATCCATGGTTGATCGATAATACGCATATTATGCTGCGGCTGCTGGTTGCGATGCTGCTCGGAGGGCTGATCGGCTTCGAACGGGAGCGGTCCAATCACGCGGCAGGCTTGCGAACGCATATTTTGGTCTGTCTGGGATCTTCCTTGATCATGATGCTGTCCATATACGGTTTTGCTGATTTTTTGAAGGAACCGAATGTGCGGATCGATCCGGCCCGTCTGGCCACGGCTGTGATCACAGGCGTAGGCTTTCTTGGGGCAGGTACCATCCTGTTTACAGGGAAAAGCATAACAGGCTTGACGACCGCCGCTTCCATTTGGGTGGTGGCAGCCATCGGACTTGGCACCGGGGCGGGCTTTTATTTTGCCTCTGTGGCGTCCACGATATTGGTACTGATTAATTTATGGACATTTAATAAGCTGGAACAGCGTTATTTGAGAGGGCAAAAGGTTCATCTCATCACGCTGTACGGCTTGTCATCGCCCGGGCTGCTGGACCAGGTATCCTCGTTTCTCGATCAGGAGCAGATCCAGGTAAAAAAAGTGTCCATTAAAGAGCATGACAACATCCCCTTTCATGAATTTCATCCAGAAGGGCGGAATGTGGAGGTTTCACTGGAAGTATTGGCCCGGCCCGGATTTGATCCTCTCCGCATTTCGGTTGCACTGCGGCAATGGGAGGATATTTCTGCCGTAACCGTAGAGTAGAAGAACTGTTATCCCTTTGGGTCCCGCAGAAGCGGGGTCTTTTTTGCTTGTCCCAGATTTTTGCCAGTTA
The DNA here is from genome assembly GCF_046098255.1 of Paenibacillus jiangxiensis. NCBI lineage: Bacteria > Bacillati > Bacillota > Bacilli > Caryophanales > Paenibacillaceae > Paenibacillus > Paenibacillus jiangxiensis. Next base: position 126,317 of record NZ_JBJURI010000022.1, read on the forward strand.
CTCGCAGAACGGAATAGGGTACTATTTTAAAGTATCAGAAAGTATAAAATTCGTAGAATCAGCTTCCTGATATGACAAGTAAGAAGCTAGGAGGTAGCTATGAATCCTGAAATTTCACGGAATCACACACGGCGGACGGGCAAGCTGCGACCGCGCTTGCGGAAGCTTGCTGCTGTCGTGCTGGCTGCCTTGCTTCCGGGTGCAGGTCATCTTTTTATGGGTCTGTTTATGAGAGGCGTGACTTTTATTGTGCTGCTGCTCTTGGATCTTTCAGCTATGCTGTACGTATCCTCGGCAGTGATGCGGATCAATGTGCCGCTGCTTGTTCTATTGGGTATGTTCATTCCTGTTCTTTATTTCTATAATGTCTATGATGCGCTTCAATCCGCAGATTATATTATTTTTCATAAACGCAAGCCTCGACGCATTACGATTCATAGCCAGGCTGGACAAGAGCGAAGCCGCTACGAGGCGTGGGAAACGGGGATTTTGTTTTCTTTGCTGTTGGTGGCGGGCGGAGCCTTGATGATTCTTTTCCGGATGAGGCCGCGCTGGCTGGAGTATTTTTTCGCAGACTACGGATTGTATCTGTTGGCCTTTTTACTGGTTACCATTGGTGTGATTATGTTTGTTCGCGAGCTTGGTGTATCCCTCCGGAGAGGCAGGTCCTCCCGGAAAGGAGGGACATAATTCTATGCAGCGTAAAATCAGAGTAGGCCGGTACACCGCCTCCCTCCTTCTTCTATCCGTGGGTATTCTGTTATGTGCAGACCTGGTGCAGGGCACTGACTATATGATGGAATTGCTGACATGGTGGCCATTGCTCTTCGTGGGCCTGGGGCTGGAATATTTTCTTTTTTGCTGGCGAACTGTACGCAGATCAGATGCTTTTAAAGGGAAACGGTTTTTCAGACTCGATCTAAAAGGCCTAATGATATCGGTGCTCCTGTGTGCTTCAGTCTTTATAGTAACCCAGCAGGATCATTACATGTATTTATGGAATAGGGTCAGCCTTAATCTGACTGCCGCGTCCATGGACTTCAGTGAGGAGAAGGGTGACCGTATTGATAAAGGCAGTATGCTTGTGCCAGTCAGAATGCAGACGTCAGAGCTGCTGGTCGAAGGGGTCAATGGGGATATTACTGTACGCAGAGCAGCAGTTCAGGATGTGGAGGTTCACACAACGATGTGGATTGATCAAGTGACTGCGGAGGAAGCCAAGGCGATTGCTGAAGCCTCTTCGCTACAAGCCTCCAACGGCAATACGATTCGGATCTGGACGTCGGCGCAAGGTTACGGGGCATCCGGCAAAAGGCAACCGCTGATGAATATGGAGATCGTACTGCCGGAGGACCGCCGTTTCGATATGGATATTCGGACATCTAACGGGGACATTACGCTAACCGGAGTAGATGCGATCCATTCCATATCCTTGCAGAGCGGCAACGGCAGCCTTACGGTGAACCGCGTGATAGGAAATATACGGGGATCGACGTTAAACGGGACGGTTAATGTCCATGGGGTTACGGGTAATATAGAAATGAGTACCAACGGCGGCAATATGTTTGCGGGAGATATTTCGGGCTCAACCACGATGAACACGCTGGTCGGCGACATCCAGGTTGCCAGAACAGAAGGGGATATTAAGACTGATACCAAAAATGGTAATATCGGCATCAACGGCGCATCGTGGAATGTGGATGCCAGCTCTTTGAACGGAGGAATCGTGGTGCAGTCCAACAGAGTTGGCGGCAACTGGAGTGTGTACAGCGCCGTAGGGGATATCACACTTCGTCTGCCTGTTCTCGGAAGCTTCAGGCTGGAGGGCTCAAGCAGCTACGGCGATATCTATGCCGATGCCCCCTTTGAAGTGGATGGGAAGAAGGTGTCCGGACAGGTCGGCGATGGACAGTACAGCTTGCTCGTGGAGGGCAACAGCGACCTTACGGTACACTCCTCGGAGATGGCACAACCGGAGTCTATTCCCTCACTTGAGACGCCGGAGGATGCAGGAACGCTGCGTTGACAAAAATCTTGGGTTCACTTTACAATGTCTTTAGCACTAGGATCAGGAACAAATTAAGGCGGTGGGCATGATGGCAGCACGTGTCGAGCATGCGTTGCAACAATTGAAAAATACCGGTGTACGCATAACGCCCCAGCGCCATGCGATATTGAATTATTTAATGGAATCCATGGGGCACCCTACAGCTGATGAAATTTACCGCGCGTTGGAGCCTCAGTTTCCAAGCATGAGCGTTGCAACAGTATATAACAATCTGAAGGTCTTCCTTGAAGCAGGTATGGTTCATGAATTGACGTATGGAGACAACTCCAGTCGTTATGATGCCAATATATCGGACCATTATCATATTGTTTGTGAGAAATGCGGCAAGATTGAGGATTTCAGCTATCCCTCCCTGCTGGATGTAGAGAAGTTTGCGGCCGAGGAAACGGGCTTTGAAGTCCATGGACACAGGCTGGAGCTGCATGGGCTGTGCAAATCTTGCAGGTAGACACCAGCTTCCCTTAAAATGAAACGTGTGGAAATTCGTGTTTGAATGAATTTTCGCACGTTTTTTGTTTTCACTGCTTAAATGCGACACTGAGATCAGATGGGGGATTATTTTTGTCCAGAATGAAACGGAAGGATAGACATGGACGGCGGCGGGGGCGTAAAGGAATTGTTGGTTTACTGTTGATTGCAGCAGGAGCTTGCACAGCGGCGGTATTATGGTGGGGGAATCCGCTCCACGAAAAACCGGATTGGGGTTCGGACAAGCCTATTTTTGTAGAAGGAAAAATAACGGATTACACGGCGGAGGGCACTGCAGAGGGTCTCATGCTGCCGCTTTCGTTTATAGAAGAATATATTGATGATTCAGCGCGTTATGAAGAAAGCTCGGAATCGGTCATTATGGCGACCCGCCAGCAGGTTCTTTATCTGTCGGAGGATAAGGGAGAGCTGAACGGAGAGGCATATACGCCCGGCAGGGCAGTCACCGAAATCAATAATGAGATCTACGTGCCATATGATTCGATCGAGGAGATTTACGGCACTGAAATACAGGAGAATACCACAACTGGAGCGGTCATGCTAATGAGGGCTGGTGAAAGCGTCGATCTTGGCAAAGTGAAGGTGGAGGGACGAAGCTCAAATGTTGCTCTGCGAACAGGGCCTTCCAACTATGCCCCTATCGTGGAGGATATGACTCAAGGGGCGGGAGTGCAGTTATGGGAGCGGGAGAACGGCTGGTACTACGCTCAATTGGATACCGGTTATACAGGGTATGTGCAATCGGATCATATTACCCTTGACGGAACAAGGAAGGTGAAGACTCAGGGAGAGAGCCTGTCCGTTTCGGAGAAGAAGTGGCAAGGCAAAGCCGTAAACCTGGCTTGGGAAGCGGTATATTCACGAAATCCTGACCCGGCGGGCATTGGTCAGCTTCCGGGGGTCAATGTGGTGAGTCCGACCTGGTTCAGCATCGCAAGCGCAGAGGGAGAGATCGAAGATAAAGCCGATCCGAAATATGTGCTGTGGGCACATCATCGCGGTATGGAGGTATGGGGACTGCTTAGCAACGGCTTCGATCCGGATCTCACTTCCGGCGCTTTATCCACTTATGAACGGCGTATGGGAATTATTAAAAAGACCATCGCTTTAGCGAAGCAGTATGACCTCGATGGCATCAATATCGATTTTGAAAATGTATATACCAAGGATGGAGCCAATGTCACCCAATTCATGAGAGAACTGAAGCCGCTGGCACGGGCAAATGATCTGATTTTGTCGATAGATGTAACCCCAAAATCCGACAGTGAGCTGTGGTCCGTATTCCTGGACCGTGCTTCTTTAGGGAAAATCACGGATTATATGATGGTCATGGCGTATGATGAGCATTGGGCATCAAGCCCAGAAGCTGGATCGGTGGCTTCCCTTCCATGGACTGAGGCCTCGGTTAGACGGATCATTGATGAAGATGGCGTTCCGCCTGAAAAATTGGTGCTGGGTATTCCGCTTTATACACGGGTTTGGTCCGAGGAGAAGAAGGACGGGGAGACTAAAGTCAGCTCCAAAGCCATCGGAATGGAGAGCGCTGCTGAAATTGTGAAAGAACAGAAGCTTAAGCCTGAATTTTTGGAGAAAGAACAACAGCACTATGTGGAATACAAAGAGAACGGTGTGCTCAAAAAAATCTGGTTGGAAGATAAGAGCTCATTAAAGGCCAGAGTGAAGCTAGCTCAATCCCTTCAATTGGGGGGCATTGGGGTTTGGAATCGAAGTTTTGCCAGTGATGATGCTTGGGACGTGCTGAAAACGTATAATGCAAAGTGAAAAATATGCAGCGCTGCATATTCCAGTTTGTGATTAAGTCTGCCTGGTTAAGAAGGAACTGGGGTGAGTGTGTAGAAATATTAATAAGAAAAACGTCTATCGACGTACATTCAAAGAAGCCAGACCGCGTGTAGCGGAAGTTTTTCTTGCGATTATAGAATTGTTCAGCTCCGCTGAAAACTTAGAAATTCTATAATCTTAATAAAACTTTTATATAGCGGTATGCCTGCTTCATTGTTATGGAGGGTGACGTGCAGTTAACTAGTTTAGACTTGCTGTCCGTTGATTTGTTAGAGAAAGATGCCATCGGTGCCATAGCATATCATAAATCAGGGAATCAATTTTTGGGGTCCGTAATTCATGATTTTGAAGCATTTATATTAGTCGTTTGTGAATCTGAGACACCAGAGAGGCCCCTCAAGCATGTGAAGCTCGGAGAAATGCGTTGTCAGATACTCCACGTTGCTTTATCGCATCTATGGCATTGGCTGATCGCCGGAGAACAGTGCGATCTGGTATTTTACCTGCTGGAGGGAGATATTATTTGGGAATCCGGCAACAAGATTCAGCTCCTGCGTCAGGAAATCAGGGAATTTGACGGTCAAATGCGTGAGCAGAAGCTTTTTCACGAGTTTGCCCTTTTTCTTAAAGATTATGTAAATGCCAAAAGGTATCTAAAGGAAGGCTCTGTGCTCGATGCTTATCACAGTGTCCTTAACGCACTTCATCATTGGGCGAGTATCGAGGTAATCGAACGCGGCGCCATGCCATCCCAAAATGTGCTGAGTCAGGTCCGCTCGATGGACAAATCGGTCTACAAGCTGTATGAAGAGCTGACCATAAGCACGGAAACGGTAGAGCAGCGGGTTGAACTTGTTTTGTTGGCCTGTGAATTTTCGGTCATGTCGAAGATGGCGGATTGTTCCGCTTTGTTGTTCAAAATACTCCGAAGCCGCAGCGAACCATGGTCCATTCATGAGCTGCTCAATCATCCGGAACTGAAACATGTTCAATATGAGCTTCCCCTGGTTCTGCGTAAGCTGGTTTACCGTTCTTATATTAAAGAAACCACGGTACGGAGGAATTTTTCCAATGAATGCGGGAAAGAGTTGTGTTATACGGCTAATTGATTAAATGATGGGAGAGAGCGGCTGTGTTGAGCTGCTCTCTTTTGTTTTATTTAAAAGGAATTGCGGGTTGAGGAGAGGTGCAAAATAAAATGTTGACTCCTCGGCAAAATACATGCTAAATTAATATTCGCCTTTGCGCAGCATGGATTATAATATTTAACAACTAACGTTTTTCAAAAAATGATTAAAAAAGTTGTTGACGTAATGCATGAGGATATGATACATTATAAAAGTCGCCGCTGAGATGCGGTGATGACGAAAAATAAGTGTTTGATCTTTGAAAACTGAACAACGAGTGAGTAGGTTTTACATCGTAAAACCGAATCGCGAAGCCATTTGGTTCGTGTCTATGACAGAATAAATGGCGGAGCGAACATTGAGATATGATATCTCGTCAGATTCAAATGAGCTTAATCGCTCTTTCGATAGTGCTCACCGAATTTGATTCACTCAGTCGAGTGGAACCCAAATCCGGTGAGGTCGATGTTACTTCGTAACATCTTTATTGGAGAGTTTGATCCTGGCTCAGGACGAACGCTGGCGGCGTGCCTAATACATGCAAGTCGAGCGGACTTGATGAGGAGCTTGCTCCTCTGAGAGTTAGCGGCGGACGGGTGAGTAACACGTAGGCAACCTGCCCT